>CAZSRL010000005.1:0-47301 GCA_964609615.1 uncultured Muribaculaceae bacterium
AGGTTAGGGGTTCGACTCCTCTTGGGTGCGCCATATTCGGGAAATAGCACAACTTGGTAGTGCGTTCGGTTTGGGACCGAGAGGTTGCAGGTTCAAATCCTGTTTTCCCGACCATTAAAAAACTAAAACAACAGTTTTTAACTGTTGTTTTTGTATAATTGTAAATGAAAAAGTATCATAAGATAAACATAGTATCAAAATTATAAAAAAATAAGAGTTGACATGACCTTAAATTTTTGATACAATTATTGCGCTTGATAAATTATCAAGTGCCTACCTTATGGGGCATTGGCTCAGTTGGTCAGAGCACCTGCCTTGCACGCAGGGGGTCATCGGTTCGAATCCGATATGCTCCACCATTTAGGTAATAAACAGCGTATTTACGTTGTTTTTATATACATTACTTCTTGTTTACCTCTTATTGCTATAAATTATCTTTTATATTTGATGGAAGTGTACCAAATAATATAAATGGTATGATAGTGACTAGAAACGGAAATAAAACAATAGTTTTAAATCCAAATAGTCAAAAAACATCAGAGTTTGTATTAATGCATGAACTTACACATGCTGTAGGAACAGAAGAAATCCAAGATATGATTTTAGATTATGCAAAAAAGAACAATAGTTTTAATGAAATAGTAGAAAATGTTAAAGCTAATTATGAAACAAATGAAATAAATGAAGAAGTAATGTGTGATGTAACTGGAGAACTACTAGGAAATCAAGAATTTTTAAACACATTATCAATAGAAAATCCAAATTTATTTAAAAAAATTATGGATGCTATTGTTGATTTATTAAATAAAGTAACTAAAAATTCAAATGAATATTTATTTTTAAAAGATTTACAAAATAAGTTTGAAAATGCATATTATTCTAAAGACAATGAATCGTATTTACCTAATTTATTAAATCATGGTATAATAAAAAAGATTGAATTCACTGGGTCCAATTCCCAGCAAACTCAATCTATTAAAGACAATACACCACAAAAAGACAAAAATGTCAATGATACATCATCTACTAAATATTCTATGCAAGAAAAAGATAAAAATACTCAAGAACTAGACAATAGTTCTTTTAATTTGAAAGAAAAACAAAATAAGATAATACAGAATAGTAATCCAGCTGGGAATGAAACTGCTACGTGGATTAGAAACACAGCGGATATTAAAACATTTGAAGAGACATTACAAGACAGTGATTACAAAGAATATTTTGATGCTGGTGAAGACTTTGATGAAACATATACAGCAAATATGGCAAAGAAGGCACTAGAAACAGGTGAAATAACTGTGTATAGTTCTTATCCTATAGAACAAGGTGTATTTGTCACGCCATCAAAATTAGAAGCCAGTCAATATGCTAAAGTTAATCAACAAAACATTCCTATAAATAGAGAACTTGTAAAACAAACAAAAGGCAATATCCCTATAAACAAAGATATATCTATAACATCTGATGTGAATCAAAATACAAAATCATTAGAGGAAAGAGTAACTGGAGATGTATTGTTGGATGCACAAGACCTAATTGTTGAATTAAAAAGTGCAGGAGCGGAAATAGACAAAAACGGATATGTTACCTTATACCATCAAACAACAAAAGAAAATGCTCAAAAAATAATTGAAACTGGAAAAATGTCTGCTAAAGAAGATTATGTGTATTTTAGTACATCAAAAAATGCATCACAAAGTGATGGCCGAGGTTCTGTAAAATTGGAATTTAAAATTCCTGTAGAAAAATTAATTTTAGATGATATATTTGAGGATAATGCTGATGTTAAAATGCCATTAAATAATAACAAAACATTAGATGTATCAAATTATTTAGTTAATAATCAGAATAAAGAAAATATTATTATAAGCGAAGAATTATTTAGTAAGGAAATTGAAGACGCATTAAATAATAATCAATCAAAAGGCAATATTATAATAGCAGTGCCAAAAAATAACAGAGTAATCAATTTGATAAAAAAAATATCTGGAATAGACATTTCTAACAGAAGACAAATTTTGTCAAAGGACTATATTAGACACCTATTTAAACATTCTAATGAAACAAATCCTGGACAAATATCAATAACAATGAATGACATTAAAAGAATTCCTGATGTATTGTCAAATCCAGATGACATTGTCAAAGGTAGTGAGACACTAGATGCTAGTCGTAAAAATAAAATTTTATCTATAAGATATATAAAAGCAGACAGCACAGGTAAAATATTTGTTATTGAGGCAATCCCCAATAAAGGAGATTTGCAAATAAAAACAATGTGGAAAGAATCTACTAAACTGATTCATAGCAATAATGCTCTTCATCATACGTCCGAAACGGCGAATAGTAATAATTTAACCACATTGATTGATAACAATATACCACAATCTAACACAAATGTCAAATCTGATACATCATCTACTAAATATTCTATGCAAAAGAATGGAACTGATACACAAAATAAAAATTCTAATAATAAAATTGATAAAAATAAAGATATGTTATATAATAAAGAAACAGAAAATACTGTTAATAAATTAAAGGAGGACCCTTATGAAAAAAGTAGTACCAACAAAAAAGAAGAAACTAACCGAAGAGGAAATGGAAATATTGAATCGACAACTGTTAAACGAAAGATGGGGGAAAATGAAATTGCAAAAGAAAACTACAAAAAGTTCGAGCAAAACGCAACCAAAAACACCACAAAAGAATTAACAAAAGAACAAGAACAATTAAATAATGATTTAAAGACACTTTATAATAAAGAAGTTGTCTTTTTTGATGGTAATAATCTGTATCATGGTGGCAGTTCTACAACTGATTCTAATAAAATATATGTAGATTATAATCTAGATATAAAAGACCAAACATTTATTGCTTATCACGAAATATTAGAAAATTTAATATATCATAACAAATATTTTAGAGACACTTATTCTAACGATTTAATAAACGAAATAATAAATGATAAAAACTTTGTTAAAAATAAAAACAATTTCATTGAAAGTGAAAACGAAATTAATTATGACAAATGGAAAGAAATTAATAATAGATTAATTGCAAAAGAAATATTGTGTGATGTATTTGCTGATAGAACATCTAATATAGACAAAGGATATGACATTAAATTAGAAAAAGAAACACAAGATTATTTTGATTATGTTATAGAAAGAGCAACTAACAGCTTAAAACCAAAAGTAGTACCTATCAAAAATAAAAAAGAAAAGGTAGTGCCTGTAAAACAAAATATAAAAGAAATGCAACAAGTACAAGAAACAGCAGCTGAAATAGCAAAATTTTATGGTACAGAAGCAGAAACACAAGATGGTGGATTAACTATAAGAAAAATATTAGATGAAAAAACACCAAGAAAAGAATTGACATTTAAAGAAGAAATAAATAAATTAAAAAACTTGAAAATGATAATCTTCGTTTATTAAAAATAGAAGAGGCAAATAAACCAATTTTAAGTGGTATTTTAACTATTTTAAAACACTTAGAAACTGGTAATTGCACTGGAGAGATGTCTAAAGCAAAAAAAGAAATAGAAAACTATTTAATAAATAGAAGCTGACATAAGCATAAATGTTTTATATTATCTAATTAATCAATAATTTTAGTTGGTTAAAAAGTTTTGGAACTCTAAAACTTGCTACACAAAATATTGACAGTTGTGTTCAATAAAAAAGAAGTGAATTAATTCCACTTTTTTTTGTTATTTTATTTTTATAATTTTTTTAAAAAATATTAATGAAAACTAAATCTTTATACACTTTCTCAAAGGCATTTTGTCCTATCTCTTGTAAACGCTTGTTTAATATAGTACCTTTTGCTGTATGTATTCCATTTCTTCCTGTATGGTGTTCTAAACATAGTCCTACCACTAATCCGTACTTAATACTATTTTTGTGATTTTTACCAAAAAATATTTCGTGTTTGTGAGTGTTAGGTTTATCACAGATAAAACACCTATTCATATCTTCTTGAATAATACTAAATTTTTTCATTATTTTTCCCTCCTAATTTCCCTCTTAATTACCTCTTGTTTTTTTGAAAAGCATAGTTTTTGTATATAGTCCATAGTTATCAAACGTGCTTAAAACCGTTGTTGTTGTGTTTTATAGTTGTTTGCAATTTCATTATATCAATTCCGATATGCTCCACCATTTAGGTAATAAACAGCTTATTTACGTTGTTTTTATATTGTTTAGGACTTAATTAGGCCTTATTTTTATAAATTATCTATTATTTTTGTTGTTTTGTGTATCTTTTACATTGTTTTTATAGAAATTTAGTACATGGTATAATTTTTGACATTTTTTTATTGTTGTGATAAGGCCTAACTTGACATATTTGGTTAAAAAATATATAATATATGACCTAATAAAGAACAAAGGGTGTGGTTTATCATGTCTAATAAGGAAAAACTTGCTCATGAATTAAGTAATTTATGTAAAAGTAAATTAGTTGATTTTAATTTGATGCAGGATGAAAATGTAATTTTAGAGTACCTTTTAAAAGATAAGGATATTGTATTATTATTAAATAATATGTTTTTTAATGAATTAAAATCTAAGGAAATAATGTCTTATGATGTATTAAATATGAAGAGAAATAATACTCAAGAAGTTATTGATATGTTTTTACTTAACAATAATGTAATGATAATTGAAGATAAAGTAGATATTTCAAATTCTAAGGATATGTATATGTATGAGTTAAAACAAATTCCTTTATATACTCCTGATGAAGAAAATGAAATGTTTTGTAGATTAGAAAACGGTGAAGATGTAAAGGCGGAGATAGTAAAGCATTATTTGAGATTAGTTGTTTTTTATGCTAAAACATTTTCTAAAATATATAATATTGAGTTTTTAGATTTGATTCAAGAAGGTAATATTGGTCTTATAAAAGCAGTTGATAAATATGATTTAAATAAAGGATATAGATTTAGTACTTATGCTACATGGTGGATTAAACAAGTAATGTATAGAAGTATACATCAACATCAAGGGCCTATAATAGAGTTTCCTATTTATTATTCTATTTTAATAAATAAGTATAATAAATTTATTTCTTATTATTATTCTCAATATGGTTGTGAACCAAAAGATAAAGAAGTTTGTGAATATTTAGATATTGATGAAGAAAAGTTAAAACAATTAAAAAAAGATATTTATACATATAATACAACTAGTTTAAATACTAAAGTTGGAAATGGAATGGAAGAAACAACTGAAATGGGTGAATTTATTGTTGATAAATCAATAGGCCCAGATGAAGTGGTAGAAAAAATATTGTTAGAGCAAGATCTTTTTGATTTTATAAAAAATTTATTAACTGAAAGAGAGTTTGATATACTTATAACACATAATAATAAAATTGAAAACGGTGCTTCACTACAACAATTAGGAGATAAATATGGTCTTACTAGAGAAAGAGTGCGTCAAATTAAAAATTCTATTTTAACAAAACTAAGAAATTCAAAAGAATTTCGTGAAAGATTTGGGGATTATTATGGGGTTGATACCACTGATTCTAAATCATTAGAATCATTAAAAAATGTTTCTAAACCAAAAAGAGTACCTGAATATTTATCATTACCTGAGGAGTATTTATCAAGAATAAAAAATGTTGAGAATTTAAATCACTATGAAAGAGCTTGTTTGTATGAAGAAATAAGAATTAAATATAAATTTTCTCTTGGAAAACTAGCAAACTTTTTAGATTTATCTATTTCTACTATTAAAACAGAACTTGCTGTGTTAAAATATCCAAAAGATTTAGTGGATTTAATAAAGGAAAAAAACATTTCTTTATTATGTGCTCAATCATTATTAAAAATTTGTGATAATAAAAGATTATATTTTAAATATGTTTATAAAATAAGACGTGATAAAATAAATAGTACTAATTTAGCAGTTGAGATAAATGAAATTATTAATAATCCAATGCCTATAAATAATAATAATAATAATAATGGTAAAAAGTATTTAAGAATAAAAAAATAATAATTGTGTAGTTGTTTACACAATTTTTTTATATATTTAAAATATTTGATATAATATATTTGGTGATAAAAATGAATTTTACAAAAGAAGAAAAAGATCTTTTAATAAAAGAAATAAAAGAATCTTTAAAAGAAAAGGTAACTGTATATGTTGAAACAACAGATGATGATGTAACTTTACCAACTTATTCTAATATTGGAGATGCTGGAATGGATATAAGAGCAAATAAAAGTATAACTTTACATCCTGGAGAAACAAAAGTTATCCCAACAGGGTTAAAAATGGTTATACCAGAAGGCTATGAATTGCAAGTAAGACCTAGAAGTGGTTTGTCTTTAAAAACTCCTTTAAGAGTCTCTAATACACCTGGTACAATTGATAGTGGATATAGAGATGAAATTGGTATTATTATTTCTAATACTTCTTTAAATAATGATGATGTTATTTGTGATATTGATGAAAAGAATAATAAAAGTGCTACTTATGTAATTAAAAAGAATGATAGAGTAGCTCAAATAGTATTAAATAAGTATGAAAAAGTTAATTTTGAACAAGTTGAGTGTGGAAAAATAGAAAAAATTGGAACAAACAGAAATGGTGGATTTGGTCATACAGGTACAAAATAATTGACAAATCTCAAAAAAATTGTATAATATTTGAAAAAAGTTTTGTAGGAGGAAATATGTTAAAAATTTATTCAAATACTTCACTCGGGGATTATATGAGATGTATAAAAGGTTTCCCAGTATATACAAGAGAAGAAGAAAAACAAATGTTTTTTAGCCTAAAAGAAAAAGACTATGAAAGTGAAGAATATTATAAAATTAAAAATGAAATAATTAACCATAATTTAAAGCTTGTTGTTTCAATTGCTTTTTCAAAAACATATAATAAAAAATTTGATGTAGAAGATTTAATACAAGTTGGTAATGAAGCTTTAATAAATAGTATTGATAGTTTTGATTTATCAAGAAATTGTAAATTCTCAACATATGTTTTCCCTAGAATATGTGTTGCTATGGATAATGAAATTAGAGATAATATTGGAAGAATAATAAGACTTCCACAAGAAATAGATTTTAAGTTTCATCAATATTTAAGATTAAAAGAAAAATTAGGTTTAACAGATGATGAAATTGATGATAAAACAATAAAAGGAATACTTAATATAGATGATGAGAAATTAAAATTATTAAAAAAAATAGAATCTTGTTTTTTCATTAAAAGCTTAAATCAACCTATTAATAGACCAGAAAATGATGCTACATTATATGAAGATATTATAGAAGATGAAAATGTAGAACAACCAGAGGAAGAAACAATTAAAAATAGTTTAATTGATGAAATAAAAAAAGCAATGAAGGAATATGGTTTAACAAAACAAGAACAATCTGTTATTATTGAAAGATTTGGCTTGTTTGGAACAAATGTAAAGGAACCGTATGAAATATTTGCTAATCATAATATTTCTAGACAAAGAGAACATATTGTAAGAAAAAAAGCTTTAAATAAATTATCACATAGCGATGTATTAAAAAGTTATTATGTATAAAAATGAAAGTAATTTCATTTTTTTTGTTTTATTATTATATTTATTATTATTCCTATCATAATAAAACATGTAAATAAACTACTTCCTCCATAACTTATAAAAGGTAAAGTTATTCCCATAATTGGAAGTAGTCCTATTGACATACTTATGTTTTCTACATATGAAAAGATAAAACAAGATATAATACCAATAATTAATAATTTATTGGTTATTGTTTTATCTTTAATACCTGTATTAATAATACTAAATAAAAATAAACAAATTATTATTATTAATATAATAGAACCAACTAAACCAAAATTACTACAAAAAACACTAAAAATAAAATCTGTATAAGGCTCTGGAAAATATATAGGAGTATTAAATAATCCATGTCCAAATATATATGAAGAACCTATTGCTATTAAACTATTTTCAAGCTGCATACCGCTTGTATTAGTCCAATCTAATATTCTATTTATTCTATAAAAAAAACTATGACCAAATATATTTACAAAGCTTGTTTTGAAATAAAAATATATAACAAAAAATATAATAAAAACTATTATAATAATACTAATAAATCCTAAAAACCATTTATAGTTAATACCACTTATAAATAATATACTAAACGCTATTAAAAAATAAAATATAACAGTACCAGTATCTGGTTCAATAAATGTAAGTATACTTGGTAAAAAAGTAAAAATAAAAACTTTAATAATTAGTTTTAATTCTTCTTTATAATCTTTGTTTTCTTTATAATAATAATTGCTATATATTTTAGATAATACAAGTATTAAAGATATTTTCATTATTTCGCTTGGTTGAAAATTGCCTAAATAGGGAATAGTAAACCAGCATTTAGCATTATTTATTTCATTTCCAAATATAAGTACAAGTATTAATAAACATATGTTTAAAGCGTATATTATATAGCTATAATTTAATAATCTAATATTCTTTATTTTAATAACTATAATCATAATAAAAAAGCTAATAATATACCAACATATTTGTTTGATATAAAGATTATTAAATTCACTATTAACAATAAATTTAGATGAATATATACTAAAAACACTAATAATAAAAAATATTATTAATGAAAAAAGAATTATAAATAAGTTTTTATATTTTAAAAAATATTTCATATAATTATAATACCCAACAATAAAATATATATAAATAAAAAGGAGAGTATATAATGAAAGGAAAATTACCAAAAGTATTTGTTAATGACAAAGTTAAAATAGAGGATAATAATCAAAGAATATATTATTCTAAAAATAAAGAGGTAATAAATAAAAATAAACTTAGTGTTTTAAATCAAATAAATAATATATTTTCATCTAAAAAGTTTGTTTATAAAATGCCTGTTTTTATAAAAACAGAAAAAAAAGAATATAAAATTGAATTAATAGGTAAAAAAGATAATGTATTAATTGGTAAAAACAATGAAATAATAAAAATAGATGATATTATAGAAATAAAAGCCAATAACTAAAAAGTATGCTTTTTAATTATTGGCTTTGTCATGTGTTCTTTTATTTGATCTAAAAGTAATTGTTCAATAACACCTAGTTCATGTAGTGAGAAACCATCATAATAATCTTTTTGCATTTCGCTTAGTGATAAAGGATTACTAAGGAAACCAAATCTTAAAAATATAAATTCTCTTTCAAAATCTTCTAGTTGTAAAATTGCATTGTTTAGATTTTTTAATTCTTCTAGTTTATTTTCTTTTTCAATATATAAACTTTCAGTACTTGGAACAAAAGATTTCATTAATGAATTAATATGATTTTCTTCTTCATTATTTGTATCTTCTACAAGTGAGTTTTCAAAAGAAAGATTGCTTCTAGTTAAATATTCTTGTATTTTTTCATAATCTAAATGTTGCTCTGACATCATATTATCATTTCTAACTAATTCTCTTAGTTTAACGTTTAATAATATATTAATTCTATACATTAGTGGAACATTACTTGTGTTTTTTTGTTCTTGTAAAAATGCTAAAAATTCTGTTTTTAAATAATTTTTATATTCTTGCATTTTTTCTTTAGGAATATTATTTTTTTTAAGTATTATAAATGCTATTTCATTAATGTTTTTATATGTTTTATTAAAGTCAGGTTGATTTGCAATATCATATTTTTTTAATTCTTCTATAGATAGAAATTCATTTTGTTTTGATTCTTTTATATTTTTTTCTATTTTTTTTTGCATTAATGTTAAACTATCTCTATTATTAGAAACATATGAGCAAGAGCAGTTTTTTAAAAATACCTTCCTACAATCATCACAAAGATAACCCCATTTATCTTCTTCATAACTAGTCTTAAAGAAGTCATAATAAAACAAATGAACTTCTTTTTCTTCATTACAGTAATTACATTTCATAAAAAATTCCCCCAAACCATTTAATCGACTGTCACGACTATAACTAAATTATAAGTTGATAATTTGAAAAAATCAACAAAAATTTAAAAAAAGAGAAATTAATTAATCTCTTTTTAAAAATTTGCTTTAAAAACTATTTAAAAACATAATTTGTGTTATACACATTCTATATAAGTATCATTTAAACATCTAATAACACAACAACAACTTAAATCCATTGTAAAAAATGAATCTGTAGCAACATAATTGTTTGTTTCTTGAGAATCAGTTTTTAATACTCTAAATGTTGCACAACAACCATCTAGTTTTTCTATTCTAAATACACTAGAAGTAGTGTCGGTTTCAGTTTTGCTTACTGGCATAGACCGTGGTGTTCCATTTCCACAGCAAGTATAAAGCATAATTGGTCTAGTATTACATACTAAACAATTTGGCCCTCCTCCTAAAGCAGGTTTGTCACAAGAATTTAGACAATTATCTGGACAAGCTTCTTCTTGTAAAATTAATATTACTTTTAAAATATCACTCACACAATTTTCGCAAGTATTTTTATTTTCGCACATATATAATCCACCCTTTCGTTTATATTCACTAATAATTTATGTAATGGGAAATAATTTAGTGATTCCTTTTACCTAAAATATATAAATATATTTTATTTTTAATCTTTTTGTAGTATAATTAAGTAGGTGATTAAAATGACTTGGCAATATTTAATATTAGTTTTAGTATTTATTCTAATTGTTGTAATAGTATTAAAATTAAATAAAAAAGATTTTTCAATTGAAATTAATAAACTTATTCAATATTTAGGCGGTAAGAATAATATTATTGATGCTGAGATAAACATGTCTAGATTAAAAGTAATATTAAAAGATATGTCTAAGGTTGATAAAGAGGGAATAACTAAGTTAGGTGCTAAAGGAATAGTTGAAGTAGATAATCAATTAAAAATAATATTTGGTCCTAATTCAAAACATTTAAAAAAATATATGAATGCCTTAAAATGATAAATTTTATCATTTTTTTTCATTTTTCGACAAATTTCGCTCTTTTTGTTTGATAAAATAATCTTGGTGAAGAAAAATGTTTATATTTGTAGAAGTATTAATTTGTATAATGGTTTTATTATTTCCTTTAATGTTATATTCATATTATGTTTTATATAAAAAGAATATATTTGAGAAAGAAAAAAGAGTAATACAAAACTTAGCTTTATTAACATCTGTATTTTTAATAATAAATGTTGTTAATTATTTTGATAATAGTATTTATTCTGTATTTATTACTATACCTATTTTATTTTCTTATATATACAGAAATAATTTTATGGTTGTTTTTATTTCTGTAATAATTTCTATTTATTTATATTCATCTTTAAATATTAATATATTTTTATTATTGATAGCGAATCTCTTCTATATAATTGTTTATATTCAATATACAAGAACAAATAAAAACACAAGTTATTTAGTTTTTTCTTTTTGTATAATAACAATAACTGTATTTATTATTGAATACTTTAAAACATTTAATTTAGTTGATACAAAACTTATATTTATGATATTTTTATTTATATTGTTTTGTTTTATTATTAGTTGTCTTGTTAAAAAAGTACGTGATATAGTAAATATTTATTTAACATTAAAAGAATTTGAACACGAAAAACAAATAAAAACCTCTTTATTTAAAATAACACATGAGATTAAAAATCCTTTAGCGGTTATTAAAGGATATATTGAGATGTATGATGCTGATAACGTTGATAAAAGTAAAAGGTATATAAAAATTATTGAGAGTGAAGTGAAAAGAATATTAAATTTGTTAGATGATTTCAGAAATTTTTCTGATATTAAAATTAAAAAAGAAACAACTAACTTCAATGATTTGTTAGATGATATAAAAAACACAATATTACCTATTGCTAAAAAAGATAATATTAATTATATTTTGAAACTGAAAATGATTTAATTGTTGAACTTGATTATAATAGAATGAAACAGGTTATGATTAATTTAATAAAAAACGCAATTGAAGCATCAAATATAAATGGAGAGGTTAAAATAATATCATTTATAGATAATAATAAATTAAATATTATTATTAAAGATTGTGGAGTAGGTATGAGCAAAGAAACTATGGATAATTTATTAAATCCATTTTTTACAACAAAATCATTTGGTACTGGACTTGGAGTTTGTTTAAGCAACGAGATAATAAATGCTCATGGGGGATCTCTTGATTATTATTCTCATATGAACGAAGGAACAAGTTTTTTTATAACGCTTCCTTTAAAATAAAAACTCCAATTTTGGAGTTTATATCATGTACATACTTGAATTGATTTCTACATCTGATGTATTGCTATTATTTTCGAGATTTGAAACTTTAGTTTCAAGTCTTTTTACTTGTCTTTCTATTTTGTCAATTCTCGCTTCTAAGTTATTGTTATTATCATAATATGGCATCATTCCAGGAGCAGTTACATTTGGACCAGCAGCCATCATATTTGTGTTTCCACTATACATATTTGGGCCAGGCATCCCCATATTATTTGGTAGGGTATTTCCGCCATAACTATAATCAGAATAAAACATATCTCTATTTTGCTTCATAAAACACTCTCCTATTTCATTATAATATATGTTAATTTTATAATATGTGTTAAAATAAATTTGGTGATATTTATGAGACTGAGAAATGTTAAGGGAGCAGATGAAATACTAAAAAGCAGTGATTTTGTAGTAAATGATTATAAAAAAGCCTGTGGAAAATGGCGACGAGTTTTTAATAATGAAAATGATATATATATTGAAATTGGTATGGGAAAGGGAGACTTTTTAATAAGTGAAGCTCTAATGAATCCAAATATTAATTATATAGGAATAGAAAAGTATGAAAGTGTTCTTCTAAGAGCAACTCAAAAAGTAAATGAGATGGATTTAAATAATATAAGATTTATATGTATGGATGCTTTAGTAATAGATGAGGTATTTAAAAAAGAGGTTAGTAAAATATATTTGAATTTTTCTGATCCTTGGCCTAAAAATAAGCATGGAAGTAGAAGACTTACTAATCCTATATTTCTTAATAAGTTTAAAAAAATTGTTAAAGATAAATTAATTATAGAAATGAAAACAGATAATGATAACTTGTTTAATTATTCTATAAATGAGTTTAAAAAAATGAACTTTAAATTTGATAATATAGATAGAGATTACGCTAATAATGAAAAAAATCTTAGTAAAACTGAATATGAAAAGAAATTTATTAAACAAAATAAAAATATTAATTATTTAAAAGTAAAATTATAATTTTATTAATAACAAAAATGTTTGTTTTTCTTAAATATATGTTATAATAATATTACATAAAGTGGGTGAAAAAATGAAAAAATTTTTATTAGTAATTATTTTGGTATTTTTAACCACTGGGTGTACATATCAAAATTTAAATGATATGGAAATAAAAGATTGTGCTGAATATGTTATTGAAAATAATACTAATATTTATAATATAAGTAATATAGGATATAGATATTATTTACCTAGAGGATTTAGCGTTATTGATGATATGGAATATAATGAAGTTTTATTATCAAAAAGATATAAATATTATATGTATGTAGATATTATTAGTTACTATAATAAAATTAACCCTGAGTATATTTATAATGGAGGGGCTTATTTATCTCAAAGAATAAACTTTGCTGGTAATGAAGGATATGTAGAAATAACAAAAAAAGATAATAATATGTTTTATGTTGAAATGATGTATAATTATGCTAAAATAGAAGTGTTAGTAAGAGAGCGTGATTTAAAAAGTTCAGTTATTAACATAAGTTATATATTATCATCAATTAGATATAATAATACTGTTATAGAAAATCAAATTGGTTCTAAAAGTATTAATTATAAAGAAAAAACATATAAGGTAAAAAAGCCTAGTGGAGAACAAGCAAAAAATATATTAGATTACGCTAAAGAATATGACAAATATAATGATGTAAATAATGAATTACCAGATACAGATTTGGTGGGAAATTAAGAGGAGTGTGTAAATAATGGGTGTACTAAAAAAATTAAAAGATATCTTTTATGACGAAGAAATTGTTGAAGAAGAAGTTGAAGAAGAAAAACCACAAATTAAAGAAATTACTGAAAAGTTAGATAGAATAGATTATAATAAAGAAGAAGTTAAAAAACCAAAGTTTGATGATATTGAAATACCAAGGTTTAAAGAACCGAAAGAAGAAATTAAACCTAGAACAGATGAAATAACTCTTGAAGATAAAACTATTCCTGAAAGAGAATTATTTCAAAATAAAAAAACATTTAATTTTCCAATATTAAATGATGATGAAAAGCCAATGACTAGAAGTAATATTAATGTTATGGATATTGAAAAGAAGCAAAAGCAAGAAAGAAAACTTGAACAAGAAGAAATTAAAACAAATACTTCTTTTAGACCTAGTCCAGTAATATCTCCAATTTATGGAATCTTGGATAAAGACTTTAAAAAAGAAGATATAATTAGTAAAAATAAACAGAATGATGAAATAGCAAGAAAAAGCACATCATTTGCGTATGATACAGTAAGAAAAAAAGCTTATGGTACTCTTGGAGATGAGTTAGAAAATAGTTTGTCAAATACTACTAAGATAGAAGCAGAAAAGATTCTTAAAGAAGTAGATGATATAGAAAAAGAATTAAATAAGTTAGATGAAAGTACACCAAAAACAAATCTTACTAATATAGTAAAAGATTTAGAAGAAAATGAAAAAATCACTATAGGAGAAATGGAAAAAAGAGAAAAAGAAATTGAAATAGAACCTGAAGACATTACAAGAGAAATAAAAGTTCAAGAAACATCTAGAATAGAAAAATATAAAAAAGAAACAACGCCACCTAAAAAAACAATTAGTGATGTGGGGGATAAAACTTTAGAACATGATCTATTTAATTTAATAGATTCTATGTACGAGGAGGAAGAATAAAAAATGATAAATTTAAGTGAATTATTACCCATAATTATATATATACTTTTAATAATAGTATTAATAATTGGAATAATAATTGGAATAAAGTTTATAATAACTATGGTTAAGGTTGAAAAAGTTGTTGATGATGTTAATGATAAAGTTCAATCATTAAATGGATTTTTCTCAGCAATAGATTTTACTACTGATAAAATTGCTATGTTAAGTGATAGTGTAGTAAGTATTATTACTGCTGGGTTGGTTAAAATATTTCATATTTTTAAAGGTAAAAAAAAGGAGGAAAATAGAAATGAGTAAAAAAGGATTTGGAAAGTTTTTAGCAGGAGCTGCTATTGGAGCTGGATTAGGAGTATTATTTGCACCTAAGAAAGGGGAAGAAACAAGAGCTGACTTAAAAGTTAAATTAGAAGAATTAATCGCAAAAGCAAGAGAAATTGATGTTTGTGATGTAAAGGAAGAAATTGAACAAAGAGCAATGGATATAAAAAATGAACTTGAAGATTTAGACAAAGAAAAAGTTAAAAAAATTGCTAAAGAAAAAGGTAAAGTACTTAAAAAGAAAGCTGAAGAGCTTTATAAATATGCTGTTAAAGAAGGTACTCCTGTGTTAGAAAAACTAGCAGACGATGTTAGAATTAAAACATTAGAAGTTGTTAAACAAGTAGAAAATAAATTAGAAAAATAAATTAAGATAAAATAAGAGTAATTTAATAATTAATTAATAGAGAGTTAGTGGTTGGTGGAAACTAAAAGAGTTATTAAATGAATATACATATTTTGGAGTTTATTCGTTAACTTGCGTTAAAAGTATAAAGAGCATGAAAGTCATGAAATAAGGTGGTACCGCGAGTAATTCGTCCTTATATTATGACTTTTATTTTATAAAAAGAAGGAAGTGTATTATGAAATTATATGATGAATTAGTATGGAGAGGTTTAATAAAAGATATATCATCTCCTGAATTAGAGAAAAAAATTAATGAAGGTGGATTAACTTTTTATATAGGAACTGACCCAACTGCATCTTCTATGCATATTGGACATTTTTCTAGTTTTTTAATAAGTACAAGACTTAAAAAAGCTGGACATAATCCTATATTATTAATAGGAGGAGCAACAAGTTTAATTGGAGATCCTAAACCTAGTGCAGAAAGAACAATTATTAGTAAAGAAAAAGTAAAAGAAAATGTTATTGCAATGCAGAAACAAGCAGAAGATGTTTTTGGATTTAAGGTAGTTAATAATTATGATTGGAGTAAAGATATTAACTTTATAGACTTTTTAAGAGATTATGGTAAGTATTTTACAGTTAATTATATGTTAGATAAGGATATTATAAAAAGAAGGTTAGAAACAGGTATAACATATACAGAATTCTCATATATGATTATGCAAGCGTTAGATTTTTTATATTTATATGAAAAAGAAGATTGTGTTCTTCAAGTAGCGGGATCTGATCAATGGGGAAATATAACTGCGGGAATAGATTTAATTAGAAAAAAATTAAATAAAGAAGCATATGGATTTACTATGCCTTTAATAACAGATACATCTGGAAATAAAATTGGTAAAACTGATGGTAATGCTTTATGGCTTGATAAAAATAAAACATCAAGTTATGAATTATTTCAATATTTTATAAATATAACTGATGATAATGTAATAAGTTTATTAAAAGCATTAACATTTTTAACTCCAGAAGAAATAAAAGATTTAGAAATTAGTATAAAAGAAGAACCTCATTTAAGAAAAGCAAGTAAAACACTTGCTAAAGAAGTAATTGTATTCTTACATGGAGAAGAAGAATATAATAAAGCAGTTAAAATAAGTGAGTGTTTATTTAGTGGAGAAATTGATAAACTCTCATGCGATGAAATAGAAGATGTTATTAAAACATTACCAATAACAATTATAAATAAAGATATAGAAATAACTGATGCACTTGTACAAACTAATATCTGTTCTTCTAAAAGAGAAGCAAGAGAAATGTTAGATAACAACGCTATTAGTATTAATGGAGAAAAAATAACCTCTGAATATAAAATAAACAAGTTATTAAATGATAAATATTTAATAGTAAGAAAAGGTAAAAAGAATTATTTTGCAATAGAAGTAAAATAATTCTTTTTCTTTTTCATATTATTTTATAGGTGGTTTTATGAATAATATATTTAAATGTATTGGAATAGTTTGTTTAGTAGTATTTAGTTTTTTTTATACTAATAAAGCTATTTCTTTTAATGATGAAAATGATCCTATTATGAAAAGTATTTTAACTTTTAAAGAAAATGATTATAAAAAATGTATTGAAGGACAAAAAACAAAAGATGGTGTAGTTTTAAGAGTGATGGGAAAAGAAGTTAATATAGTAAAAAGTTATTATAATATGAGAGGAATTGGATTTAATGAAGATTTACTTGTTTATAATGAAGATGAGTGTGAAATAACTAATACTAGTTCTTTAGATAATTATATTATAGGTGGTAATAAAGTTAAAAATAGTGTTAGTATTCTTTTAATAGTAAATGATGGTACTTTGTTAGAAAATTTTGTTAGTATTTGTGATAAAAAAGATGTTAAAATTAGTTTTGTTGTAAATGGAAGTACTTTAGAAACTAATAAAGATTTATTTAAAAAACTTATTAATAATAAATATGATGTTTTATATAATGGAACTGATGATGCCGATTTAAAAAAGTTTAGAAAAATAATGAATGAAATAAGTGATAATAAAAGTTATTGTGTTTATTCAAGTAATAATAACTTATTAAATATGTGTAGTAGTTATAATATTAATACTATTAAAAGTGATGTATTAATAGAAAAAGAGTTATTAAAAAATGTTAAAATGTATTCTAGTAAAGGAACCTTTTTATTAATTAAAGAAAATAGTTATATAAAAAACGAATTAAGTGCTAGTATAAATTATATAAAAGCAAAGGGATTAAATATCACTACTATAACTAAGCATCTAAGTGATTATTAATTGCAAATAATATTAAATATGCTATAATTAACAAAGGAGGGATGCCAAATGGCTATTAATGTTGAAAGATTTGAAAAAGGGGAATTCAAATATAATAATTTAAATGAAGAAGAAAGAGAAACTCAAAGAGAGTATTTAGATATTTTAAATAAAAAAGATTGGTACAGCGGAGCTTTAAATGGTGTATGTTGCCCAGCACCAGATTATGATGTTATATATTTTATTAATTATAATAAGATTATAAATGAAAAAAATTATGAAGAAAATAAAACAGAACAAATAAAGAGATAAAGTAGATAAATACTTTATTTTTTTTTGTATTTTTGATATAATACTATTTAGTTATTTATCTTTTATCTTTAAGAAGGGAGAATAAAATGAGTAATATAAAATTAATGGCCTTGGGAGGTTTAAATGAGAATGGAAAAAATCTCTATGTTTTAGAGGTTGATGAAAAAATATTAATATTTGATGCTGGACTTAAGTTCGCACCAGATAAAATGTATGGAATTGATTATATAATTCCTGATTTTAAATATTTAATAGAAAATAAAGAAAGAATAATAGGGGTTTTTATAACACATGCTCATTATGAAAATATGGGTTCTGTTACTGACTTAGTTCGTGAAATACCAGAGGTTAATATATATTGTACTAAGTTTGCTTATAATATATTAATTGATGAAGCAAAGGAAGATAATGTTGAACTAAAAAATATTAACGTTATTAATGCTTATAAAAAAATAAGTTTTGATAATTTTAGTGTTTTTCCATTTAGTGTAACACATTCAGTTCCTGAGAGTGTAGGATATGCAGTTAATACTAAAGATGGTGCTATTGTATACATGGGAGACTTTATAATAGATTCTACTATGAAAGATAAATATGAAATGGATTTAGGTAAAGTAGCATATATTGGTAAAAAAGGTGTTTTACTTTTAATGTGTGAAAGTGTATTTTCTGAAAAGAAAGGCTTCACAGCGCCTAATCATAAATTAGAAAACGTATTTAAAAGTGTTATAAAGAAACATAAACAAAGAATAATATTTACAATACTTCCTCTTCATATATCAACTATGCAAGAAATATTTAATGTACTTAATAATGATAATAGAAAAGTTATTATAATGGGTAAGAAGTTACAAACTATTGTTAATATGTGTATTAAAGAAAATTATTTAAATATTAATAAAAATATTATAGGGGACTTAACTAATTTAAAAGATCCGAATAGTATAATATTGATTTGTAATGATAGAGAAACTCCATATTATAATTTAAGTAGAATTGTAAATGGTTATGATAAGTTTGTTAAGTTAGAACAAAGTGATACTATTTGTTTTGCTGAACCTAGTTATGACGCTTATGAAACAACTTTAGTAAAACTTATGAATGATATAGCAATTAAGGGAGCGGATATTGAAACTATTCCTAAAGAAAAAAGTGTTAGATATCATGCTAGTAGTGAAGATATTATGCTTTTAACAAAGTTATTTAATCCTAAATATTATATGCCTATTAAAGGAGAATATCGTTATCAAGTAAATAATGCTAAGTTAGCAGAAATGGTTGGTATAAAGCCTGAAAACATACTTTTAAAAGAAAATGGAGATGTTATATCTATTGTGGATGGGAAATTTAAAAATACATTTGAACATATAAATGTAGATGATGTTTTAATTGATGGTAAGAGTACTTCTGATGTAGGTGAATTAGTATTAAAAGATAGAGAGATGTTAAGTGATAATGGACTTGTTTTAGTTAGTGCTACACTTGATAAAAAAACAAAGAATTTATTATCTGGGCCTGAGGTATTAACTAGAGGATTTATTTATGTAAAAGATAATAAAGAAATGATTAAAGATATTCAAGATATATCTTTAGAAGTTGTTAAGAATAATACAAATAATAATTATGCTGATTATGGAAAAATAAGAAATGAAATAAGAGAAAAACTTGGTAAGTTTATATATAAGGAGACAGAATGTAAACCAATGATACTTACTGTTATACAAGAAATATAGGTGAAGTAAAATGATATATTTAGATTATTGTGCTACAACGCCAGTTAATAATGAAGTATTAGATAGTTATAATAGAGTTACAAAAGAATATATAGGTAATGCAAATTCAATGCATAACTTAGGTGTTAAAAGTAAGGAGCTTATGTTAAAAGCAACTAAACAAATAAGTGATATTTTTTCATGTAGTCCAAAAGAGATTATCTATACCTCAGGAGCAAGTGAAAGTAATAGTAGTGCTATTAAAGGTGTTGCTTATAGTTTTAAAAATAGAGGTAAACATATAATAACTAGTAAACTTGAACATAAAAGTGTATTAGATGTTATGAATTATTTAGAAAAAGAAGGATATGAAATATCCTATGTAAAAATTAATAAAGATGGATTAGTTGATTTAAATGATTTAGATAGACTTATAAGAAAAGATACTATATTAGTCTCAATATGTTTTGTTAATTCAGAAACAGGTTATAGACAATCATTAAAAGCAATAAGACAAGTTATTAACAAAAAAAATAATAACACTATATTTCATAGTGATATGACACAAGCATTAGGTAAAATAAAAATAGATTTAAAAGATATAGATTTTGCTAGTTTCTCAGGACATAAAATATATGCTCCTAAAGGAATAGGACTTTTATATAAAAATGAAAAGATTAATATAGAACCATTAATATATGGAACAACTGATAATACACCAAATAGAGGTGGAACACCAGCTCTTCCTTTAATCGCATCCTTATCAAAAGCAATAAGACTTATTAATGAACAGTTAGATGAAAATTATAAATATGTTGAAAAATTAAATAATAAATTATTAAAATCACTAAGTGATTATGATATAAAAGTAAATTCTAATAATAATAGTATTCCTCATATTATAAATATAAGTTTAAAGAAAATAAAATCTGAAACTTTTTTACATGCTTTAGGTAGACATGAAGTATTTGTTTCAACAAATACAGCATGTTCAACAGGTAAAGAAAGTACTATATTAAAAGAACTAACTGATGATAAACTTATTAGTACAACATCTATTAGAATAAGTTTATCTTATTTAACAACGATAGAAGAAATAAATAAATTTAGTTTAATATTTAAAGAAGAAATAGATAACTTATTATTAAAATAGGAGGTAGTGATGGAAAAACTTATATTAATAAAATATGGAGAACTTACAACTAAAAAAGATAATAGAGGATTTTTTATTAAAACACTTGAAAATAATATAATAGATAATTTATATGATATAGATTATAAAATAAAAAAAGATTATGCTAGAATGTTTATTTATACAAAAGAAATAGAAAAAACAATAAATAGATTAAAAAAAATATTTGGAATACATGAAATAGTAGAAGCTTATAAACTAGATAGTTTAGATATAGAGACTATAAAAAAAGAAAGTTTAAATTTATTAAAAAAAGAAAGCTTTAAAACATTTAAAATAGAAACTAAAAGAAGTAATAAATCTTTTCCTATTAAAAGTATGGATGTTAGTAGAAATGTAGGAGGATTTATTTTAAAAAATATTTCTAATATAAATGTAGATGTACATAATCCAGAAGTTTTACTTAATATTGAAATAAGAAATGAAGCAACATTTATATATTATAAAGAATATAGTGGTTTAAAAGGATATCCCGTTGGAGTAGCAGGTAAGGGATTACTTATGTTAAGTGGAGGAATTGATTCTCCTGTGGCGGGTTATTTGTGTATGAAAAGGGGGATAAAATTAGATTATTTATATTTTGATTCTCCTCCTCATACAAGTATAGAAGCAAAGAACAAAGTAATGAAACTAGCAAAGAAATTAAATGAATATAATAATATTGGTAAGCTTTACATTGTAAACTTTACAAAGTGTCAAGAAAGTATTTTAAAAAATATACCTCATCATTATTTAATAACTATTATGAGAAGAATGATGTATAAAATATCAGAAGAACTATCAAATAAATATAATTATTTAGCTGTTATTAATGGAGAAAATATTTCACAAGTAGCATCTCAAACATTAACTAGTATGAAAGCAATTAATGAAATAGTAAAAATACCTATTATAAGACCACTTGCGACATATGATAAATTAGAAATAATAGATTTAGCAAAAAAAATAGATACATATGAAACAAGTATACTTCCATATGAAGACTGTTGTACTATATTTGTTCCTAAACATCCTGTTATTAATCCTAATATAAATAATGTAAAAGAATATGAACAACTAATACCATTTGATGAATTAATAAAAGAATGTATTTTAAATGTTGAAGTATTAAAACTAGAAGAAATAAAAGAAGAATATTTGTAAGTATAACGTATATAATATAATTAGGTGATTATATTGTCTATTAATAAAGAAAAATTTAAAAAGTATGATAATAATTTTTTTGAAATAAAAAATAAAACAAAAAATAAAAACTATTTTGGAATTGATAAACAAAAATAGTTTTTTTTTAATTTTTTGTGATATAATTAAATGTATTAAAAAGGATGTGGAAAAATGCCTATATTAAATACTGTTATATATTCAATAATAATATTAACAATATTATTTATTGATTATTATGGAAAATATAAAAAAGAATACGATGCTAATTCATATTTATTTATAACTATGATAGCACTTACAATAGGAATATCTTTTTTATTAGGAATTATAAATATAGTAAGTTTAAACGCTGTAATAGTAGAGATTATTTTATATGTTTCATATATAGTATCAATGTTATTAGGATTGTTCTTTTTATACTATATATTTAAAAATTATTTTTTTGAAAAACAAACAACCAATTATTTTTGTATAGGTTTATATGCTGCTTATTATATTGCTTATTTAATAATAATAACTTTATTATTTCATAGCCATCTAGCAATTGATTTAAGTATAGATTATGCTGCTAATAAAGAAATATTTACTTTTAATGTACTAGCAATAATCATACCAACATTTATAACATTTATATTATATATAATTAAAAGTATAAATATTAAAAAAGTTTCAACAAAAGCACTTGTTATATTCTTAATATTACTAATAAGTTTTTCTTTAGATATAATATTTAATTCCGTATACACATCAGTAATGGGAATAACAATGGCTTTATTAATAATGTATATTACAAAATATGATAAAGTTATTTATACAGATCCATTAACTAAAGTATATAATAGAAGATTTTTTGATAATTTAAGTTTCTCAAACTATATGTCTAATTTAAAAGGACATTATGGAATATTTATGATTGATATAGATGATTTTAAAAATATTAATGATAAATATGGTCATAAAGAGGGAGATAAGGTTTTAAAAATAGTATCTTCTATATTATATAAATCTGTTAGAAAATCAGATTATATTGTAAGATATGGTGGAGATGAATTTTTAGTAATTGCTAAAGTAAAAGACGAAAAAGATATAGAGTTAATTGAAGAAAAAATACTTGATAATTTAAAAAGTCATAATAGTAAATCTAAAATACAAATATCATTTTCTGTAGGTGGAGAATTATATCATTCAGATAAGAGTGAGTTCCATTCTATTTTGCAAAACGCAGATAATAGAATGTATGATAAAAAAAAGAATAAAAATAGTAAATAAAATGAATAATAAAGTAAAATACATTTAAATTTACTTTTTTTTTTGATATAATTTATATTGGGTGAAGAAAATGAAAATATTGAGTATTAACGCAGGTAGTTCATCATTGAAATTTACAATGTTTGAAATGCCAGAAGAAAAAGTGTTAGTTAATGGACTATTTGAAAAAATAGGAATTGAAGGTAGTAAATATACTATCAAATTAAATGGAGAAAAAATTAGTAAAGAAGAACCTTTAGAAAATCATACTAAAGCAGTAAAGATTTTATTAGATGAACTTATTAATTTAAAAGTTATTTCTTCTTATGAAGAAATAGAAGGAGTAGGACATAGATTAGTTCACGGAGGAAGTAAATTTGCTGACTCAGTTTTAATTACAGATGACGTATTAAAAACAGTTGAAGAACTTATTCCTTTAGCACCTCTACATAATCCAGCTAATTTAACTGGAGTAAAAGCATTTAGAGATGTTATACCTAATTTAAAAGATGTTGCTGTATTTGATACTGCATTTCATCAAACAATGAAAAAAGAAGCGTTCTTATATCCTGTACCATATGAATGGTATACAGAATATGGAGTTAGAAAATATGGTTTTCATGGAGCAAGTCATAAATACTTAGCTAATCGTTTAGAAGAAATAACTAATAAAAAAGGAAAATTTATTATATGTCATTTAGGTAACGGTGGAAGTATTAGTGCTGTTAAAGATGGAATATGTATAAATACTACTATGGGATTTACTCCTAATGCTGGTATTATGATGGGTACTAGATGTGGTGATGTTGATTCTACAATTATTCCTTATATTATGGAACAAACTGGAAAAAGTTTGGACGAAGTAATGGATGATTTAAATAAAAAAAGTGGTTATTTAGGAATAAGCGGAGTAAGTAGTGATTCAAGAGATGTTGAACAAGGAATAAAAGATGGAAATGAAAGATGTATTCTTGCTCAAAACATGTTTGTTAATAAAGTAGCGGGTTATATAGCTAGATATTTTGTATGTTTAGAAGGCTGTGATGCTATTTGTTTTAGTGCTGGTATTGGAGAAAATTCTATAGATACTAGAAAAAACATAGTAGATAAATTAAAATTTATGGGGATTAAAGTTGATGAAGAAAGAAATGGTGTAAGAGGAGTAGAAAGATTAATAACAGCAGATGATTCTACTGTTCCAGTATATGTTATTCCTACAGATGAAGAAGTTATGATAGCTAGAGATACTTATAACTTAATAAAGTAGGTGATTTATGATAAAAGAATTTAAAAAGGCATATAACTTAATAAAAAAACATAAAAAAATATATATAGTTAGACATATAGGACCAGATCCAGACGCAATAGCAAGTCAGACAGCATTAAAACTTGCTATATTAGAAACATTCCCAGAAAAAGAAGTTTATGCTTTAGGAAATAGTGTAGCGAAATTTAAATATTTTGGTAAATTAGATAAAGTAGATGAAATTGATTATGAAAATGGACTTGCTATTGCACTTGATGTGCCTGATCTAAAAAGAATAGATGGATTTGATATTTCAAAATTCAAAACAACAATTAAAATAGATCATCATCCCGCAGTAGATAGATATGCCATAGTAGAAGTAATAGATGCAGATGCATCATCTACATGTCAATTACTAATTGAATTTTTCGCTTCAACTAAATTAAAGAAAAATAAAAAAGTAGCGGAGAATTTATTTATGGGAATAGTAAGTGATACAAATAGATTTTTATTTGATTATACATCTCCTAAAACATTTAATTTAATTGCTTACTTAATAAAAGATTATGATTTAGATATGAATGCACTTTATTCAAAACTTTATGCTAAACCACTATCTGATATTAGACTTATGGGTTACATAGCTACTAATTTAGAAGTTACAAATAATAAATTAGGTTATATTAAACTAACAGAAAAACAAATAAAAAAACTAGGTGCAGACTTTTCAAGTGCATCAAATATGATAAATGACTTTAACAATATAAATGAAGTATTAGTATGGATGTTTATAACAAAAGATGAAAAAGGAGAACTCTATAAAATAAATGTAAGAAGTAGGGGACCTGTTATAAACGAAATATGCGCTAAACATAATGGTGGAGGACATAAATATGCATGTGGTGCTAGAATAGAAAAAGAAGAAGAAGTAGATGATCTTATTAAACAGCTAGATAAGCTATGTAAAGAATATGAAAAAGATGAAAACACTGTAATAGGAATGGAAGAAAAAAAATAATTTTTTTTCTTTTTACATATCATTACGCATTTATTTGACAATTTACATTAAAAATGATAGTATATTAAAGAATTATTAAGTAATGTTGGAGGGGATTTTGGCTATGAGTAATAATAAGACTGGATATCCTAATATTGATAAGCCATGGGAAAAACAATATGTTGGTGATAAATATAAAAATATAGGTGAGTTAAAAACTGTTTATCAATGGCTTTCTGATAACAATAAAGATTTTGATAATAATCTTGCTATTGAATATTTTGGTTCTAAAATAGATTTTGGAAAAATGTTTAAAAATATTGATGCTACTGCTAAATCTTTAAAAGAGTATGGTATTAAAAAAGGTGATTTCATTACTGTATGTGTAGCAGGTATTCCTGAAATGGTATATACTTTTTATGCTGCTTCTAAAATTGGAGCTGTTTGTAATATGATTGCACCTCATTTTGATAAGCAACAACTTGCTATGAGAATTGAGGATTGTGAAAGTGATTTACTTATTGTAATGGATAGTTTTTATGATGAGATAAAAGATTCTATTAAAAATTCTAGGATTAAGAATGTAGTTGTTTTACCCACTCTTAATTCTTCTAAATTAAAATATGTTTCAAAAAAGTATAAATTAGAAAAACATAGTAATGAGATTTATTTTAATGATTTTATGAAAGATGGTAAGTATAGATGCGATACTGAGGTGAATAATTATAGCAAAAATTTACCACTTGCTATGGTTTATTCTAGTGGTACTACTGGTGCTTCAAAAGGTATTTTATTACCGGATGAAAGTTTTACTAATTTAACATCTTCTTATTTGGATGTTGGTGTTAATATTTCTAGAGGTCAAAAGTTTTATCAAATTATACCACCTTGGTTTTCTACTGGTATTAGTGTTTGCATAAATTTACCTTTATTTTATGGATCTTCTGTATTTATGGATCCTAGATTTGAAAAGGATATTTTTGTTAAAAATATATTTAAAGCAAAACCAAATTATGCTGTAGCACCTACTAGTATGTATGAAGGATTTTTAGATCCTAATCTTCCTAATAAAAGGGATTTATCTTTCTTTTGTTATCCATATGAAGGAGGAGAACCATTAAGAAAAGAAGTTAAAGAAAAAGTTGATGAAGTTTTTAGAAATTATAATTCTGATGCTACTTTAAAAGTTGCTTATGGTCAATGTGAAGGTGGTGCTAGTATTGCTACTCAAACTTTAACAGCTTGTAGACCTGGATCTGTAGGGATACCTGTTCCTGGAATTAATTTAGCAATTTCTGATAGTGATAGAAATTTTCTTCCTTATAATACTAGAGGGGAAATTTTGGCAAATACTCCACTTAGTATGATTGAATATTATAAAAATAAAACTGCTACTGATGAATATTTTTATTATGATAAAGAAGGAAATAGATGGAATTGTACAGGTGATATAGGATATATTGATGAAAGTGGTGAATTATTTGTTTTAGGAAGAGCATCTGATTTTACTGTGATTAATGATAAAAAAATATATAATTTTGATGTTGAAGATATTGTTCTTTCTTTTGATGAAGTAAAAATGTGTGATGTACTAGAAAAGAAGATTGATGATAAAGAATTACTTACTTTACACATTGTATTGTCCGATAAAACTAAAAATAAAATTAATAATGGACAAGAGTCTATCAATGATTTACTTTTAGATATTCAAAAGGGTATATATGATGAAACTGGTGATGTTGATATGGTTCCTTATACATTTAAAATAAGAAACGATTTTCCTTATGCCAAATCAGGCAAGAGAGATATGGAAAAATTAAGAAGTGAAGATGATGGATTTATTTTTCTTGATAAGTATACTCCAAATACAAAAGTTAGAAGACTTATTTGTTAAGTCTTTTTTTGTATGGAAAAAAATGCTATAATGTAATAGTAGGAGGCATTTATGATTATTTCAAAAATGACTATGTTAATTATTTTTTCTATAATTTATGTTTTAGGATTATTATATTTATTTGTTTCAAGAAGTAGAGTTAAAAATGGAGAAAATAAGATTTATAAAATATTATTAATTTGTAACTTAATTGGTTTGTTCTTGCAGTTACTTTGTGATTTTGTTTCTTTTTACAACAATCATTTTCCTATTTATTTTTCTGATTTTATATTAAAAGCATATTTAGTTTATTTTCTTGTCTGGGCATTATTTATTGTTATGTATATTATTGAAGCGACATTTAAAAATAAAAAAATATGGAAAAAGATTGTTGTTTTATTTCAAATACTTGTTTGTTTGCCGTTGATTTTTTTACCAATAAGTTTATATGTTAATGATACTAAAGGTATTGCTTATTCTTATGGTACTGCGGTTAATTATGTTTTTACTGTTTCATTTATTATTAGTTTTATAGTATTTTTAATGTTAATTTTTAAAAGAAAAAAATTAAAAATAAGAAAAGCTGTTCCGATATATGCTTTTTTAGCGGTAGGGATTATTGCTTTAATTATTCAAATGGATAATCCTAGTTTGGTAATTACTGCGGTTGCAGAAAGTTATATTTGCTGTATGATGTATTTTACAATTGAAAATCCTGATATGGAAGTTATTGAATTACTTATTAGAAATAAAGAACTATCTGAACAATCTGTTAATGATAAGACTAATTTTTTATTTAAGATATCTCAAGAATTAAAATCTCCTTTACTTAGCATGAAAAAAGAAGTTTGTTCTTATAAAAAATTGTCAAATGTTTCAGAAAAAGATCAGTCTGTTAAATATATTGATAGTGATATAGATAAAGCACTATTTATGATTAATGATGTTATTGATGTTTCTTCTATGGATATAAAGAAATTTAATATTATAGAAAACAAATATGATACTAAGAGATTCTTTTTAGATATTGAATCAAATAGTAAGAATCAATTATCAATTGCTAAGAAAAGTGAATTAATTAATTTTAAGTTTAATGTTGAAGGAAATTATCCTAAGGTTTTATATGGTGATAATATTAAATTAAAACAAATGTTTCTTTCGCTTGTTAATAATTCTATTAAGTATACCAGCAAAGGATTTATAGATATAGATGTTGATGTAATAACAAGATATGATGCTTGTAGGTTGTTATTTACTATTAGAGATTCTGGGTGTGGAATGGATATTGATATGTTAAATATTCTTCTTTCTACTAATGAAGAAACGACTATGAAAGAATTTCAAAAATCAGATAATTTAAATTTGAACATTCCTACTATTATAAAGATGCTTAAGATTTTAGGAGGATCTATTAATATTAAGAGTAGAGAAGGTAGAGGTACTACTATATCAATGGTTTTCACTCAAAAAATAGATTATGATGCTACTGAAATGTTTATAAATGATGTAAAGAAATATAGTGTAGGTCTTAATAAAAAAAAGAGAATACTTTTACTTGAAGATAATAATGAGTATATAGATAAAATATCTAGGATAATGAAAAATCATAATATAGATGTTATATCTACTTTACTTGGTCAAGATGTGATTGATAAGATAAAAAATAAAGATAATTTTGATATTATTTTGCTTAAAGATGATGTTAAACCTAATAGTGCTTATGCTATATTTAAAGAATTGAAGAAAGATTCTAAGTTTAAAATACCAGTTATTGTTATGATAAGTAAAGATAAAGAATTTATAAAAGATCATTATATTGAAGATGGATTTAGTGATTGTATTGTATATGAGGAAATTGATAAAGATATAGAAAAAATATTTGATAAGTACATTTAGAAAAAAGACCAAATAAATAAACAATTAAAATTAAAAATGTAATATAAAAGTCAACGAGTTTAATAATCGTTGACTTTTATAAAAAAATTAGATATGATTTATATAGCATGATAACATATCATGCTGAATGCACTCTTTATATAAACATTAATAAAAAGTGTGTTCAACCAAAACCCCCTGAAAGATAGGTCGAAAGACCTATCGCTTTTTTTATGTCAATGTTTATAAGGGTTTGTAAGGCGTTTGTTGATTTCTTAAAAATTCTTGGGAACAAGTTGGGAACGAAATTTAAAAAAATGGTTCCATAAATTCAATGGATATTACTGACTTTTTAGATAAAATTTGATATAATTTAATTAGTAAAAAGGAAGCGCTAGTACAGGCTTATTTTATAAGTTTTTGTATTGGCGTTTTTTTGTAGTAAGGAAGTGTTGTTAAAATGAAGAAATATGTAAAAAGGTTTTTAGATATTTTTGATTTTAAAAATTTATTATTTGAATCTATAATATTAAGTTTTGTTATAGTTTTTGTTGATGCTCTTAATATGCCAACATTAATGATTAAAAATAATTGCCTGTTTTTATTAATTTTGGTCTTAATATTTTTTGCCGTCAAGATTATATCCAGTGACAATTTTAAATTGTTCTTGACTAAGAATGTAAATACGGTAGATAAATATATGTTTATTTATAGTATCACGACTTTTATTTTACTCATATATGTATTTGGATTTGATTTTAAACCATATAAATTAATAGTATTAAGCATATTAAGTTTATTTTTAATCAGTATTTTTGTGTTTAGAATAATAAAAACAAATCAAAGCCACGAAGATTTAGAATTTAATATTTTAGATTTGCAATATGTTTGTAAAAATAAAATTGAATTAAGTAATAAAAAAATTGCTTTATTAGAGGAAAAAGATGTAGATTATGACCTTTTAAATAAGAAAGATGTAATCAATCAATTATATAATACAATTATAAATTGTTATCCAGAAAATAATTTTACAATAGGCTTGAATGGTAAATGGGGAAATGGAAAAACAACTATAATTAATAATGTCTTGAGATTAATAGAAAAAAATGGTTTATTAGATCACTATGTTATTGTTAAATTTGATCCATGGAAATATGATGACGAAAAAAATATATTACAATCTTTTTTGAATGAAATTTTAAATAAAATTGATTATGATTTAGATATAGAAAAAGATGATTTTTTAATTCAAAATGTAATTGATGTAGTATTTGAGTCTAAATTAAGTGGAATAAATAAAATGTTTTACAATGAAATAAAAAAAATAAAAAGTAAAGTTCAAATTTCTGAAGTTGTAAATGACTATTTATTAAGTAATAACAAAAAATTATTAGTTATATTTGATAATTTAGATAGAATAGATGCAGATAAGGCATTTTTCTTAATTAAATGTGTTGAATCCATTGTGAAATTTAAAAGCACAATCAATATATTATTGTATGATGAACAAATTTTAAATAGATTATTAAAAGAAAAGTTTAATTATGAAGAAAGATATATGGAAAAACTTGTTCAATTAAAAATTGATGTTCCAGAAACTGATATTTATACAATTAACAAAGTAAAAGAACAAATCACAAAAAATCTGTTAATTAATGGAGAACCATTTATAGAATTTATAAACGATGAGCAATATGATTTTAAAAATATGAGAGTATTAAAAAGGTACATAAATTCTATAATTTCATCTAATATAGGTTCAGATTCAAATCTTAACCAAAATGATGACTCTAATTTAAAATACATTAAATCTGTTTGCCCGGAACTTTATTATGAAATTTGGAATAATAAAAAATATTTTATAACTTATGATAGGCAATATGATATGGACATATATACTTGGGATTATAAACACCTAAATGAAGATGCTAAAATTTATTTTAAAGATTTATTAAATAAAAAAGATTTTAAAAATTATAGTGTTTATCTGAAAAAAATGTTTCCAAGTGTAAAAAATTATTCGGAAGAAAGAAATCCATTTGAAGAACATGCAAATTTAGAAGAATATAATAATAGCATTATATATAATAAGATTTGTAATGCCAGATATTTTGATTTGTATTTTACTCGTGAAGAAAATGATTTTATAAGAATTAATAAAGAAGTAGAAAAAATTATAGGTATTATCAATAATAAACCAGGTTTTGAAGAAGAATTTTTAAATTTAATAAAATCTTTTAATGCAGATGAGCTAAAGGTTTTTTGTGAGGTTTTAAATATTAATACAAATAAATTGAATAGTGATAAAAATTTAGATTTAATAATAGTGTTATACAATTTAAATTTATTCTTTTATGATCGAGTATTATTTTTTGAATTAGATTCGTGGAAAAGAGTTAATATTATAATTGCTGACTTATTATCAAAAATATCAAAAGAAGAATTTGAAAAGTTCAAGAAACTTTCATATAAAAATTATAAAAATTTAAAAGTGATAAGTAATATTAAATATTGGGTTGAAAATAATAAAAAGAAAAATATTGTTTACAATTTTGAGTTTGATGAATTATATGATGAATTGTGTGCAAATATATTAAAAAATAAAATAAATTTATATTTAAAGAAAAATTATTCTAGAGGTAATATATGGTCGTTATTTCATTACGATAGTGAAGAAACAATAAAATATGTTGGTGAGATTGTTGACGAAAACAATATATATGATTTTATAAGTGACATTATATCAATATCAGTTGGAAACAGAAAATTCGGATATCATATTGATTTAGAAAATATAAAAGCAATTGCCCCTAATGTAGATATTGATAAATTGATACAAAATCATGTGAAGCCGCTATCTAAAAGAGAAAAATTCATTAAACAAGTATATGAATTTTCTAAACTTGAAAATAAAGGCTTTGATGATGCAATATATGTAGATGAATATATTGAAATATAAAAATAACCGATGAAAATTAATCATCGGTTTTATTATCTTCTAAAGTATCTATAACATTTATTATTTCATCTAATGTGCTAATGAATAAATGTGAATAAGTTTTTAATGTTTCTTCTATTTTTGTATGTCCTAAATATTTAGCAACTACCTGAATATTAGCACCTTTATTAATTAACAGTGATGCACAGGAATGTCTGAAATCGTGTAATCTAATTTGTTTGACTCCTGCTTTTTCACAATTAGTATTCTTACGATCTGCAAGAGCATTACTACTTATTGGAAATGCATCTCCAGCTACAAAATAATTTTCATTAAAACCATTTAGTTGTTTAGCCTCTAATTTGGCCTTTTTAAGGCTGTTTGTGAGTATTTCAGGCATCTTTAAGGTTCTTATACTATTTTGGGTTTTTGGCACCACAAATTTGAATTTCTTGACCGTTCCACAACGATCAGTAATCTGTTTCCTAACACTTAATGTTTTTCTTTCTAAATCAATATCTTTCCATTGTAATCCTCTAAGTTCTCCTTTTCTAAGACCACAATAATAAAGTATTCTAAATGTAGCTTACCATTTAATATCTTCTTCAACTTCTATAAATTGTTTAAATTCATTATAAGTAAAACATAATTGTTCAGGTGGTAATTCGTTTGGATTATTAAAGTTAGTCATTTTAGGATATACTTTAACAAAACTAAATTCATACCATGCGGTAGCATAATTAAGTATAGATTTAAGAAACTTATAAATATCATTTTTAGTTCTTGTAGCAAGTGTTGTTTCATAATCCATATAATCATGCCATCTCTCAAAATGAGAGTAGTTAAAGTCTTTTAATTTAACTTTAAATAAAGGTTTTAAATATGGTATTTTATTACCATAGTTATAATAAGTAGTTTCTCGAACTCTTTTCTTTTTGAAATTTAGAAATAACTCAATCATTTCTTCAAAGGTTATTTCATTATGATTAACTTTTTCATGTAATGAAATTTTAAATTCTAACTCGGCTTGTTCAGCTTCTTTCTTAGTAGCAAATCTCCCTGATTTCTTTGGTTTCTTAGTTCCATCAAAATCTTCATATTGGGTTTTGAAAAACCATATCTTACCATCTTTAGTAGGTCTATTATCTTTATATACAGCCATAAATGTTCCTTTCTCATTAGAGAAATACCAGTAGAAACTTGTAAAAAAATACGATTATGCTATAATATAAATAGGAAATCCAATTTCATTGTATTTTTATACGATGTTTATTTGTTAAAGTTTGTCGACTAAACAAAATGGTATTTCTGATATCTCGTATTCGCAGTACGAGATTTTTTTTTATATATTTTTTGAAATTCTTACAGCTTTATGTACATTAAAGGCATTTTTAATAAATTCCTCTTTAGTATAGAATCTAGGTAAGAAAGATTTTGAATTATTGTTATTAAGAGGTGCTACTAAGTATCCGTTGTCTTTTACATAAACATGAATAAATAACCAAGAATCATAATCTTTTAATTTTAATAAATAATCTCCATCGCTTTTAATAGGTTTATTATCTAAGAATTGTGCTAAAACAGTATCACCAAGATTATAAATAGGTGATAACATATCATCAACAACATCAAACATTAAATATCCAGTATTGGGCTTTAAATGCTTAATAGAAACCCATTCATAATCAACGGGAGATATAATCCATTCATCAGTTCCAACATCAATTACAGATACTTTCTTTTTACTTGTTGATTTTTCAGGATCAAATCCATTTTCTTTAATAACAGAATTAGCAGAAGTTAATTGTTCAATAGTTGTGTCAAAGTAAAATGCAAGTCTTACTAAATCGTGTTGATTAGGGTAAGTTCTAGCTTTAGTCCAATCACATACTTTTGTATATGAAGTGTTAAGTGCATCTGAAACATCCTTTCTAGACTTTCCTTTCAATTCTAAAAGAGCAACCAAGTTATTTCCTAAGATTTTTCTTTGTTCTTCTTTAGTCATTTTATCTACCTCCAATACCATAGTAAAATAATTTGATAAATTTGTCAACTAAAAAGATAAGAAAAATGATAAAAATGATAAATTAGATATTTACAAAAATAAATCAGTACAGTATAATTGAGATAAAGATAGAGGAGGTGAATAAATGAAATTAACACTTAAAGCTTTACGAGTAAATGCTGGATTTACAATAGAAAAAGCTAGTAAAGAACTTGGAATAAGCACAGTAACACTGCGAAGTTACGAAACTAATAAAACTGTTCCAACAGTTAAAATGATGAATAAGATGTTAAATTTATATAATGCTAAATTTAGCAATATAGATGATTTAACAGAATCAAATGAATTAATAGTTAAGTAGTCGACAAACTTTAACAAGTAAATATCAAAGAAAATATAAAGAAAGGATTTTTTATTATGGGTAAAAAAAGAAAAAGTTTAACAAAAGAAGAAATAGATGTAATAGCGCAATATCAATGGGCTAATATTACAGATATCATGAATATAGGGGCAATTGGTAGAAATAAAGCAAGAGATGTATTTAATATAATTAGTGATATGTTCTATGGAGAAAAAGATAAGGTACATAATGGTTTAGTTCCAATGGATATGGTTTTAGAGTATTTTTGTATACCAAAAATAAATATTGTTTCAATAAATAACGATGTCAACATATAATAAAAAGAAATTATTTTACTTTATGAAACCGGATAGTTTTTATGAACGAGATGATATTAAAAGAATAGATAAAATGGAACATGCTGGAGATATTTTAAACTTATATGACAAATTAATATTTTATACTATGAATAGGGATGGATTGTTAGTTCATAAGTTTAAAAATAATTATGAAAATTATTCTGTAGAAGAAATAGCAGAAGATTTTAATTATTCGGTTGAGTTAGTAAAAGAAGCTTTAGAAATACTTTTAAAACTTAATACAATAGAACTAACTGATGAAGGATTTTACTTTTTTCCTGATTCTTTAGAATATACAAAAAGCACTACTGTTGGTGCTGAAAGTAAGAAAGAACAAAGAAATAAGCAAAAGTTAGAAAATTCAATAAAGGAATCAGTAGAATTAGAAAATGAAAAGGTGGACAAATGTCCGGAATATATACATATAAATACAAAAGAAGAAATACAAGAAGATACAAATAAAGAAAAAGATAAAAATTTAAAAAAAGAAAAAGAGATAGATGTAAATACAAAAGAACAATTATACAATAAATACAATAAAGAAATAAACGATATTATTTATTATTTAAATAATGAAACAAACAAAAAATTTACAACAGAAAGTGATTTTGTAAAAGATTTAATAGTAGATAGATTAGAAGAAAATTACACCATAGATGATTTTAAATCTGTAATAGTTCATAAAACAAAAGAATGGTTAAATAATAAAGAGTTTAATAAAAACTTAAGACCAGGAACATTGTTTAGTAAAAATAATTTTGAAAGGTATTTGAATGAAAGTGTAGGTATTGTAGGTACTACCAGCTCCTTATTAAATTCTGTTTTGTCGGAGATGGAAGATGACTAAGAAAGAAGCTAATGAATTAATACAATATCTAAATAGTGTTTATATTTATGGTGGATTAAGAAAGATGACAAAATCAGAACTAATGGAATATGTTAGATTATTCTATGAAATGTTTATTAGATTTGATAAACAGCTAGTAAAGGATGCTATAACAAAGGCTGTAACTACAAGTAATTTCTTTCCTAATTTTGCAGAATTGAATAAGTATGTAAGTGATGCACTACTTGATAGAAGATATGAAATAGTAAAGAAATTGATAGATAATAAATATTTTGAAATAGGTATGAAAGGCACTAAAAACGAAATAGAAAGAAAGGCTTTTGATAGGTATGATAAAATATTGGTAGAAATAATAATACATAAATATTCATCTGCTACTATTAACGAGATACAAAGTGCAGTTAATGATATAGATTATTTAAAAGAGTATAGAGGCTTAGTTTTATTTGATGATAAATTACCAATCCCCCCGGGGAGTGACCCTAACTATAATTATGATTTTTCAAGACCCACAGCCCACATATATTCACACAAATAAAAATTTCCCGTGAGTTTTTGGAAAATAATATAATTAAGGAAAAAATAAAAATGTTGAAGACATGTTCAATCTGTGGGAAGATTCATGATTTTAATAAAATTTGTAAAAGGGTTACAACAAAGAAATCCACGATAGAATCAAAATTCAGAAAAAGCTATCAATGGACTATAAAAAGTAAACAAATAAGACTAAGAGATGAATATTTATGTCAAATGTGTATAAGAGATAAATATGATACTAATTGTTTATATAATTATAAAGAATTAGAAGTGCATCATATTGTATCTATAAATGAAGATTATAATTTAAGATTAGATGATATGAATTTAATAACATTATGTAGATACCATCACGAGATGGCTGAAAAACAAATAATAAGTAAAAAAGAATTGATTGGAATAGTTGAAAGTAAATACTAAATCTATCAATTTTTTTATTAATAAAAAAGCATTAGATAAAACTAATACTTAATTTCTTTAAATGCTAAAGGATTTTCATTAATAACTTCTAATGCATATTTTATTTTAAGTAATTTAAATACTTCAGCTTTAGTTATTTCATAATTTTCACCAAAAAGATTAATTAAATCTCTAGCAGAATTATAATGTTGTAAGAATGAACCTTCATACATAGAATTACGATAATATGAATTAGCAAGATAATATGCAATAACTTCAGGAAGAATATACGAATAAACAAAATTATCATAATCATCAATAAAAGGCTTTAAAACTTTTTCGAATTCTTCCTCACTAATATCTCCACCTATATTTTTTCTAATCATAGACACCTCCAATTTGTTGTATTAATCACTCTTATTTGAAAAAAATGCAAGTCAATTATGAAAAATATTGTCATATTTTGGAAAAAAACGTTTTTATGTTAAAATAATTATGAGGTGGTATCTTTGAGTAAAGAAAGAAATTGGCATCCTAATTTTATTAAATATATGGATTATATTATTGGACATAAAAACTATGAAGGATTATGTATTGAAAAAAGTGATAATTCATATGGATGGATTGCTACAGCTAAAGGTAATGTTGGTAAAAAGAGAATAGAATGGGCTATACAAAAAGCTAAAGAATTAAATATAGAAATTAAACCAGGTGTATATAGAGAAGTTATGTTTGCAGTACATCCAACAAAGAAAAAAGTTTGCCAAATTTGTGGTCGTGAATTATCTTTAGATTATATTTATTTAAACAATTCATTTATCAAGTTTTTGAAAAATAATTATAACATAGAACTAAACGAATTAAATTCTATATATGATGTAGTTACAATATTAAAAAATCTTGGAAAAACAGAAGAACAAGTAATAGAAATTTTAAAAAATCGATTTAATTTATCAGAACAAGTATCAAATTTGGATTTGACCATAAAAGAATGTATTCAATTATGTACTAAAGGTAAAAGTAAAGATTTAGGTCCCGGATGCATGTCAAATTTTCCAGATAGATTTGATGGATTTCATACGTATAATCGTTGTTGCCGTTCAAGAGAAGATACAGGTCGTTCAAAAGAAAATTTATATTCTTATGGAAAAGATAGAAGAGCATATGAATATTGGAGTGATGGGAATATCCATGCTGCTAATAAATTTATGCATTCATCCTTTTTTGAAAATACTTCAGCTGATCATGTAGGGCCAATATCGTTAGGTTTTATACATGATTCTAGAACATTAAGAAAAATGCCAGTAGGAGAAAATTCTTCTAAGAGAGATAGATTATTATATGAAGATGTTGTTGAGTTACAAGAAATTGAACAACTTAATGATATTTGTGTAATAAGTTGGTATTCTTCAATGATTTGGGAGTTTATTAAAAATAATCTTGAGTATTCTGTAGACTTAGAAAAATACAGAATTATGTTAAAACAAAATATGTCACTTTATATGGAAATATTATGGACTATAAAAAACAATTGTAAAGAAAAAGGAGAAAAATTTTTAATAGAAAATTTATTGCTTCCTAAATACGAATGTTTTAAATATGATTATGAATTTAACGAATTAGGTCAAATCATTAAACAAATACCTAGAAATATTACAGAGTCAACAAAAAAGGAATTTGATAGATACGTGAGAATAGCGTTAGCTTCTGTTGATGAATATCATGAAAAAGAAAATAGAAAAATGACAATTACTTTAAAAGAAAAAAACAAATTAGAAGTAATGCATTTATGTGATATGATTTTGAAAAATGAAAATGCAGAAAAGATTATAAGTGAATTAAAAAATATAGTAAAAAAAATACAAGAAGAAATACTATCAAATTAAAAGTAGAGTATTAAACTCTACTTTTTATTGTGCCTCTAAATAGTTTTTCATAAGATAATTTGTAAAATCGCAGTTATATGTATAATCATATTTTGCAAAATCTTCACATTCTATATTTTCTAAATCTTTTAAAGCATTTTCTGCTGAAATTTGTATTTCTATGTTTTCTGTAGTTTTATCAGGGAATAAATCTTTTGGGTCTAAATTTAAATCTTCTCTTACAGCTATAATTATAACCCTTTTTCGTTTTTGTGGAACACCATATTCACTGGCCAATAATAATTTACCTTCAACTTTATAATTCATCTTATTATATAATTCGATAATTTGCTTATAAATTTCTCCATTTTGAAATGTTAATAAACCTTCAACATTTTCCATAACAACAATTTTTGGCTTTATTTTTTCAACTACAGCAATATAGTCTTTAAACAATTGATTTCTAGGGTCATCGATGAATCGTTTACCTGCTAAAGAAAAACCTTGACATGGTGGCCCCCCACATATAATATCGACTTCGTTTTGAGAAACATAGTTATAAATTTCTTCTTTAGTTTTATCATCAGTTATATCGTCACATAGAATTTTAGAATTAGGATTGTTAATTTTGAAAGTAATACAAGCATTTTTATCAAAATCTGTTCCTAATACTGATTCGATTCCTGCTTTTGAGAAACCAGAAGTAAGACCTCCAGCTCCACAAAATAAGTCTAAACTTTTTTTACAACCGGTTTTAGTTATAATTTTTTCTCCTATTGCTTTTCCTAATAAAACAGGTACAGCATTTCCAACTTGTTTAAGCAGAGAAGTTTTATTTCCATAAAAGTAGTATGAGTCATCAAAACTTTGTAATCTGGCTGCTTCTCTAACTGAAATAACACGATTATGAATAGGGTGTACATAAGTGCCATTTCCTGGACGATTAAAATAAGTAGTAATAGTATAAGATGGTTTTGAGTAATCTATTCTCCCATAAAGAGTAGTTCTTCCACCGTTACTCGCAATCTTTGTTAGGCGTTGAGATTTATTAATAGTTTCTTGTGGGATGTATTGCCAATTTCCACCTTGTGGAACATTAACTATCATTTCCATATCTAAATCACTTAATTTAAATGTAGTATGATTTAGTATTTCATTATTATTTATTTTTTTATATTTTATAATAATTCCATTACTAACTTCATAATCAAACTTATTCAATGAAATATTAAGGTTTAATAAAATAGAATCTAATGAAAGATCATTAAATAGTAATTTATTACACATTTCAGGGGTAATAGTTGGAATTATGCATTTTAAATCGTTATATAATGAGTAAACAATATTTTTAGGTTTTGTTTTTGATTTGCCTTCTGCTTCTTCTAATCCATACAGCTTATTAACCAAAGAATTCAAATCTTCTTTTAACTCCATATTTTTGGTTTCAATTAATTTTTTTGTTAAAAAACTTATTTTATTTATTTCTTTTCCTTCAATAGGTATAGGAAATTCATCAATTTCATAATTACTAATGTGATTATTAGAATTAAAAAAATTAAAATACCAATCAATTATATTTGAGTTTAATAATCCTAAAATATAATAAATATCAATTCCAAAAATATTATTTGTAACTGAAATAAAATTACAAGAATTTGCTAGAATGATATTTTTAGGAACATATGCAAATTGTATTCTTTTTTTCTTGTTTGTATTAGATATTTGTTGACAAGAGATTCTTTCATTTTCAAAATAAATATTTTTAGTAGTTTGATTTTTAAAAATTGGATTTACATATTCTGTTATATTATTATCTAAGAAATACTCATTTATATGTCTACCTCTTATAAGAGGATATATAGTTTCTTCAGATGAGATTAAATCTTTTCCAAATGTGACATCTAATTCTCCGCGATAATTTTTAATAAAGTCTAACTCTTTAATCTTTGGGTATTTTGATAAACAAGTTAATATGTTACTTTCATATTCTGAAAGAATAAAAATTGAATTACCATTTTGCACTTTTTTTAATGTGTTTATATTAATATAATTAGGTTTGCTATCTATTCCGTCATATATTGTTATTTTATCAGTTTTAGAATCTTTTTTTATTAGCATTGTACATAAAGCTTGTTGCGCATCAATAAAACTATTTGTTTCATTTATTTTTGTTACGGAAATAATTTTATGATTTTTAATTATTAAATCTCTTATATTCTCACAAGATTTATCGGAAAGAATAGTACTAGCTATTAAAATTGATATATATGCATTGTCATTAGTATAATTGCAAATAATATCTTCTACAAATAATTTATATATATTAACAACACCTGATGAAGAATATTTGAATTTTTTCTTTACATCTTTACTTATATTTTTATAATACTCTTTAAAATCTTCTGACATATTTTGATTATATTTTTTAGAGTCCAGTTTTAAATTTTTATAAGGCGGATTTGTAATAACAATATCAAACTTAAAATTAGTATAATCAGATAAAGATTTATATTCAGAATTTAATTTTGTTGTATCATATATTAAATATCCTAAAATATGTTCTTTGAAATATTCGTCAGTTAATTTAAAATTTAATATATTTTTACAAAATTTAGACAAATATAATTTATAAAAATTAAGGGCTTTATCGTTAATATCACTAACATAAATGTTATTAATGATTTTTTTTAACTGTGTTTTTTTATAATTCCTTTTTATTAAAATTTCAAGAAAAGCAAAAATAAAAATCCCTGTTCCAACACAAGGTTCTAAAATTAATTTATCTTCTAAACAATAATCTTCTTCTTTGTCAATGTTTTTAAATAAATCAATTAACATGTTTTTAGCTAAGTCATACCCAGTATAGTAGCTGCCAGAATTTCTTTTATATAAATAATCAATTTTATTTTCAAATAATTTGCTTTCTTGTATAATTTCATTTAATAAATTTAAATATTTTTCTTGCATAGTATCACCTATATTCAATTATAACACAAAAAAACGAAGTGAGACCAAAAAAATGAGACGAAATTCAAAAAATATGATAAAATAAAAGTGGTGATATAAATGAAAATAATTACTTTAAAACAACCATGGGCAACTTTAGTAGCTGAAGGCTATAAAAAATATGAATTTAGAACTTGGAAAACAAATTATCGAGGAGAAATTTTAATTCATGCCGGAAAGGGAATAGATAAAGAAGGTATGAAAAGAGTTAATAAATTAAATTTAGAATATCCACAATCCAAAATACTAGCAAAAGTAACAATAAGTGATTGTATTGAATTAAATCCTGAAAAAAATAAAGAAATTATAAATGACAATCCGTTAGTTTATGGTAATAAATTTGATAGGACTGGATATGCGTGGAAATTAGAAAATATTGAAAAAATTAATAATGAAAGTATAATTTCGGGTAAACTTGGATTATGGAATTATGAAGAATAGAGAGAATGTATTATGAGTAAATTAGTAGAAATTGCAAAACAAGTATTTAATGATAAAGATAAAGGAAATGTTCATTTTGTTGATAATGAAGAATATAATAAATTTTTGAATGATATAGAAAATTATCCACATGCATTTGTACTCGCTTGTTTGATGGATAAACAAATGAAAGCTGAGAGGGCATGGGAAATTCCTTGCAAAGTTTATGAAGAACTTGGTAATTTTGATATAGATTATTTAGCAGAATTACCAGAAACTACTTATATAGATTTGTTTTTGAAAAATAAATATCATAGATTTAATGAAGTAGAAGCTAAGAATTTTTATAAAGCAATTCAAAGAATAAAAAATCAGTATGATGGTGATGCATCTAATATTTGGAATGGTTGCCCAAGCAGTGCAACTGTTGTATATAGATTTTTAGAATTTGAAGGAATGGGAATCAAAATAGCTACAATGGCAGCTAATATTTTAGCAAGACAATTTAAAATAAAATTTAGTGATTATTATTCAATAGATATTTCCCCTGATGTTCATGTTAGAAGAGTATTAAAAAGATTAGGATATCTTAATGAAAATCCTACTATAGATCAAGTAATATACAAAGCAAGAGAAATTAATCCTGAATTTCCAGGCTTAATAGATTATTCTTGCTGGGAAATAGGAAGAACTTATTGTTATGAAAAACAACCTGATTGCAATAAATGTCCATTAAAAAATGAATGCAAAAAGCAATTTTTGACCAATAATTCTCGCAAAATTTAAAAAAATGTAGTATAATTAATTAGACATTAAAGGGAAGCGCTAGTACAGGCTTAGTTATAAGTTTTTGTATTGCGTTTTTTTTGTTAGCGGAGGTAGTAAATGAAAGTTGTTAATAATGCTAAATTAAAAAGGAATTTATTGTTTTGTTTATTAAATAGTATTGAAATAGATATTAGAAATAATATTTTGTATCTGCAAAATGAAGGAATAGTAATTAATGATGAAATAATAAAAAAATTGAAGCAAAGGTACTTTGATGATAAAAAAGAAAATACAGAAACTCTAGATTTTTTAATAAACTATTTAGATATGGGAGATTATATACAAATATTACAAGCTAATACAAACATATTTATTGATAAAAAGAGTTTAAAAAAATTATGTGATGAAATTGAAAAACTTATACCTACTCGAAACAGAATAATGCATGTTAGACCTCTTGAATTTGATGATGATGAAAAAGTATTGAATTTTGTTCGTAACATAAATAATTTTGATAAACTTATAAAGTTTGATGAAACGAAAAACGAATTTGATAAAATAAATAATAATCCAAATTATTTATTGTCAATAGTTCCAACCGTTTATCATGAAAAAAAATCAAATATAATGAACAATTTACCAATGGTTGATTATGATGATACAGGATTCGTAGGTCGACTTAAAGATAAAGAATTATTAAAAAAGAAAATACTTGGTCCTTATCCGGTAATTTCAGTTATAGGTGTAGGAGGTATAGGAAAAACATCTCTAGTTTTGAGCTGTTTATATGACATGTTAGATGATTATGATGAAACAAAAGATTTTTTTAATTCCATAATATGGATTACATTAAAAACAAAGGGTTTATATGATGGGGAATTTAAAAAGATAAAAAATGCAATTATTGATTTAGATGAAAACTTTAAAGCAGTTAATGAGAATTTTGATGATATAAATATATCTTCTGTTACTGACATAATAGATTATATGAAAAAAAACAAGACTCTTTTAGTAATTGATAATTTAGAAACTTTAGTAAGAGATTCGGAAATAAAAAAACTATTTGAAGAAATACCAGCTGGTTCTAAAATATTAATTACATCTAGAGTTGGAATTGGCAATTATGAACAAACATTCCATTTGGAAAAACTTTCTAAGATGGATGCACTAATTTATTTTAGAAAACTTTCGAATATTTATAAAGTGAATTCTCTAATTAAACAAAAAGATGAAAAGCTTGAGGAATATCTAACCCATTTAGATAGTAATCCTTTAGCCATTAAATGGTTTGTAATAAATGTTGGTAGGGGAATGACACCTGATGATATATTAAGTAATAGAATAACTGATCTGACAGAATTTTGTTTGTCAAATATATATGAAAAACTATCAGAAAAAGCAAAGTATATATTAAGAATTATATTAATAAAACACAATAGATGTGGTATGGCTGAACTTTTATATTTATGCGAATTATCTTATGATGAATGTATTGATTCTATAAATGAATTGTTTAAAAGTAATTTTTTACAACAAAATGAGGATTTTAGTTATTCTATTTTAGATTTTGCAATATCTTATATACAAAATGTAAAAGGGTTCTCTAATTACAGTATAGATACAAAAATTCAACAAGCAATAAATAAATTGAATGGAAGTTTAGAAAATTTAAAGAAGGATATCCATTTGACTAATGAATATCATCCATTATCATTATTTCCACAAAATGATAACGAAAGGATATCAACTTTATATATGTTAGCTGCGATTGAAGCATCAAAAGCTCGCGATTATGTTAAGGTAGATAAATATTTTACATTAGCGAAAAATTCGGCTAACACTTATTCAGATATATATAAGATTGCAGGATATTTATATTCTAAATTTGATAGTATTAAATCAGAAGAAAATTATAAATTAGCTATAGAATTAGCTGAAGATAAAGCCCCAGTTTATTATTTTTTTGCAGGTTCTTTAATAAACAATCAAAAGTATGAAATGGCAGAAATTGAGATAAGTAAAGCCCTTAGAATAAATCCAGATAATAATTTGATAAAATTGAGATGTGCAAGATTATATAAAATGCAAAATAAATATGATGAGTCATTAAAAATATTGGAATCTATTAATATAAGCGCTGATTCTGATTTTTCAAATAAAATGCACATAAAATATATTTTTGAAACAATTGATACAAGAATTAGATATGCTGAGTCATTGCTTAAAATTGATAATAAAAAAGTTGAAAATTTAATAAAATCTACTATTAAATTTATTGAAAACTCAGATATTGCATTGTTTGATTTTACAATTTATACATCTATGTTTAAATTAGCACATTTATATATTAGATTACTATATATTACTGATTATAAGACAGATTCATTAATTAATTACTTATTTCATTTTCATCCGTATATATTAGCTGCTAAAAACGGACATAAAAAAGAGCAATTATTTAATACAGATTTGGAGAATTTATTATTAAAAATATCAGAAGAAGATGCAAAAAAAATAAATGATATTATTAATTATAAGGCAACTATTAAAGAATTAAATTATGGATATGTATCAAGATTAAAAGAAAATGGGTATGGATTTATAACACCAATTAGTTATACATATCAGACAATATTTTTTCATTGTAGCCAATTTAAAGGGGATTTTAGAAGATTAAAAATAAATGATAAGGTTAGCTTTGAATTAGTGGTTGGAGATAAAATTCAAGCGATAAATGTTAATTTATATACTTCTGATAATACAGAAGAAAAAATAGAATTGGATTATATTAGCGATATGGAATAGTTTTAGAGAGAAGAATTATAACTTCTCTTTTTTTATTATATTTAATAATTATGTTATAATAAATAAATTAATGGAGGGATAATAATGTATAAAAAGATAGAAGAGCTATATAAAAAACATAGTCCATATAATTTAGTGAGAAAAGATATGTTTATAATTTATTTAATTGGTGTGATTATATCATTAGTATTTAATTTTTATAACAATTATATTTTGATGATTATTACAATGTTAATTATGTTGTTTTTAATAATAAAAAGATGTGAAAAAATATTAAAAACAAAATTACATATAAGTTTAAATACTAAAAATAAAGATGAAAAGAAATTAAAAGATATAATTAATGATAAAGAAAAAGAGTTGTTTAAAAAATATGTGCAGAAAGAGAAATTATATAATGAAAAATCTATTCTTTGTATTTTAGAACATTACAGAACATTATTTAAGAATAAAATAACAAGTAGTGAGATATTAACAATCTTATCTATAATTCTGCCGATTCCATTATCTTTTATAAAAGATGGAGATTTTGATATAAAGGGTTTAGTGACAGCAATACCGTATTTAATTTGTTTTGCAATAGTAATCTTTACATGTTATTTTGCATTTAGAAATTTTATAGAAATTAAAAAAATGTTTAAAGGTGAAGATGGAATGGTAGAAAGACTTGAAGAAATATTTAGTGAATTATATATTGAATGTGTTAATCATGAAAAACAAACTAATTTACTTACTAAAAAGAAAGCTAAAAAAGTAAAAAAAGAACATCCTGAAGGTGAGCAAAAACGCCAAAAATAAATTAAAAATCCTTGATACACTTAGCTTTTGGGAACGAATTGGCGTTTTAACGAATTCCACGGGAACACATTGGGAACACTGACATAGAACAAGATAGGTAAAATAGGGTATTTTGCGATAAATTTGACAAATGATAAATCAAGAATAATGCAAAATATGATAGAAAGTTAACACACGCCAAATCCCCCTGAAGGAGTTCTCGAGAGAGGACTCCATTTTTTTTGTATTATTTTTAATTAGAAAAGTTTATGAATAATATAAAAAGGTTTAAAATAGTTTAAAAATGATTAATATTTTTGCTACCTAAATTTTTAACATAAGTTAATAAAAATGCAATTATTGACATATGTCAATAATTGCTATATAATAAATTTGTATAGATAAAGTGAATATTTTTTGCTTGGAGGTATTTATGTTGGATGATAAGTCTAATTCTATTAGTAAAATAATTGCTGTTGGAAGTGGTAAAGGTGGTGTGGGAAAATCAATTATCTCATCTTTATTAGCAATAAAATTAAAAAATGAGGGTTTTAAGGTTGGAATTTTAGATGCTGATATTACTGGACCTTCAATTCAAAATATGTTCGGTTTAAAAAGCAGAGGTGAGGCGACAGAAGAAGGAATTTTCCCTCTAGTATCTAAATTAGGTATAGAGATTGTATCAGTTAATATGTTTTTAGAAAATGA
>CAZSRL010000006.1:0-43341 GCA_964609615.1 uncultured Muribaculaceae bacterium
ACAAGTACATTGTTAGGTAATAAAATGTGCGGACACTTAATATTTCCATTTATAATTACAACATAAATAAAAAAAATAACTTTATTGTTATTTTTTTTATGATATAATTTTATTTATGAGGTGTATAATGAAAAAAGATAAAACTATGGTTTATTTAATAATAATTATTACTTCTCTTTTAGTCGCTTGTGGAGCAGTGCTTGATGGAGGAGGAATAGATGGGAAAAATACAAAATCTTCCATTTCAGGTGGAGCTGCGATAAATGCAAAAGCAATAGAGCTAGCATACCCTCCTGGGACTTCAAAAAAAACTTATAAGTATAGTACAGGTAAGCCTAAATCTACATACAAAAAAGCTTTAGATAGAGTTTATAAAAATCATAATAAATGGGGTGGAAGTTGTAAAACTGGTGCTTCTTGTGATGTTTTTGTAGGAACTGTCGTGAGAGCTTCAGGATATGATGCCAAAATTCCTAGAGGGTTAAAGGAACAAATTCCTTATCTTGCTAAATCTTCGAAATTTAAAAGTATTGAATATTCTGGTTTTTCTTCTCTTAAAGGCGGAGACATCATTATTTATACAAGAAAATCTGGCGGAGGGCACGTTTTAATTGTAGTAAAACAAAACAATACTTTTTACATTGCGCAAGCGAGCTATAATGGGAAAAATCCTGGATTGTATGGATACATGAAAAAAGCAAAGTCTTCTCAAAATTATTTTAAAAAATCAGATAAAAAAAAGTGGAAACTTTATAGAGCAACCGATTCTGTTGATGGTTCTTCTAATGTTGAAGATAATACAATAGAAACTGATACTATAAATGGTTGGACTCCGATAAAAATAACTGATAATATAAAAAGTTGTCAACAATTGTTATCAGATGATTTTTTGGAAATAATGAATTATGTGTTTTTAATAATAAAAATTGTCACACCTATTATACTAATAGTATTTACTATGCTAGACTTTACTAAAGCAGTAGCAGACTCTGATGATGCAATGAAAAAAGCAGTAAATAATTTTATAAAAAGAGGAATAATTGCCTTGGCAATATTCCTATTACCAGACATACTAAACTTTATATTAAATGTAACTGGTATAGGTGATGGAACATGTGGTATAGGCTAAAATATGAAAGGAGAGACTTTTAATGAAACTAGTAACAACAGAAAAGATTGATGAAGATTTTAAAATAATTGGTTTAGTTCAAGGAAACGTAGTAAGAAGTAAAAATATTGGAAGAGATTTTATGGCTGGACTTAAGACTCTTGTTGGTGGAGAAATAAAAGGATACACTGAAATGATGAGTGAATCAAGAGATATTGCTACAAAAAGAATGATTGAAGAAGCAGAAAAATTAGAAGCTGATGCAATTGTTAGTGTACGTTATGTTTCAGCTACTGTAATGCAAGGTGCAAGTGAAATCATTGCGTATGGAACAGCTGTCAAAATAAAAAAATAGTATTGTTAAAATACTTTTTTTATTTTATATGATATAATACATAATAGAGGTAAGTATATGAAAACTACAAAAAAGAAATATAAATTAAAAAAGAAATATAGAATAATATTTATAGTAATAATAATATTGATTATTTCTTTATTTACATGTTTATATATTCAATATAGATTAAGTAATACATATAAATTTAAAGAACTTGGATATAATAAAAATGAAATAACTTATCTTATTAGTTTAGATGAAAGCATTCAAAATAAATTAATAAGTTTAGATTATGATCCTGAGTTAGTAAAACTTTTAAAACAAAAATATTTTATAAAAGAAAACTTTGACAAATATTTAAAATACATGGATAATCATAAAAAAATAAACTTAAAAAATGTAGTAGCGCTTGTTAATGTAGGAAGAAATGAGGAATATTATAAAAAAGTTGTTGAAACTAATGTTTCTAAAAATGAGCTTATGTTGGTTAATAAATATAATTACTTATCAAAAACTTACACTCCAAAAGATGTTGTGGACGTGAGTATATTATATTCATATGAAGGAAGAAAAGCATCAAAAGAAATATTAAAAAAATATCAATCAATGTATTTAGATGCTAAAAAAGAAAATATTAATTTAATTATAAATTCAGGTTATCGTTCATATCAGAGCCAGGAAGAAGTTTATAATGAAAGTGCCAATAGTAATGGAGAAGATTATGCTGATGATTATGCTGCTCATCCAGGTTTCTCGGAACATCAATCGGGGTATGCATTTGATTTAGGAAAACTTGGAGTTTCGTTAGAAGAATTTGAAAAAACAGATGAATTTACTTGGTTAAAAAATAATGCGTATAAATATGGATTTATTTTAAGATATCCAAAAGGAAAAGAAAACATAACAGGTTTTAAATATGAATCATGGCATTATAGGTATGTTGGAAAAGAAGTAGCTAAGAAAATATATAAAGAAAATATTACATTTGATGAATATTATGCTTTTTATATAAAAAAATAGTGTAAAATTTATTATAATATACTTTTAAAATAATTAATAAGTTGTTATAATTTAAAAGGTGATATAAATGGATTATAAATATGTGTCAAATTCAGAAGAAGATACAAGAGCTTTAGCGGAAAATATTGAAAGTGAAAAATTTCCTAATATGGTTATATGTTTAAATGGGGATTTAGGAAGTGGTAAAACTTTTTTTACAGCTGCTTTCGCAAAAAGCAATCAAGTAGAAGAAAATATTACTTCTCCAACCTTTAATATTGTAAAAGAATATGATGGAGAATTAAAACTATATCATATGGATGTATATAGATTAGAAAATGTAAAGGAAGAACTTGGATTAGAAGAATATTTTAAAAAGCGTGGAATAACAATAATAGAATGGGCTGATATGGTTGAAGATATATTACCAAAGAATAGACTTGATATTAATATAAAAATAATTGATGATAATAGAAGAATGATATATTTAATTCCTCATGGTGAAAAATACATTGATTTATGTGAAAAGGTAATATAAAAGAAAATGCAAAAACATTTTCTTTTTTTATTAATTAATTGTATAATATAATTTGAAAACGGAGGAATATTATGTACGCATTATTTATAGATACGCATAGTTCACTTATTACTGTAGGATTAATTAACAAAGATAATTGTTTTATTAATGAGTATGAAGGAAATAATTCTCATAGTCAATTTTTATTAACTATGATTAAAAACATTTTAGATGATAATAATTGTAAAAAAGAAGACCTTGAAGAGATAATTGTTGTAAACGGACCGGGAAGTTTCACTGGCATTAGAATTGGCCTTACAGCGGCTAAAACAATGGCCTATACATTAAATATTCCTGTTAAACCAATTAGTAGTTTATATGCATATTTAATATCAAGCAATATTAATTCTGACAAAGCATGTGTTATAGAAGATACAAAAGGTTATTATATAAGTGCATTAGATAAAGATGATAATGTAATTATTGAACAACAATATGTTAATAATACAAATATTATTAATGATATAAAACAAGTAAATAAAACATTAAATCTTTATGAAATATATAATAAAAGAGATAATATTAAAACTATACCAACTCATTCTTTAAAAGCAAATTATGTAAAAAAAATAGATGTGGAAAAAAATGAATAAAGAAATTAAAAATAACAATATTTATGTAACAATAAAGGATAAAGGATATATTATTTATCAAATAAACGGAGAAGTAATTGATATAATAAATATTTTTGTAAAAGAAGAGTATAGAAATAAAGGATATGCTTCTAAATTATTGTTATATTTAGAAAAAGAAAATGCTGATAAAATAATGTTAGAGGTTAGAAAAGATAATGATATAGCAATTAGTTTATATAAAAAACATAATTATAAATTAATTTCTGTTAGAAAAAGTTATTATAAAGATGGAATGGATGCGTTAATAATGGAGAAAGTAAAATGAAAGATATATATATATTAGGAATAGAATCTAGTTGTGATGAAACTAGTGTAAGTATTGTTAAAAATGGGTATTTAGATATTGCAACTACAATAAATACTCAAATTGATATACATAAAAAATATGGAGGTGTTGTACCTGAGATTGCATCAAGAAAACACCTTGAAAATATTACTATTGTAATTGATGAAGCAATAAGTAAATCAAATATGAAATTAGAAGATATGGACGCTTTTGCTTGTACATATGGTCCTGGACTATCAGGAAGTCTTTTAGTTGGCTTAGAAGCTGCTAAAACACTTAGTTTTATATATAATAAACCATTTATAAAAGTAAATCATATGATGGGGCATATATATGCTAATAAAATAAACAATAATAATATAAAATATCCAGTAATTTCACTTATTATAAGTGGAGGGCATACGGATTTAATACTAATGAACAGTGAAACAGATTTTCAATATTTAGGAAATACAATGGATGATGCTATTGGAGAATGTTTTGATAAAGTAGCAAGAATTTTAGGATTATCTTACCCTGGAGGACCAAATATAGAGAAGTTAGCATCAAAAGGGAATGATACTTATAAAATGCCTAAACTTTTAGAAAAAGATAATACCTGTAATTTCTCATTTAGTGGAATTAAAAGTCATGTTAATAATTTAGTTCATAATGCAGGACAAAGAAATGAAAAAATAATACCAGAAAATATTGCTTGTTCATTTCAAAAATGCGTTACAGATTTATTAGTTACAAAAACAGAAAAAGCGTTATTAAAAAACAATATAAAAACATTATTAGTTTCAGGTGGTGTTGCTAGTAACACATATATTAGATCAAACTTAGAAAAAATGTGCAAAAAAAATGGTATAGATATAAATATACCAAATAAAATTTATTGCACTGATAATGCTACAATGATTGCATGTGCTGCATATCCTTTATATATAAATAAAGACTTTGCTTCATTAGATACTGATGTAATAAGTAATTTAAAACTTAATTAATTTTCACTTTTTTTAAGAATAATATAAATGTGAATAACGAAACAATTGAAATAATTAAACCAATAATAAACCCTTTAGGAACATACTTAAATTCAATAGTATGATTTCCTTTTTTTATATTAATTCCAATAAAAGTGTCATATATAATATTCTTTTTCACTTTTTTACCATCTACATAAATATTCCATCCATCTGAATATGGAATTGTAGTCATTAATGTATTGTTTTTTGATGCATTAACAGATACTTTTATATAATTATCTTTATTATATTTAATAACATTTCCTTTATTTCTATTATTAATATCAACATATCTTTTTAAACTATTATAATTTAAAAAATATACTCTAACATTATTTGCTTTTATTTTTTTAGAAGAAATATCATAATGAATTTTTAATTTATCTCCTTTTTTTAAAAATAGAGAACTTTTTAAAGAAGTTGAACCTAACATTTCTTTATTATTTATATAAATATCTGGGTTATGGTACATAAATTCATTTTTATCATAAAACATTAACCAACCATCTTCAGTTATATTTTTATAATAATATAAATTAGCATAAGTAGCGTCATTATAAATATAACCATTTTTAAATGTTAAATAATCATCTTTTCTAGTGAAGTTTTCATCAATTAATGATGTATTATCATTTACTGTATCTTGATATATTTTTTCATAGTTGTTAATAACATCATCATTATATAATTTTGTATTAAGTATATTATTTGAAACTAAATACATAAAGGGGTTTATTAAATTATTTTCATATATATATCTATTTTTTTTACTAATTTTTTTATAATACATTTCATTATCATTACCATCAAAATATTTTATTCCTAAAAAACTATTATTAAAAGGATTATAAGAAGAGTAAGAAATACTACATCCATCACTTACTTTTTCTTTTAATATGTTTTTTAAAAAATTCATAGTTTTATTATTTCTTATAGAACTAAAGAAATTTATACCATTATAGCTAAATAAAGATCCATTATTATATGTTGGATTATCATTAAATTCAAATCTATAGAACTTATTATTTTCTTTTTTATTAATTAATTTCATTTCATTATTAAATGAATTAATTTGAATAGTATGATATTTTATAGATGTATTATGAGGAGTTTTTTTGATAATATAATAACCATTTAAACCTAATTCTATAATTATAAATAGTATTAGTAAAGATACTAATAACAAATTATTATTACCTTTATTTTTACTATATAAGAACAACATAAATACATAGTCTATTATTAGTAGAATACTAAAACCTACAAAAAATATTCTTTCTTTATCATCAAACACTTTATTATATAAAGATGATTCTAATATTAATATTATTAATGCAAGTATTGAAACAATAAACCATTTATTAATTTTAAAATATTTAATATTAATTATAGATTTATACGCTATTATTATTAAAAACAAAGATAATGTAAAGGAATATCTATTTGGATACCATATAGGTCTTTGAAACATATGCCAAGCATAATCAAATAAATTAAAACTAAAACATAATAAATAAAAACCTAAAATACTTGCTACTACAATCTTTTCTTTTCTTTTAATTTTAGTATTAAAGAAGAATAAAACAGTAAGACAAATAACAAATATACTAATATATATATTAGGTGTTCCATAAGAAATATCAATCTTTTGAAAAGAAGCAGGAGTTATTTTATAAAAACTATTAAAGAAATCCATACTAAATTTAAAATAATCAGTTTGAATAGATTGAGTAAAACCATCTGCTTTACCGTTTAATAGTTCATAAATAACTGGAAGTAAAATAACTGCGCATGTTAAAGCAGATAATATAGAAGAAACACTAAAATTAATTATTAACTTCTTTTTTTCTTTCTTTAATTTTTTGGTAGTTAAAAATTTATATATAAAATATATTAATGAAAAAATACATATCATATATCCAATATAAAAATTAAACATTATACTTAAAGATAATGAAATAAAATATAATAATTTTTTCTTTTCATTTACAAGTTTTTCAACACCTAAAATAACTAATGGAAGCATTATTACTGAATCAATCCACATATAGTTTAAATAATACATCAAATTATAAGAACATAATGCATAGCAACAACTTAAAATTATAATAAACCATTTATTATTTTTATTAAAATAATTTAATAAGATAGAACAAGATAATCCACATAATCCAATCTTTAAAAAAGTTATTATTGTATAAAATAAATACAGATGACTATTATCAAAAAATAATGATAATAAATTTAATGGGCTACATAAATAATATATAAAAACTGCATAAAAATTATATCCTAAACCACCTTTAAATGAAAAAAATAAAGATTCATTATTTAGTAAAACCTCTCTATAATAGTTTAGAAAACCAGTATGTTGCAAATTCCCATCTAATATATTTATATAATTTTCTCCTAAAGGAAATATATTGTTTAAAGCACTTATTATTAAAAATAAAGCTATTGGAATTATTAAACTAAGTATATATACATAATATTTTTTTAAAAACTTCATTTTATTTACCTCAAAATAATTTTATCATATAAAATTAAAAAAGTATTGAAAAATAATCAATATTTGTTATTATTAATGTAGTAGAGTAGTTAAAATATTGGCTAAAAAATATTATGTATATATCAAAAAAGGAGAAAATATGAAAAGATTGATTAAAGACAAACAAAAACTATTTTTATCTGTTATAGCTGTACTTACATTATTAGTTGCTTTATTAGGAACTGCATTTGCATACTTTAGTGCAACTGTAACCGGGAATGAAGAAGCAAGTAGTGTAGAAGTAACAACAGCAACAATGGGAATAAGTTATATAAATGGAAATGAAATAAAAATGGAAAAATTATTTCCTGGAGTGTCTAGTGGAGAAAAAACATTTACTATAGCCTCTATGGGAGCAACTGTTAATCAACCATACACTATTAATTGGGATATCGCGGAATTTAATTTTCAAGATAAATCAGACTTAGTATACTCATTATCAGGAACATCTGATAAGGGAGGTATGCTTTTAGCTGAAAAAATAGACGAACCAATGCCAACATCTATAGGAACTACTGCAATTGGAGATGGTTCATTAAAACCTGAGGATACCCATACTTATTCTTTAAATGTTAAATTTAAAGAAACGGGTAGCAATCAAAATAGTAACCAAACAAAAACATTTATAGGAAAAATTAGCGTAACATCTGACATAACAAGTAATTCATAAAAAAAATAAAAAAAAGGATTGCAATTTGTAAAAAAACTTGATACTATTTTATTATAGAGGGAGGTAATAGTTGATGGACAATGAAAAGAAAGGAAACACTATTTTTCTATCTGTTATTGGTATAGCAACATTACTAGTGGCAATTATAGGTGCTACATTTGCATGGTTTAGTGCAACTGTAACAGGGAATGATCAAGCAAGTAGTGTAGAAGTAACAACTGCAACATTAGGTGTTAATTATACTAACGGAAATGAAATTAAAATGTTAAAAGTATTGCCAGGAGCAACAAGTGGAGATAAAACATTTACTGTAGCGTCTCAAGGAGCAAACGTTGATCAAACTTATACTATTAACTGGGATATCACTACATTTGATTTTATTGATAAATCCGATTTAGTATATTCATTATCTGGATCAGCAAGTGACACTGGTACACCTGTTGCAACAAAAACAAATGAAGCAATGCCAACGTCTACTGGAGTTACAGCTATTGGAAACGGTACATTAAAACCTGAAGAAACTCATACTTATACAATAAGTGTTGAATTTTTAGAAACTGGATCTAATCAAAATAGTAACCAAGGAAGAAATTTCGCTGGTAAGATTAGTGTAACTGCAGCCAACGTAAGTGCTAGTTAATTAATTACAATAATTAAAATAGGGAAACCTATTTTTTTATTTGCAATATTATTCAAATTATAGTATTCTAATATATATGATAGAGGTGTATTAATGGAAGATAAAAAACAGAGTAAAATTAAAGGATTATTTTCAATTTTAAAAGGATTCTTTAAATGTGTAGCTTGGGCTGTTTTAATTATATTAATTGTAATTGCTGTGTTTTTAGTATATTATGTATTATTAAGTAAAAAAGCAAGTAATGAAGGAGTACAATATAAACCTCCAATGGCTCTATATACAATAATTTCTCCAAGTATGCAGCCTAATATTAATGTATATGATGTAGTATTTAGTGTAAAAACAACAGGTGAAAAAGTTAAAAAAGGAGATGTAATAACATTTTATTCTCCTAATCAAAATTTAAAAGGTAAAATAATTACCCATAGAGTTATAAATGTTAAAAAAACTAATACAGGTTACCAATTTAGAACAAAAGGAGATAATAATATAGAAGCTGATTCTGGCTTAGTACCTGAAGATAATATTATTGGTAAAGTACAATTAAAAATACCTAAACTTGGTAAAGCACAATTCTTTTTAAAGAGTAAAAAAGGATGGATAATTGCTATATTAATACCAGCTTTAATTGTTATTAGTTATGATATATTAAAACTATTTAGAATGTTAAAACTAAAAAAACAAATTAGAAAAAATAAAAAAGAAGAAACAACAATAATAAATAATGAAAATAACATTAATTCAAATAATAATATAGAACCAATAAAACAATTTGATAATAATACTCAACCAACAAATACAACGCCAAATTTATCACAAAACAATAATTTGTCAGAACAAACTCCAAGTGTTGAAGAGGTTAAACCTAACTTTGAACAAGGCTCTATTCCAACACCTACTAATTCACAACAATATGAAGAAACCCTAACAAATATACATTCCGATGAAACAAATAATAATGATGAAAGTAACATTTAAAATGTTACTTTTTTTTACCCTAATTTAGCACTCAAATTGACAAAATGCTAAATAAGTGATATAATATGCAAACTTCATTTTAATAGGGGGTTTTAAAATGAATTGTATAAATAAAACAATAATTAGATTAATTTTTGAAATATTTATAACTAGTATTATTTTAGTAGGATCTGTTTTTGTATGGAACGATACATCACATAATACAAGTTATGCTCAAATGGCAGATTATTACAGTAGTGAAAGTTATAAAAAAATAAGCATCAATAAAATACAAGATATGGATTTAAATCATATGACTCCTATTGATGATGCGTGTGCATTAAAAAAGAAACCAACAATTATTACTTTTCACAATAATAGTAAATATAAAGTTGAATATTATTTATATTTAAAAATTAGTAAAAAAAGTACATTAAATATAAATAAACTAAAAATAAATATAAACGGAAATACTATGTATTTAAAGAATAATATTTATGAAAATGAAGTTAATTATTATTACCTAATTGATAATAATAACACTAAATTTAATATGTATGTTATCAGATTATGGTTAGATGAAAGCGCTGATAATAGTTATCAAAATAAAACTTTAATATATGATTTTATTTATGAAGAAGATGAAATAAAAAATTAATTGTATTACACAATTAATTTTTTTTCTATAAAAACAATAATTCCATACATTAAAATAGAAATTATTACTAACAAAAATATAGAACTCATCACTAAATCTATGTTAAATATTTGAGAACCATAAAGAATTAAATAACCTAATCCTTGTTTTGAAGTGAGAAATTCTCCCATAATAACACCAATTAAAGACATAGCGATATTTATTTTTAATGTATTAATTATAACTTTATAATTAGAAGGTATAACTACATTAAAAAGTATTTGTTTTTTTGAAGCTTTAAAAGATTGAAAAAGTTTTATTTTATTTTTATCTGTATTAATAAAACTATTATATATTGCTTGTATGCTTGTTATTATTCCAATTAAAATGGCCATAGTAACAATACTTATTTTATTTGCTCCAATCCAAATTATAAGAATAGGACCAAACGCAACTTTAGGAAGAGAATTTAACATTGTAAGATATGGATCCATTACTTTTGAAATAAATGGAGATAAATAAAATATAATAGATATTATTAACGATAAAACAGTGGTTATAATAAACGCTATTAACGTTTCTCCTACTGTAGTATTTATGTGAATAAATAAATTGTTTTGTAAATATAACTCTTTTAAGGTAATAATAATATTACTTGGACTTGATGATATAAAAGTATTAATTACTTCAAGTCTTGTTAATAATTCCCAAGTTATAAAAAATGAAATACATATTAATAATTGTGTTAATAATATTAATCTTTTATTTCTTTTATAATTATCAACATATTCTTTTTGTGAATCCATTAATCTAACTCTTTCCAAAAAATATCATAATAATGTGAAAACATTTTATCGTTTCTATTTTCTATAGGATTCTTTTTCTCAAAAAGATTAATATCATAAATGTTTTTTACTTTTCCTGGTCTTTTTGACATTATAACCACTTTATCACTCAAACTGATTGCTTCTTCTATATCATGTGTAACCATTATGACTGTTTTGTTTTCTTTTTTTATTATTCTATAAACATCATCACTTACTTTAAGTCTTGTTTGATAATCTAGAGCACTAAATGGTTCATCTAATAATAACAAATCAGGCTTCATAGCAAGAGTTCTTATTAAAGCAACCCTTTGCCTCATACCTCCACTTAAATCTTTGGGATATTTATCTAAAAATGCTTCTAAGCCATATTTATATAATAAATCTTTAACATATAATTCTTTTTCTTTTGTTAATTCATGCTTGATTTTTAATCCTAATATAGAATTATCATAAATAGTTAACCAATCAAATAACGTATCCTCTTGAAGCATATAACCAATTCTTAAATTATCCTTGCTATACCAAATATTACCCTCATAATCTTTTATTAAATCAACTAATATATTAAGTATAGTACTTTTACCACAACCACTTGGTCCAATAATTGATATATATTCTCCTTCTTTAATCTTTAACGAAAAATCTTCTATAGCCTTAATTTCCCCATTTAAACTATAGTAAGATTTTTTTAAATTATTTATTTTTAATAAATCATTCATTATATTTATTATTAACTAATATATCATAACTTACTTCTTTATCTAATGCATTATTATATTTCATTATGTCTATAAGTCTATTATAAGCATCTTTTTTAATATATGTATTATCCCACCAAGAATCAGCATTTTTATATCTTTTAACAATAGCGCTTATTTCATTTTTAGTATTATCTGGAAATTGATTATATATTGTGTTAGCAATTGTATTAGAATCATTATTACTTACATATTCAATTCCTTTATTTAATGCTTTAGTAAAACTTTTAATTGTTTTTTCATTATCACTTATATAACTTTTTCTAGCCATAAATACAGTATATGGCACTTCTCCTGCATACTTTCCAACACTTCCTAATACACATCCAAAATTTTCTTTTTCAAGCTTCAAAGCATTAGGTTCAAATAAATTAACATAATCACCAGTTCCACCAATATATGCTCCTGAAAGGGATGCAAAGTCTATACTAGTATTAATATTTAATTCATCTTTTTTAATACCTTCATTTTTTAAAGCATACATAAAGTTCATTAATGGCATACCACCAGTTCTACCTCCAAGTACTTCTTTACCTTTTAAATTATTAAGATTAAAATTGCTTTTTTCACTGCAGGAACCAACAATAAATTGACCATCTCTTTTAGTTAAACCTGCAAAACTTTCTAAATAATCTTTTTCTCCATTATTATAGACATATAACGTTGCTTCTGCTCCTGCAAAACCAATATTAACATCATTACTTAAAACAGAAGCTGCTACTTTATCTGCTCCTGGAGTCATAATTAAGTCAATATCAAGTCCTTCATCTTTAAAATATCCTTTTTCAATCGCAACATACCACGGAGTATAAAAAATACTATGTGTTACTTCTGCTACTTTAATAGTTTTTAAATTATTATCATTTGTTTTATCGCAATAAAAATAACCAATCAAACCACATAAAGCACAAAATAAAAGTAAAATTCCAATAATTAATTTTTTCAAATCATTCTCCTCACTTTCATTTTTAGTATATGAGTTTATATTAATTTAGTGAATTTCCAATTTTTTTATAAGTCAAAATATGATATAGTTATATAAGAGAGGATGTTATTATGCAAGAACTAAACAAAGAACAACAAAACGCAGTTAATTTTAAAGATGGAGCTTGTCTAGTGCTTGCTGGTGCTGGTAGTGGAAAAACAAAAGTTCTAACTAGAAGAATAGTAAAACTTATTAATGATGGAGTATCTCCACATAATATTTTAGCTATTACTTTTACCAACAAAGCAGCAACTGAAATGAAATTCAGAGTTTATTCTGAGCTAGGTAATATAGCAAATAAAGTATTTATTGGAACGTTTCATTCTTTTGGGTTAAAAGTAATTAGAGAAAACTATGATAAACTAGGATTTAAAAACAATATAACAGTTATGGATGGAGAAGATTCAACAACAATAATAAAAAAAATATTAAAAGAATTAGATAGAGATCCAAAGCAATATAGTCCGAAATATATAAAAAATAAAATATCTTTAGCAAAAAATGAATTAATGGATGCTGATGAGTTTTCTAAAGTAATGCTTTCTCCAATTGATAAAGTAGTTATAGAAGTATATAAAAAATATGAAAAAACCCTAAAAACAAATAACTCAGTAGATTTTGATGATTTATTACTTTTACCAACTATACTTTTTAAAAACAATAAAGAAGTATTAGATAATTATCAAGAACACTATAAATATTTATTAGTAGATGAATATCAAGATACAAATAAAGTACAATATTCATTGTGTAAACTTATTTCAAAAAAATATAATAATATTTTTGTAGTGGGTGATGTAGATCAAAGTATTTATTCATTTAGACATGCTAATTATGAAAATGTTTTAAACTTTGAAAAAGATTATAAAGATTGTACAACAATACTTTTAGAACAAAATTATAGAAGTACTCAAAATATATTAAATGTTGCTAATAGTATAATTAAAAATAATAATCTTAGAAAAGAAAAAAAACTTTGGAGTAATAAAGGGCCTGGAGAAAAAATTAAATATATTCGTTGCTATGATGAAAAACATGAAGTATCAAACGTATTAGAAGAAATAAAAAAAGAGCATGATAAAGGAATATATTATAGTGATATAGCTATACTATACAGAACAAACGCACAAAGTAGAGTTATTGAAGAAGGATTATTAAAAGAAAACATTCCATATAAAATAGTAGGTAGTTATTATTTTTATAATAGAAAAGAAATAAAAGACTTAATTAGCTATTTAAAACTAATATACAACCCTTATGACAGCGTTAGCCTTACTAGAACAATTAATTCTCCTAAAAGAGGAATTGGTCCTAAAACAATAGAAAACTTAAACTTAGAAGCAAGTAAAAGAAAAATTAGTATATTTGATGCTATAGAAAAAGGAAAAGAACTAGAATTTAAAAATATTATAATAGATTTAATAGAAAAAAAAGACAAACTAACATTGACCGAACTAGTTGAAGAAGTACTATTAAGAACTGGATTAAAACAAAACTTAATAGATGAAAAAACTTTAGAATCTGAAATAAGATTAGAAAATTTAGAAGAATTTAAAAGTATTACACAGACATTTGAAGAAAAAACTGGATTAGCTTCACTTGAAGATTTTTTAGAAAGTATAAGTTTAGTAAGTGATATATCAAATTATAAAGAAGAACGAGACTCAGTAAACGTTATGACAATTCATTCTGCAAAAGGATTAGAATTTGATACAGTATTTGTTGTAGGAATGGAAGAAAACTTATTTCCACACGCAAATTCAATAGATTCAAGAGAAGAACTAGAAGAAGAAAGAAGACTATGTTATGTAGCGGTAACTAGAGCTAGAAAAAACTTGTTTATATTAAATTCAAAAAGAAGAACATTGTATGGTAGAGATATGATAAACGCACCAAGTAGATTTATTGAAGAAATAGATGAAGACTTATTAGAACCAAATAACTTAGTAAAAACAAAGATAAATAAAAATAAAATGTATATAGAAAATAATAATGAAGACTTAAAAACCGGTGATAAAGTAATACATGATAAATATGGACAAGGAGTTGTAATAAATGTTGATAATACAATCGCAACAATTGCTTTTAACCATAAAATTGGTATTAAAACATTAATTAAAACTCATAAAAGTTTAAAAAAAATGTAAAAGTGTATAATAATAATAACAAAAAATAATAAAATAATTGAAAAATATAAAAAAAGGAAGTATAATTAATTTATTATAAGATAAAGGGAGTGATTCTAAAATGAAAGAAGCAACAGGAGAATTAAATATGACAGTTATAGTTGTAGTAGCAATTGTAGCAATAGGAGCGTTATTTACAGCGTTTGTTTATCCTGTAATAAAAAGCGGGTTATTACAACAAACATGCAAAACATATGGTCCAACTTATAAAGCGGTTGATGGTTGTTGTGTGGATTCTAATGATTCGACAAATAAAATATGCCCTGACGAAGAGAAAACAACTAAATAACAAAAGAGAAAATATGTATAAATAAGGTGATGTAAATGAAAGATGCTATTGGTGGAACTTGGTTAATGGGAATAGTGCTAGTTTTTGTAGTACTTTTTTCTAGTTTTCTAGCGTTTGCTGTAAACTATTCAAAAGCATTTAAAGTAAAAAATGAAATAATAAACATAATTGAAAAAAACGAAGGATATACAACAAGTAATAATTTCGGAGATAAAGATATTAGTACTCAAAAAAAAATACTAACTTATTTAGACAGTATTGGTTATAATACAACACAAACAGATATTGAATGTCCAAGCGAGTATAATGATTTAAATGGTAATAAAACAAAGCCTCAAACAGGTAATTATTGTGTAAAAGAAATTACAGAGGAATATAATCCTTCTTTATCAGCTAATGACAAATTAAAAACTTATTATAAGGTGACAAGTTTTGTAATAGTTGAATTTCCATTTTTATCTGGAAGTTTTAAAATTCCAATAAGTGGTGAAACAAAAAGAATATATAACAATTGTAGCGATTCAGCTTGTAATAATAAATAAAAAGTAAAAAAGAAAAAAGAATATAAAGAAGGTGAAGTAATGAATGTAATTATAGCTAATAAGTATAAAGATATGTTAATGGGTTTAGATATTGATGTTATTAAATCTGTTGAAGGTGTTTATGATGCTGAAGAAATAGCAGAAATGTTTAAAAATTTTTATTTTCAAACAATGATACTTGATATTACAGCAATAAACAATTATAAAGATGTATCTAATTTGCAAAAATTATCAGTAGGTCTTGATGTTAGCAAGATTATTCTTGTATTAGATGGCTCTGAAGATAGTTCATCTCCACTTTATTTATCAAAATTAGTATCTCTTGGAATATATAATTTCACGAGAAATAAAGAAGGTATTAAATATTTAATGCAACATCCTAATACATACAAAGATGTTGCAAGTTTTCATAATGTAGAAATACCTGAAGATGAAGAAGAAAACGAAAAGAAAAAGAAAAAAGAAAAGAAAAAGAAAAAAGAAAAAGTCGAAGAAATAAAACAAAATGAAGATGAACTTTATGAAAGCCCAAAAATTGAAGAAACACCATTTGTGGAACCCGAGGAATCTCAAGAAACTCAATTAGGTTTAGAAAAACCAGAGGAACCACAACAACCAGATTTTATGGCATCAGATACTGTAGAACCAGAATATACTGAACCTAAAATTGAGCCAGAAATAGAAGATATATCAATTGATGCTCTTGAAGCTGAAACCAATCAACAAGAAAAAAAAACTGTAATTAATGATGAGCCTAAAGAAACACCTGAGATAGAAGAATTATCATTCGATGATATACAAACACCTGCTAAAATAGAAGAACCAAACTTAGAAATAGATGTACCAGAGAAACCTATTTATGAAGAGCAAGAAGTTGAATCAAATAATGTTGATGAGGCAAAAGAAGAAGAACTTTATGAAAGTCCAAAGGTTGATGAAACAGCTTTTTCAGAACCTGAAACAATTCAAAACACTGAAATAAATACTGGTAAAGAAGATTATGGATTTGAAAACAATGTTGATGAAAAAACAGTAGATGAACCCGAAATAGTTGAAGAACCGGAAATTCCAGTTGCAAAAAATCAATTCTTTTCTGAACCCGAATCAACACCAGATGAAGTTGAAGGTATAGATGAAAGCAATTTAATGGAAAATGATATATCCCAAGATAGAATAATTGGATTTAAAAATATAACAGATCATGCGGGAGCAACTTCTCTTATATATATGTTGAAAGAACAATTAAAAAATGATTATAATGTAGTAGCGTTTGAAACTGATAAAGTTGATTTTTCATTCTTTAAAGATAAAACATTAATCAGTTCTTCTCAAACTGAATTAAGTAAAGAAATATTAAAAAGACAAGATGCAGACATTATATTTGTAGATTTAAATAATTATAAAGATATTGATATATGTACTGAAGTAATATATTTAGTTGAACCAAGTACTATAAAGCTAAATAAACTTATGCTAAAAAACAAAAATATTTTTAAAGAATTACAAGGAAAGAAAATTATTTTAAATAGAAGTACTATATCTGATAAAGAAGTAAAAGAATTTGAATATGAAGCAAAAACAACAATTTTTGCAAATATACCTTGTATTGATGATAGAAAACTACCAAATGATAAAATAACTGAATTAATACAGAAATTAGGTTTTAATAAGTAATTGTTGTCTAAAACTTTACATTTCAAGTTGACTTAATCATAAATAATTATTTATAATAAACTTAGATTGAGGTGCCATATGGAATTTATAAATTTATTTATGCATTTAGCTTATGATTCTGCAAAAGTATGTAGTGATTTTGCTGCAGTATTTGGAATACTTGGTTGGGTGTATAACATTATTAGAATTGCAGTTCCAATTATTTTGATAATAATGGGTATGATAGATCTAATAAAACCAATAACGGGAAACAAAGATACTGATTTAAGTGATGCTTTTGGAAATTTTTTAAAAAAATTTGTTGCAGCAGTCGCAGTATTCTTAGTTCTTTATATAGTGAAATTTGTATTTGTAAATGTTGTTGGAAATACAACATGGGCAAAAGGAAATTGTTGGTCATGTGTGGTTGATCCTCAACAAAGTGTCTGTAAGATGAAAAAATAAAAACTTAAATCATAATAGAAAGTAGTGATAAATATGGAAATAACTTGTTTGTTTGATTTTCTGAGTGCAAGTGGAACAATTTGTTCTGATTCTAATTTGAAAGGAATATTTGGAATAGCAGGATGGATAATAAATATCATAAAAATAGCTGTACCAATAATACTAATAGTTGTTGGGATGATTGATATGACAAAAGCAATATTTGCAAAAGATGATTCTGCGATACAATCAGCTACATCAGCACTAGTAAAAAAGGCGATAGCGGCTGTATCAGTATTCTTAGTAATAAGTATAGTTATGTTCTTGTTTGCTAAAGTTGTTGGATTTACTGGATGGGAAAATGGAAATTGTGCAAAATGTTTAAATAATCCTTCTGAATGTAAAATTGATCACTAAAAATACAATTATATTGACAAAATATAATAAAGTATTATAAAATAAAGTTATGAAATAAAAGAAATGAGGTAGAATTATGTTAATAGATTTGTTTAATATGATGTCATCTAATACAAGTGATGTATGTGATGGTTTAGGACCAATATTCGGTCTGGTAGGATGGGTTGTTTTAGTTATTAAAATAGCAGTACCAATTATTTTGATAGTTATTGGAATGATAGATATGACTAAAGCAGTAATGAGCAAAAAGGAAGATGATATTAAAAATGCGCAAGGAGCTTTGGTAAAAAAAGCAATAGCGGCTGTTATAGTATTCTTAATAATTCAAATCGTAACATTGTTATTTGCTACAATTATGAAACAATCTGATTGGAAAGAATGTAGTAAATGTGTAAATGATCCAAGAGCAAATCAATCTTGTGAAATAAATACATTAATTGGAAAATAATAATTACAACATAAATAAAAAAATAACTTTATTGTTGTTTTTTTTTGTGTTATAATATATATGTATAATAAAAAATATAATAGAAATGATGTGAATTGATATGAAAATATATAAATATTTAATTTGTTTTATTGTTGTATTATTTTCGTTTTTTCTATTTCATTTAAATACAAATGCATTATCAACAGGAGAATCGTTTCATTATTGTGATTATTCTTTTAAAAATAATTGTTCTCTAAAGATAAAAACTACTGCATATGCTGGGGTTTCACCAACTATTGAAAATGTTACTACTATAGATTCAGGAGGAACTTGTGACATTAATTATGTGGGGAATGCAGAAAAAAAATTATTTAAAGATACTGCAGCACAAATGGCAGGTTATCCATTTGATTGCCCAAATATATTTTATAAACAATCAAAAAAGACTGTTAAAGTAAGAACAACAAAAGCAGATGGTTACAAAAAGGCTTCGGGAACTCATTCACTTGAATCTGAAACAACAATAGATAATGGTAAAGATAATGATGATATAGAAACTGCTCACATAAAAGGATGGACACCGATAGTACTAAAAAATAAAATAACTAGCTGTGAGCAATTGTTATCAGATGATTTTTTAGAAATAATGAAGTATGTATTTTTAATTATTAAAATAGCAACACCTATTATTTTAATTGTTTTTACAATGCTAGACTTTACAAAAGCTGTGGCAGATTCTGATGAAGCAATGAAAAAAGCGGTTAATAATTTTATAAAAAGAGGAATTATTGCATTAGCAATATTCTTATTACCAGATGTTTTGAATTTTATATTGAATGTAACAGGTATAGGTGATGGAACTTGTGGTATTGGATAAAAAGATGAAAGGATTAAATTATGGGATTAATTAATGTTATGGATAGCCTTTTTAGTTGGCAAGACACAATAGTTGATATTTTAACATATATTTGTTTATGGTTAGATGATGTTATTTACAGTGTTGTTGCGGCTTTATATGAAATTTTTATATCATTTACTCAAATTAATATATTAGAACAATTTCCAGCTTTAGCCAGTCTTGGTGATAGAATAATGCTGTTAGTTGGTATTTTTATGTTATTTGTAGTTGCCTTTTCATTAATACAATACTTACTTGACCCTAATAAACTTACAGATCAAGCTGGTGGAGCAATGGCAATTGTTAAAAACATTTTTATTTCACTAGCAATGATTGTCGCTATAAATCCAGTATTTAATTTATTATATGACTTACAAAAAATCGTAGTTGATGGTGGAATAATGGAAAAAATAGTGTTAGGTTCATCGTATAATACTAATAATAAATTAACAGCAAAAGATATAGGTCAAAATTTAGCACTAATATCATGGCTTAGCTTTTTTAATGTTGAAAACGGAGCCTCATGCGCTACAGTTGCGACTGGTACTGAAAAAACAGCTGATTGTGGAGTGCTTGATGGAGTGTTGGCAAAGGGAATAAAAGGAAGCATGGAAAATGCTGATGTAATAGATACTATGAAAGCAAATAGTGTTGTTTATAATCCGGTTTTTTCAACAATCGGAGGAATATTTCTAGTATGTATTTTACTATCATTTACTGTTGATGTTGGAATACGGGTTTTTAAATTGCTTATTTATCAATTTTTGGCTCCAATTGCAATATTTTCGTATATTAATCCAAAAACACAAAGTGTATTTAATAATTGGATAAAAAATGTAATAAGTACTTATTTAGATTTATTTATTAGAATTTTAGCAGTATTCTTTGCAATAGTGTTAATTAGTAATTTGTCATTTATTATTTGGGGAGATGGAAACCCGTCAAGTCTTGCAAAACTAACTGGTTTATCTCAAGCATTAGCGTTCTTCTTATTAATGGCTGCTATATTTGCATTTGCAAAAATGTTACCAAAATTAATCGGAGATATGTTTGGAATTAACCTAGAAGATTCTTCTATTAATCCATTTAAGAAAGCTGGATTTGGAGAAATATTTGGAGGTGGCATTGGTGGCCTTGTTGGTGGAATCGGTGGAGCTGTAACAGGTGGAATTATCGGAGGTCCATTAGGAGTTGTTGGAGGTTTTGCTAGAGGAACTGCTGGTGGAATGAAAAATGGTGTTAGTTCAGGCGGGCTAGGTAAATCAATTGGTGCCGGTATTAATGCATCAAAAAAATCAGCTGCAGAAGTTGCTAAAACTGTTAAAGCAGGTGGCTTTAAAAACAGAGTACTTGGTTCAGCAGCAAAACGTGATGCTGAACTTGAACAAATGGAAGAAGAAGCTAAAGAAAAAACAAAAGAAGTTGAAGAACAAGATGAAGAAAAAGCAGACGAAGAAAAAACAGAAGAATAAATTATAAATCCGCTTATAACCACATAAGGAGGTAAAAAATGAAAAAGTTAAGTAAGAACTATGTGGAAGCTTCAGAAAAAATAGATTCTGCTCAACGCACTGCAATGGCTGCATGGTCTGATGATCAAGCATTAAGTTTTCAAATAGCACATGAATCTGATTTAGCTGAGGCTGATTTTAATGATGAGGTAACAGCACAGACACGTTCTGCAATGAATGGTACAGGAAGCGCTGATCTTGTAGATAATCTTTCCGCTGCGAAAGATGACTTTTATGCAGCCGGCTTAAAAGATGAGTTTGAAGATTGTTTTAAAGAACCGACATCAGTACAAGAAGAAAAAGATATTGCTGGGAAGTCTATTCTTAATAGAAGTTTGAAGAGCATGAAAATACAAGAAAATGCTCTTGAAGATAATCCAACATATAAAGCTGGAAAGAATTCGGAATAAAAAAAGGAGAAAAAGAATATGGAAGAAAAAGAAGTAGTATATATTATCCCTGCAAATTCTAAACGGTCATTATTAATATTTAGTTTGTTTAGATATGTTGATTTGATAATTTTTGGAACAGGGTGTTTGTTAACTTTAATTTTGTTATTATCAATACAGGTCGATAATTTGTTTACAGCAGTAATAAAATTATCTCCTGCTGCAATTGGAACATTTTTAATATTACCAGTTCCAAATTATCATAATGTTTTGGTTCTAATACAAGAAATTATACAGTTTTTTTCAAACAGAAGGGTATTTATATGGAAAGGATGGTGTTTTACAAGTGAGTACAGTGAAAAACAGTAAGTATACAGAAAATTGGTTACCTATTAAAAATATAGTTAACGGAGCAATTGTTCTTGATAATGGTTATCAAGTGACAGGAGTTAAAGTTCAACCTAAAAATATATTTATAATGGATTATCAATCACAAGAAAATACTATATTTCATCTTAAAAATTTTTATAATACAATTGATTTTGAATTTTGGCTTATGGTTGCGGATAGACCTGTAGATTTAAATCTTTATCTATCTCAATTACAAGTACAATATAATTCAAGTCAATCTCCTATTGTAAGAAAAATTATAAGTGAAGATATAGAAAAAGCTAATAGCTTTACAAGTAGAGAATACAATGTATCTGATACTGAGTATTATATTTTGTTCAGGGAAAAGAAACAAGAGATAATTCAAAAACGTATTCAAAACTTAATAAGCGGATTGGCAGGAGCTGGTTTGCAATCAAGCCAGGTTAGTAATGAAGATTTAAGAGTTTTATTAGATGGATTTTTAAATGGAGGTCCTTCTACTGAATTCGGAACGGTGGTGCCAGAATGAATATAAAAACACAATTAGCTCCAAAAGGATTAGAATTTAGATCATCAGATATGATTATTAGTGATAAGTATTCAACTATTCTTACAATTGTTTCTTATCCGAAATCAATTTATACTGGATATTTATCCAATATTACTAGTTTAGGTGGAGTAAAAATAGTAATTAAACATATTCCAATTGCATTTTCTTCTCTTAGTAAAATGCTTAATAAGGAAATTGCTCAATTAAAACAATCATATCAAAAAGAAAATGATAGAACTATTCAAGAAAGAATAAGACAAGATTATGAATCATTAGAAAGTTTTATTAAAATGTTGATTGCTACTCAAGCAAAGATATATGATTTTCAAATGCATATTATGGTTACTGCTGACTCAAGCGAAGAACTTGAACAAAAGAAAGTCCAAGTAAAAAATTATTTAGAAGCTTCTGGAATGAGAGGATATACTCTTAGATTCGAGCAAGAAAAAGTATTAAAAAGTATGTTACCATTATTTCCTAAAAATGATATAGAAAATAGAATTGGTACTCCAATACCTTCAGTAACAATGGCTGCTATGTATCCATATGTATTTGATAGTGTTAAAGACCCAGGTTCATCTTGTTTGTTAGGTGTTGATTTTAGTGGAGGAGTAATTCTATTTAATCAATTTCTTTATCAAACAAAAAAAGAATTTAATAGAAACAATGCAAATGTAATATTACTAGGAACAAGTGGTAGTGGTAAATCAACTGCTGCTAAAGCATTATTAAGAACAAATATTAGAAACGGTTATAAGATTGTTGCAATAGACCCTGAAGGAGAACTTGAAGAAATGACTAAATTATATAAGGGAGACTTTATAGATTTAGGTAAGGGTGGACAATATGGAATGGTTAATCCACTTGAAATAGTTTTAGATGCTGATGAAGATGAAAAGGGAGAAAATCTTGGATATGCTGTTCTTACAAGAGGATTACAAAGTGTGAAAGCTTTTATGAAATATTATAGTCCAGATATTACTGATGATGTATTAACTTTATTTTCGGAAGTTCTTCAAGATACATATAAAAGATTTAAAATAGATTTTAACACTGATTTTACTAATTTCAAATCAATTGAATATCCGACATTTGATGATGTTTATGCAACAATAAAAGGAAGACTACTTTCAATGAATGATAAAACTCATGAAAGAGATATAATGGAAAAACTTGAGATTAAAATAAGACCACTTATAAAAGAATTAAGATATTATTTTTGTGGACACACAACAATTGAAGCATCAAGTGAATTTATTGTATTTAATATAAAAGAACTAATGAATAGTGAAAGTAATATTAGGAGTGCATTATTCTTTAACATACTAAAATATGCTTGGGGATTATGCTTAGACAAAGATGTGAATACTGTTTTGATGGTAGATGAAGCACACGTTTTATTAGGAGACAGAAATACTTTGGGAGCTGAATTTTTAGCTCAAATGCAAAGACGTAGTCGTAAGTATAACACAGGAACAATTATTATTACACAACAACCAACTGATTTTGCAGCTCCGGAAATAATAATGCATGGTAAAGCAATATTTGATAATGCCAGTTATTATTTAGTGATGGGACTAAAAAAACAAGCAGTGGAAGATTTAAGTAAATTAATTGATTTAAATGAATCAGAAAAAGATCAGATAAAAAGATATCAACAAGGAGAAGCGTTATTTGCTTGTGGAGCAAGAAGAATGTATATAAATATTTTACTAACACAAAGAGAATTAGAATCATTTGGTTCTGGTGGAGGATTGTAATAAGTAAGCAATAAGGTGGTAAAATGGAAGAGGAAAATAAAAATTCTAATAATAAAAAAACAAATATGAGTTTAAGTGGAACTCTTTCTTTTTTAGGTAAAGGAAAATTAAAATTTATAGCGCCATTTATTTTACCTGCTGCAATTTTTTTAGTGATAATCGCAATAATAGCGGTTATAATAATTACCTTTATTTCAAGTGTAATATTTGATGATTGGGTAAGTGATAAGGAATTAGAAGAAGCAGCGCAAAATCAATGTTATCCTGCAACAATTACGGGAAAAAGAACGGGAAACAAGTTGACTTTACAAGTTACTTCTGATAATGGAATAAATGCAAAAGATATTGAAGGAACAATTAAAGAAGGCAAAAATGATATTTATACATTTTCTGCTAAAAATACAAAAAAAAATTCACAGCAAGCAACTATTAGTGGCACAACAAATGAAGAAAAAATATGGATATATTTTGTACAACACGGATATTCTAAAGCTGCAACCGCTGGAATAATGGGGAATTTCAAACAAGAATCTGCGAGTACATTTAATCCGAAAATAATACAAGGGGGTGCTATTGCTCCTGATAATTATAAAATGAAGGCTGGAGTTGGATTTGGACTTGTACAATGGACAAGTGCAGGTCGACAAAAAAACTTACAAAAATTTGCAGATAAACAAGGAAGAGCTATTACTAATTTGTACGCTCAATTAGATTTTTCAGTATATGAGCAAAGCAAATATTCAGGATTAAATGGATACAAAACCATATCAGATCCTAAAGAAGCAGCAAAGGTATTTCATGATAAGTATGAAATAAGTGATGATTATAATAGATATGGTAATATTAATAATAGAACAAGCGCAGCAGAAGAATACTATAATCAATATAAAGATATGGAAGTGTTTGTAGAAGCTAATCTTCAAGGAACAATACAAAAAAATTATATAACTATTAAAGGAACAGTTGGAGATCAAGAAATATCAGGTGCTGGCACTATTAAAAACAATAAAATTGAAGTAATGGGGCTTATTGGTGCTATGGAATCATGTGCTGGATATTATGGTAATCTTGGGACAGGAATATTTTCTTATCCACTTTCAAAATCAGGCCCAATAACAGGTAAATTTGGTGAAGATAGAGGTGATCATATTCACGCTGGAATAGATGTTGGAATACCGGTCGGCACTCCTATTGTTGCTGCTGAATCCGGAACTGTAGAATTTTCTGGTATATCTGGAGGACTTTCATATGGTTATGGTAGACTAATTATAATAGATCATGGCAAAAATGTTAAAACATATTATGGGCATCAGTCTAAATTATTAGTACAAAAAGGACAAACAGTTATTAGAGGTCAACAAATTGGTGAATCTGGTAATACTGGTTCTTCAACAGGGCCTCATCTACACTTTGAAATAAGAGTAAATGGAAAAGCAGTAAATCCATTAAAATATATTACTGTTCCAAAATAAAAGGAGAAAACTATGAAAATAAAAATAATAATTCTTTCTATAATTTCACTTATATTTTTAACTGGATGCTCAATTGATTATAAAGCAAATATACTTAGTGATGGTCAAATAGAGGAAACTATTAAATTAAATTTTAGTAATGAAATTGTATATAAATATAATGAAATTAAAAAACCAAGTACTATTAAAGCATTAGTAAAAGATAAGGTTGCTGAATTTAATGAATATGGCAATTATGCACTATATGATTATAATGTTAAAGTAAATGACAAAACAACTGATTTGATATTAAAATATAAGTATGCTGATATTGATGAATTTAAAGAAAAGAATCCGGCAAAATATTATTTTAGAGATATAAAAATAAATAAAAATAATAAAGGCAATAATGTTTTATCTTTTTCTAAAATAGATGACAGTGTAATAGGATTTGAAGGAATTGATAAATTAATAATTAAAGTATATTCAAATAATTTCATTGAAAATGAAAATTCTACAAGTAAAAATGAATTTAAAGGAAGTTATAAATGGAATGTAACAGGAAGTAACATAGACAGTGTTAAATTAACTCTTACTTCTAATGAAAATTGGAAGAAAAAATATTTTGAAAATGTAGCATGGCTATTTTACCCGATTATTGGAATTGCTATAGTTTTAATTATTTTATTTGTTTTATTAACTATATATAATAAGAATAAATTAAATAATAAATTATAAAATATTATCATATTAAATTGATAATATTTTTTTTAGATGTTATAATACATATATAAATAATTAGTAGTCCGGAGGCATATAAAAATGAAGTTAAAATTTAGAGCAGAACCTAAAGATGTTGGAATATTTATAATGTTTGCTGCAGTATTATTATATTTGGTTGCTATAGCAGTACTTAATTTGCAATATTTAACTGTTGAAGCTAGATTTTGGGGATTAAACCCATTTCCAGCATTTTATCCCGAAAATATTGCTGCAACTTTAGTTTTCTATTTATTAGCATTAATTGGATTGTTTATGAGCGTATCTTCATATTTTTTTGATAGAGAAAAAGGTTTTGGGTATGTTCCGGGAGCAAAAGAAAAAAGTGATGGTTTTTCAAAATTAAGTTCAGCCTCTGAAATGAAAAAGAAAAAAGGTATAGAAAAAATTATTCTTAAAGAAGATGAATATAAAGCTGCTGGTATTCCTATTATTCTTAATGAAAAGGAAGCCTATGTTGATAATGGAGAAGGGCACAGTTTAATTATTGGAGGAACAGGTTCAGGTAAAACAGAATGTGTTATGCTTCCAATGTCAAAAATTCTTGCAAAAGCGGGAGAAAGTATGATATTTACTGACCCTAAAGGTGAGTTATATAAAAAACTAGGTGGACTTTTAAAAGAAAGAGGATATAATGTACTTGTATTAAACTTTAGAGATCCTTTAAGAGGAAATTGTTGGAATCCATTTTCTCTTCCATATCGTTTTTATAAAGAAGGAAAAGATGATAAAGCAAAAGAATTAATTGAGGATTTAGCAAACAATATTTTATCTGATCCAGAAGGAACAAAAGCAGAGCCATTTTGGACAGAAACCGCAGCTTCATATTTTTCTGGTCTTGCTATGGGACTTTTTGAAGATGCACCTGAAGAATATGTTAATATTAATAGTATAAATCAAATGGCTACATATGGTGAAGAACATATTGGTCGTTCAACATATTTGCAAGAATATTTTAAATTAAAAGGAGAAGAAAGTACTGCATATATTTCTGCAGCAGCAACAATTAATGCTCCTAATGAGACAAAAGGTGGAATTGTATCTTCTTTTAAAACAAAAATTAGAATATTTTCATCACGTGAAGCTTTAAGTGAAATGCTTAGTAAAACAGATTTTGATTTTAGAGAAGTTGGTAAGAAAAAAACGGCTATTTTCTTAATTATACATGATGAAAAGAAAACATATCATTCATTAGTTACAATATTTTTAAAACAAATATATGAAAGTTTAATAGATACAGCAAGTTTAGAGGAAAAACTAAGACTTCCAATTAGAACAAACTTTATGCTAGACGAATTTGCTAATATGCCTCCACTTAAAGATGTGGATGCTATGATAACAGCATCACGTAGTAGAAACATGAGATTTAATTTTATTATACAAAACTATTCACAATTAAATAAACAATATGGATCTGATATGGCTGAAACGATAAAAGGAAACTGTGAAAATATACACTTTTTAACAACAACCGAGTTAAAAGCTTTAGAAGAAATAAGTAAATTATGTGGAGAAAAGAAAGGTAAAGAGAAAAAGGATAAACCTGATGAATCTCCAAGACCACTTATGACAATAAGTGATTTACAAAGATTAAAAAAATTTCAGTTCTTAATTCTTAAGTTAAGATGCGGACCTTTCAAATCCCAATTTACTCCTGATTATGAGTTGAATAAAAATAATGCATGGGGAGCAATTTATGAAGATGCAATATTGCCTCAAAGAGATGCTAACATTTCAAAAATATTTGATATAAAGAAATTTGTTCAAGAAAAATTAAGTAATCAAACAGGTACTGATTTTAATTCTTCACAAGCAGGTGGAATTAACAGTATGGGTAGGCCACCTATGCCACCATTTATGATGAATAATCAAATGGGAATGAACACAAACCCTACACCAAATCCAAACAATATTGATATGAATGCATTTATGAAAAACATTGATGATACAATAGCTAGATTAGAGGCAGAAGAAAAAGCAGAAAAAGAAAAATTGAAAAAACAACAAGAAGCGAAAAAAGAACAAGAAAAAGAAACAAAGACTTTAGAAGAAAAAATTGAAATAAAAGAACCAGAAGAAAAAGAAATGAAAGAAGTTAAAGTTGAAGCACCAAAATCTAGAATTGCAAAAGATATTTTTAATGAAGAGAAAGAGTTCTTATCTAGTGAAGAACCAAGAGTAACTAATCCTAAAATAGTATTTAATCCAAAAGAAGAAAAGAAGATTAAATCAACAGAAAATATGGATGAAAACGGTATTGAAGAATCAAAAGCAATTAATAAACAAGAAGTCCCTAAGATTGATACTCCTTCTATAGAAAGTGAAACACCAGTTCCTGAAAGAAAGCATAATGAAAAAGAAATAAAAAAACTTATTGATGAAATTTCTAAAGGAAAGAATAATACTCAAGAAAAAACAGATAAAAAAGAACTAGAACCAACAACTGATAATACTGATTCAAAAACTCAAACAAAAAAAGAAATTGTAGAAGAACCAAAAGAAACAATTAAACCTAGTAAAATAGAAAAACCAAAAATAAATGTTGATGTTGATAGTATTATTATGGAAGATAATATAACTGATGATCAATTCTTTGATGATTTCTTTGATGATGATGAAGATGATGAAAAATAGCAACAATTGTTGCTATTTTTGTGTATAAGTAAATAAATATTTTAAACTAAATTATATTATATAATAGGTGATATTGTGAATAAAGAATATTTAAATAGTATTAATAATAACACTCGTATTATTGATTTAAGAGCAAGAAAAGAATATTTAAAAAATCATTATGAAAATAGCATTAATATTTCATATGAAGATTTAATGTCAAATTATAAAAATTTTTTAGTAAAAAATAAGAAGTATTATATTATGTGTGATAAAGGACAGTTAAGTAAAAGAGCAGCAAGTATGTTAAATTATTTTGGATATAATATAATTGTTTTAGAAAAATAAAAGTATAAAACTCGTTAAAAGTATATTATAATATATATGAGGGATAATATGAGTTTATTAAACAACATGGATGTAATAATTGAAGAATTTTTGTTAAGTATAGGAATCTTTGGTCCTATACTTTCTTGTGCGTTAATTTTAATAGAATCAATTATAGCAGTTCTACCTTTATCTGTTTTTATAACTATTAATTTCATTTATTTTGGAAATATAATAGGATTTATTATATCTTATATTTTCACTGTACTTGGATGCTATTTATCATACATATTATGGAGAAAAGGACTAAGTTCATGGTTTCATGCTAAAGTAAATAATAGAAAAACATTGGAAAACTTAATGTTTAAATTTTCTAATATATCAACATCTGCTTTAGCGGCATTAATGGCAATGCCTTTTACTCCTGCTTTTTTAGTTAATATAGCGGCAGGATTATGTGATATGAGCAGGAAGAAATTTTTAACTGCATTAATTATAGGAAAATCTGCAATGGTATATTTTTGGGGATATATTGGTGTCAATTTATTACATAGTTTTAAGGATCCAATAATATTGATTAGGATAATATTTATAATGTTGGTAGCTTATATAGTATCAAAGGGATTAAATAAAATATTAAAAATAGAATAACTTTGCTTTTAAATATTTATAATGTTAAAATAGTTTTAATAAGGATGTGATATTGAATGAATTATATAATTATAGGCTTATTAGTTATAGTTATAATTTTAGTAATAATTGCTATAATGAAAAATATTAACGAAAGCAATATAACTGAAAGAATAGGCAAAATAGAAACGAATTTAACAAAAGAACTGAGTGAGTTTAAATATAGTATTGTAAAAGATATTAATAAAGATTTTAGCAATCTTAATAAAGACATAGAAACAAGACTTAATTTAATAAATGATAAAGTAAATGAAAGATTAGACGCTAATTTTGAAAAAACAAATAAGACATTTTCTAATGTAGTAGAAAGACTTGCAAAAATAGATGAAGCTCAAAAGAAAATTGACACTTTAAGTACAGATATTGTATCACTTCAAAGTATATTAACTGATAAAAAAAGTAGAGGAATTTTTGGAGAAACAAATTTAAGATTAATATTATCAAGTATTTTTGGAGAAAAAAATGATAATGTTTATAAACTACAACATCAATTATCAAACCATACAATAGTAGATGCTATTCTTTTTGCTCCAAATCCACTTGGTACAGTAGCAATTGATTCTAAATTTCCATTAGAAAACTACAAAAATATGGTTGATAAAACTTTAACTGTTGCAAAAAGAGAATCATATACAAAATTATTTAAGACAGATGTAAAAAAACATATTGATGCAATAAGTGAAAAATATATAATAAATGGAGAAACTACAAACCAAGCTATTATGTTTTTACCAGCAGAAGCTATTTTTGCTGAAATTAATGCATATCATGAAGATATTGTTAGGTATGCGTATAATAAAAAAATATGGATAACATCTCCAACAACACTTATGAGCATGCTTACAATAGTTCAAACAATACTTACTAATCAAGAAAGAGATAAATATACAAGTATTATACATGAAGAATTAAACAAATTAGGATCAGAATTTGATAGATATAAGCAAAGATGGGATAAACTTTCTAAAAACATGGAAACAGTTAATAAGGATGTTCAAGATATTCATATTACTACTGATAAAATAAGTAAAAAATTTGATTCTATATCAAATGTTGAGATTATAAAAAGCCTTGAAGAAAAATAAAAAACTTTAAGGTTTATTCTTGATAAGAGATTGAAACTATGATATTATTTATATATAAAATAAAAGAATAAGAAGGGTTTTTATTATGTATAACGAAACATTAAAGAAAATTATAAATGACTTTGTTAATATTTGTGGGGAAAATTTCTCTGAAAATGCAGCAGAATCTGAAGTAAAACTAATTGATAAACAAATAAAAAAAATCGAAGAACAACCGAAACATACAAATGGTGATAAATTAGATTTAGATGTTTTGAATGCAAGAAAAGATAGTTGGTTAAACTCTGCTTCTTATTTAGGAAATAAAATAATAACTGCTTATGATAATAATGAAGATAAAGAAGAATTATTGGAAGCATTTAACTTATTATTTTCCAAGGTAGAAAAATCAAAAGAAGAGCTAAATAATATTTTACTAGAAAATAATAGTGATAATATAATAGATGTAATAAGTAAGTTAAACATTAGTTATATAAAAAACAAGGCTGCTATTACAACTGCTGATACAAAAAATTATTCAAATATTTATGAACACAATAAACAAAAAAGAAAATTATTACAAAATGTAATAAAAACATTAGAAGAAAAGAAAATAATTGTTGATGAAATAGTTGAATTATATCAAAACATTATTAAAAATATTAGTGATGAAGTTGAAAAAAACAATGATGATTTGTTAGCTTTTAATGAAAAGAAACATATAATGGCATATTCTTTATTACCAGATAAAGAATATAGAATTATTGAAGAAGAAATAATTAAATTAAGAAAGATAAAAAAATTAAATGAAGATGAATTAAGAAAATTTAATGAAGAGTTAGAAACTGTATTAAAAGAAAAAGAAACAATTCAAAAAGAATATAATTTGAAATCACATGAACTTGATGAATTAGAAATTGAAATAAAAGAATATAAAATTAAAACTGAAAATAAAGAATATATTTCGAATGAAAAAACGATTGATCATAATTTAGAATTAGTTATAGAAGATTTAAAAATAAACAAATTGAATATACAGAAAGATTTATTATTTTTAGATATTGATAAGATGAGAAATATGGCAATTGATATTTTATCAAAATCTTCTACTAAAGATGATATTTCATATGAATTAGATGGTGAATACACAACAGAAGAAATTGAAGAAATTAAATCATTGATGGAAAAATATAATATAAGTAAAAAAGATGCTATAGAAGCAGTTGAACTTGTAAAAAGCCAAGATGCAAAAGAAAAAATGGTAGAAAGTTACATGGATGAATTTGACTTTTCAGAAGAAGAAGCAACAGAAGCATTAAAGAATGATACAGGTACTAAATTTTGGAATATTGATGATGAAGCCTATTAAGGCTTTTTTATTTGCTTTTTATTTAAAATAAAGTATAATAATATCATAAGAAATGGAGGAACTATGAAGTTAAAAGATTTAGATTATAAAAAGATTCTATTACTTATAACTTATACTATTGTTTTAATAGCGGTTATATTTAATATAAAAGAAATATTTGGAGTTTTTAATAAATTTATTTATATACTTAGTCCAATTATTACAGGTATAGTATTAGCATTTTTATTCAATATTTTAATGAAGAAATATGAAAAAATAATGTATAAAAAAGATATAAAAGAAAATAAAGAGATATCTGGAAAGAAAAGGGTTTTATCAATTACTTTAACATTAGTTACTGTTGGAGTAATACTTATAGTTATTTCTATACTATTAATTCCAGAATTAATAAATAGTGCTAAAGTTTTAGTTAATAACTTTGGATTCTACAGTGAAGAATTAAAAAAATTAAGTGTAAATATGATGGATAAAAATGAAATGTTTCAAGCCATTGTAAAAGAAGTGTTAAATGCTTGGTTTAATTTTTCACAAAATATTACAAAATGGATATTTAGTATAGCACCTAAATTATTAGATTCAACTGTGTCTATATTTGGTTCAATAGTAAATTTTGTTTTAGGAATAATTTTCTCTGTATATTTACTTTATTCTAAAGAAAGAATTTTAAGAGATACAAAAAAAACATTATATGCATATGTTAAAAAACAAAAAGCTGATAAAATATGTGATATTTCATCACTAACAGTAAAAACATTTAATAATTTTGTAGGGGGACAATTAATAGAAGCTGTCATACTTGGTACATTGTGTTCTCTTGGTATGTTTTTACTTGATATGCCGTATGCAATCTTAATTGGTGTAGTTATAGGTGCTACTAGTTTAATTCCTATATTTGGAGCTTATATTGGTGCTATACCAAGTGCTTTCTTACTTCTTATGGAAGATCCTGTACTTGCATTAATATTCTTAGTATTTTTAGTAATACTACAACAATTTGAAGGCAATGTTATTTATCCTAAGGTAGTTGGAAAATCAGTTGGGTTAACCGGTTTTTGGATATTACTTGCTGTTGTACTAGGAGCCTCACTTGCGGGTATCGCTGGTGTACTAATTGGAGTACCTCTATGTGCAATAGTATACATATTATTAAAAGAAGAAGTAGACAAAAGACTAAAAAATAAAAAAATAAAAATAGATTAAAAAAATAAAACACTATAATTAGTGTTTTTATTTATAAAAATATTAATACTAGCAACCCTACAATTAAACAATAAATACTAAAGTATATAAGTTTTCCTTTTTGTACTAACTTCATAAACCATTTCATTGTAAAGTATGTTACTATCATTGATACAAAGAATCCAATAGTGTATGGAAGAATTATCTCATTTAAATTACTTTGTTCTAATATATCTTTTATTCCAATTATAATTGTGCCTATACTAATAGGAATATATAGCATAAAGCTATATTTTAAAGCAGCTTTTCTGTCTAGGTTTCTATACATGCCCGCTATTAACGTTGAGCCACTTCTACTTATTCCAGGTATAACTGCTATTATTTGAACTAAACCAATAATCAAAGCATCTTTCCAAGTAACCTCATCATCTTTTTTCTTACCTTTCATATTTCTTACTAAGAATAAGAATATCGCAGTTACTAGAAATGCTATACCAACGACGTTAATATTGTTTAAAAACTTTTCAATTATATCTTTAAAAGCAAAACCTATTATTCCTATAGGAATAACTCCTAATACTATTAACCAAGCATATTTATAATTATCATATGCTTCTTTTTCCTTTGTTTTTTTAAACAAATATTTAAAGAAATCCACTATTATTTTTTTAACATCAGCCCAATAAATAATTAATATTGCAATTAAACTACCAAAATTAACAACAATTTCAAAATTCAAGTCACTTAATATTCCTGTATCTAATATTTGCTTAATTATAAAAATATGTCCACTAGAAGATACTGGTATTGGTTCAGTAAAACCTTGAAGAGCACCTAGTAAAATATATTTTATTATTTCAATTATGTCCATTATATCACCTATATAATTATATAATACTTTTATAAAAAAAGAAATATAATATAATATGTTAATAAAATATATAGGGTATATAATTAGTTTAATTTTGATAAGCACAGGTATTGTTTTTATAATAATATATTTAAATCTTTTTAACATGGGGTATAGTTTTTTAGAATATGTTAATTTTATTATTAGAAGATTAGAATGTTTAAATTTAATAATAGGAATAATAATTTTAAGTTTTTATGTAATAAAAAACAAAAGGAGAAATAAAAATGATATACATATATGATTTAATAGTAAATTTTAATAATAAATTATATAATTTTTATGATTGGAATGAAGTTGATTGTTTAGAACATATTAGAAAAATCCCTGTAGTTAAAGTAAGTGATAGTAAAATTATAGATATTATTAATAATAATGTTCAAATAAATGAAAAACTATTAAACTTAATATATAATAAAACAGAAATGTTTAATGAAAAAATCTTAGAAAAAATAAAATACTGCTGTGGTATAGGAAGTAATAATATGTTTATTGTTATAAAGATGGATGATAATGGTAATGTAATAAAAAGAAGTTCTTTATTATTAGATGAAGAACTAGAAGTGATAGATATTATAAGTTCATTAAAGTATTATAATATTGAATATATAATAAAAGATAAAATAAATTATACTAATATATTAAGAGAAGACGAAAAAAACATTAATAAAATACTTAATTATTTAAAAGAATTAAAAAACAATAATAAAGAAGAATTATTAGAATATTTATATTATGAGTGGTACTGCAAGAAAATAACAAATAATAAATATTATAATAAACTTATTAAAGATATAAAAAAAGAATATACAGAAAAGCATGTTAAATATTTAAAATTATTAAATTTAGTGTGTAATAAATAATAAATAGATAATAATAATAGTGGTGAATGATATGAAAAAAATATTTTTATTATTATCTTTTATTATTTTTTTAACTGCTTGTGATTATAGTTTGAATGAACCAAAAGATAAAACAGAAGCATTATTTTTAAAATATAATAAATTAAATGATAATGTAATAAGAGATTTAGATATAGCTATTGTAAACGCAGGAATAGAAGAAGAAAATTATGAATTGGTTAATAAAGCATTTAAAAGGCAATATAAAGATTTAAAATATAAGATAACGAAATACTCAAAGAATAAAGATAAAGCAGTAATAGAGGCTAAAATAACTGTTTATAATTATAAAAAAGAAATAACGGAATCTAATAAATACATAAAAGAAAATATAAATAAATTTATAACAGATAATGAAATAAATAAAGGTAAATTAGAAAAATATATTTATAATAACTGTTTAAATACAAAAAAGAGAATAAATTATAAAATAAATATTTATTATTATAAAGCAAATAATAAATGGACTCTAAAACCTATGAATAGTGAAGTAATAAGTAAGATAAACGGAACCTATTAAAATAAAAGTATTATTATTACATAATAATATATAATTAAATAGGTGAAAAAAGTGAATAAAATACTTATAAAGATAATTTTAATAATAACTTTATTTTTTCCAATTATTGTAAATGCTGAAGAAAGTGGAATTGTAATAGATGCTGATTCCGGAAGAATATTATATGAAAAAAATATAAATGATAAACATTTAATTGCAAGTACAACTAAGATTATGACAGCTTTAATTGCAATTGAAAATGGAAAATTAAAACAAACTTACAAAGTAGGTAATGAAATAACAAAAGTATATGGTTCAAGTATGTATTTAAGTTTAGATGAAGAGTTAAAACTAAAAGATTTATTATATGGATTATTATTAAGAAGTGGAAATGATGCAGCAGTTGTAATAATTAATAATGTTACAAAAAATGAAAAAGAATTTGTTAGTTTAATGAATATAAAAGCAAAAACATTAAATCTAAAAAACACATATTTTTATAACCCCCATGGTTTAGATAATGAAACAAAAAATATTAGTACTGCCTATGATTTAGCAATAATTATGAAAGAAGCAATGAATAATAATACTTTTAAAAAAATAACAAAATCAAAAAAATATATATTTAAAAGTAATATGCATAAATATACTTTATATAATAAAAACTCTTTATTAAAAACATATCCATATTGTACAGGAGGAAAAAAAGGCTATACTTTAAAAGCGGGAAAATCTTTAGTTAGTAGTGCTACTAAAAACAATACAAATTTAATTATTGTTACATTAAAAGATAATAATAAATATGAAACGCATAAGAATTTATATGAAAAGTATTTTTTCCTATATAAAAAATATAGAATAGTAAAAAAGAATAAAAACATTGTAAAAGATAAAAAATATTATAAAAATTATAAATTATATGTAAAAAAAGATATAAACATCGCTATTAGTGAAGAAGAAAAAGATAAAATAAGCATAATATATAAATTAAAAAACAAAAAACAAAAAAATAACATTGCTGGATCTATATATATTTACATAGATAATAATTTAATTGTAAAACAAAACATATATGCTAAAAGAAAAATCTTTAAGTTTTTCAAATAATCATTTATAATAAAGATGTAAGGCGGTTAATATGGAAAGATTACAAAAAGTTATAAGCAATGCAGGTATTTGTTCAAGGCGTAAAGCAGAAGTTTTAATAACTACAGGAAAAGTAGAAGTAAATGGAGAAGTAATAACAACATTAGGAACAAAAGTAAGTGGTAATGATCAAATAATAGTAAACGGAGAAAAGATTAGGTTTGAAGATAAAGTTTATTTTTTATTAAATAAACCAAGAGGAACTATTTGTTCAAATGATGATGATAAAAATAGAGATATTGTAACAAATTTAATAAATACTGATAAACGTATATTTCCTGTTGGAAGATTAGATTATGATACAAGTGGGTTAATTATATTAACAAATGATGGTGAATTAACAAATAAACTAACTCATCCAAATAATAATATTGAAAGAAAATATTTAGCAAAAGTTAAAGGGTTTATTACAAAAGATGATATTTTAAAACTGTCAAAAGGAATTATTATTGAAGGTAAAAAAACAAAACCAGCTAAGCTAAAAACAAAAAGATATGATAAAAAAACAAATACAACTTATATTTATATTACACTAACCGAAGGAAGAAATCATGAAGTAAAAGAAATGTTTTTAAGTATAGGACATGAAGTATTAAAATTAAAAAGAGAAAAATATTCTTTTTTACAATTAGATAATTTAAAAAGTGGAGAATACAGAATAATAACTCCAAAAGAAGTAAAAAGATTATTTAATGAAGTTAAAAAAAATAACTAAGTCATCTTAGTTATTTTTCGTCTTCTATAATAATAGCTTCCGTTGGACAAGATTCAACAGATTCAAGAACTTCCATTTTATCTTCAGGCTCTAATATTTCTGTTTTAACTTTACTAAGCCCTTCATCATCAAATTCAAAATATTTAGAACTATTACCTACGCAAGTTCCACATCCAATACATAAATCTTTATTAACAATTATTTTTTCCATATATATATCCTCCTTAATAAATATTACTATTAAAAGATAAAAAAATCAATTTTTTGGTTTAAAAAAATGTCGAACTATGTTAATATTAAGATAGGGTGATGTACATGAATTCAAGAATGGAAAAATATGATAATGAATTTAGCAATACACCAAGAAGAAGTGATAAGAATAAAGATTTATATAATGATATTAATAAATCAGAAATTTCAAAATTTAAAACCAATAATAATGCCAAAATAATAAACTCTGGTACAAAAGAAATAGATTTAAATAAAATTAGAAATTATGTTCAAACACTTAATAATCAAGATGCTCAATCAAATAGAAGAAGCCTTATAGAAGATAAGGGTCTTTATAATGAAAGAAAAGTAGATGATGAGCAAACAAAAGATTATGATATTAATAGTATTTTAGAAAAAGCAAGAGAAAATAGAGAAATAGACACTGAAGATAATAAATATAAAAAATTAAGAGATACCCAATTTGATATATTAAGTAAACTTAAAGTATTTGAAGATAATGAACCAAATGAAAATGAAGAACAAGATTTTAATACAGAAGAAAAAACATTAATTGATTTAATAAACACAGTCGCAGATAATAAAAGTAAAAATGATTTATTAAGTGAACTTCAAGAAGAAACAGTAGAATTAATGGAAGAAAATGAAGAGTTAAAAGAAGAACTTGAAAAAACAAGAGAACAAGAAAAAATAAAGAACATAGTTAGTGAAGAAGTTACTAAAGAACTTATGAAAAAAGATAAAAAAGAAGAAAGAAAAGTAGACGATACTTTCTTTACTAATTCTCTAAGTTTTTCAAAAGAAGATTTCGACGGAGAAGAAGAAGAAAACAGTTCATTTGGTACTAAGTTTGGAATATTTATTCTCATAATATTAATTATCGCAGTAATACTAGGAATCTTATATTTTGTACTTGATATAAATGTTATTGAATATGTTAAGAATTATGCTAATAATCTTATTAATAAGTTTATAAAGTAATAGTTCTTTTTTTCTTGCCTATAATTAAATAGGTGAAATAGGTGAAAAAAAGAGTTAAATTAAAAAAAACAACTAAAAAAAATAAAACTAATATAAAACACATGGATTTTATCTCAGCAAGTATTGTTATAATAATACTACTTGTTATTACTTGGTTTATATTATTAAATAAAGAAGCATCTCCTATACTTTATAATTATGCAGAATTAGAAACAAAAAAATTATCAACAATTATTATAAATAAAGCTGTATCAAATCAAATATCACAAGAAATGACATTAGATAAAATAGTAAAAACAACCTTAAACGATAAAAAAGAAATAATAAGTATTGATTATGATCCGATTAATGTCAATAAAAGTCTTAATTCAATAACTAATACAGTTGAATTAAATTTAAAACTTCTAGAAAGTGGTAAATTAGAACTTTTAAATATACCGGAACTCAATAATAATGATATAAGTAAAAATGAAAAAGATAATGGAATTATTTATAAAATACCATTTGGAATTATTTTTAGAACTCCAATTTTAGCAGATACTGGGCCTAAAATACCAGTTAAAATAAAAATGGTTGGAAGTGTAGAAAGCAATGTAGAAACAAGAATTAAAAATTATGGAATAAATAATGCATTATTAGAAGTTTTTATAAGAGTAAAAGTTTCAGAGCAAGTAATACTACCATTTATGTCTAAAAGAGTAAATATTGCCCAAAATATACCGGTATCATTAAAGGTAATACAAGGTGTTGTACCAAAGTATTATGGAGGAAGTATAAGTGATAAATCAAACATATTTTCAATTCCAATAGAAAATGATGAATAATTGTGATAAAATTAAAGTGGTGAATGATATGAAAAAAATAAAAGTAAATAATAATAACTATTTGTTAATTAAAGAAGAAAAAGAATCGTTTGATGAAAAAGAATTTTTAGAAAAATGTACAGATTATTTTTATGAATATGATTATATAGTAGGAGACTATGCATATTCTAAATTAAGACTAAAAGGTTTTAATAAAAAAACAAACAAAAATTTCAAAAAAATAAATGATTATAACAATATTGATAAATATATAAAAGAAAACTGTGCCTATAACTGCAAATATTATATTTTAGAAAAAGAAAACAATTGATTAAAAAAAATTAATATGATAAAATAAAATTAGATAATAAAGAGGTGGAACATATGAAGAAATTAACTATTAAAAATATGGATGGAAGTATGGAAGAAGTTGATTTGATAAACGCTTTTGGAATTGATGAAATAGACAAAGATTTTGTAATTTTATCTAAAGGAGAAAAAGGCGGAGAAGGATTATCCAAAATCTATATATCAGAAGTAGTTGAAGATGAACCAGGTGTTTTTAAAATGCTTGGAATAGAAACACCAGAAATATGGGAAAAAGTAAAAGGTGCTATGAAAGAGATAGTAAATAACAACTCACAAGGAGAAGGTAATAATGAATAATGTTATTGATGAAAAATTATTAGATGGTTCTGTTATTAATGCAACAGAAAAACAACCGCGTGAAGCTTTTATTGCGGATGCAGTAAAAGAATTATTAGAAAGAAAAGAAAGAAAAGAAAAGGAAGAAGTGCAAATTCTTACACCTTCCGAAGAAGTATTAAAAGAACAATCTAATGATTCTGTAATAGAACAAGCATCTATTGAAGAACCTACACTAGAAAATACACCTGTTGAAGAACCACAACAAGTTCCAAATGATTTTAATGAGTTAGGAAATACAATGAATTCTAATGGTACAGTATCAAATGTAAATGAATTTGATTCAGTTGAAACACCTTTAGCTGAAGAAGAATTATCTTTACCAAAAGAAGAAGTACCAGTTGATACTCCAAGAATGGAAGATATTAATGAAGAACCACAATCTGAAACAAATGAAGCCTTAAGAGAAATTCCTGCAATTGAAGATGATGAACCAGGTTTAGAAGAAATTGCTCTTAATCAACCAAATGAAATAATTGAACAGGCTCCATCTATAAAAAAGGTAAATGGAGAAGATATTAAAAAAAGTAATTCAGAAAAAATTATAGATGATTATAACAAAATGTCGGAAGAAATGCAAGGCTATAAAAAAACTATTGAAGGCTATTTTAATAATATGACTGAAAATATTAATAATATGAAAAATGAGTTTGATCGCTTAATAGAAGAAAATCAAGTATTATCATCTAAGACAGAAAAATATAGAGATGCTATAGATACAATAAAAGGTATGAAACCTGTAACTGAACAAATCAAACCTATTGAAACAATAATAAATGAACCGACTCGTGAAATTGAAGAACCAGCATTAAATGGATTTGCTTCTCCTGTATTACAAAAAATTAATACAGAACAAGTACAAACACCAAAAGCTGAAGAAGTACCTGAAGCTTTAAATATGTATAAAACTAGTGACCCAGTATCTAATGCATATGCATCTGGTAATACTAATCCAAATATGTTTGAAGTTCGTTAAATATCAAATAAACAGCATAAGCTGTTTTTTTTTACATATACTATAATATGAAAACAACATTAAATTATTATTATAATTTATATCCAGAAGAAATATTAAAAGTAAATAATAATTATTATTTTTTTTATAATGAAGAAAAATATTATATTTTATTACTATCTAGGCCAACAGAAGATATTGATTTGTTATGTGAAGTAAATAAAAAGTTACAAAGTTTTAATAAAGCTGGTTATTTAATAATGCTTGATAAAAATGGAAAAAAATACTTTAAATATGAAAATCAAATATATATAATATTAAAAATAGAAAAAGAAGAAGAAGAAGATGAAGATGAAGTATTTGATATTAATAAATTAATAATGTTTAATAATTTAATTAAAACAAAAGATCAAAACTTATTAACAAAAAACAATTGGAAACAATTATGGAGCGAAAAGGTTGATTATTTTGAATATCAACTTACAGTAACAGAGAATGAAACTATAATAGAAAAAAGTATTAATTATTATATTGGTATTGCGAAAAATGCTATTAGTTATGTATCAGATACACTTACTGAAGAAAAACAGCAAGTAAGTGAATTAGTTTTATCACATAAAAGAATAATGTATCCAATACTTAGTTCTAAAATATATAATCCTCTTAATTTTATATTTGATTATGAAGTAAGAGATATTGCTGAATATATTAAAACAAATTTTTTTAATAATAATTTAAATTGGGATGAAATTGAAAACTTAATATTATCTAGAAGATATAATAGATTTTCTTTAAGAATGTTATATGCGAGGTTGTTATACCCATCATATTATTTTGATGTGTATGAAAAGTACAAAAAAAATGATAAAAAAGAAAAAGAATTAAAACGTATAATATCTTTAAACGAACAATATGAAGAATTATTATTTGATATTTATATTCTTATAAAAAAAATTGTTCCAATTCCAGAAGTAGAATGGATTATGAAAAAACAGTTTAAAAAAGACTAAACTTTTGATATAATTTATTTAGGAGATAATTATGAATGATTTCAAAGTTGGCCAAATAGTAAAAGGACAAATTACAGGTGTGACAAAATATGGAGTATTTGTTAGACTTAATGATGATTATGATGGTATGGTTCACATATCAGAAGTGTCTGATAAATACGTAAAAGATATGAATTTGTTGTTTGAAGTAGGCAATATAATAAAAGTAAAAATATTAGAAATTGATGAATCAAAAATGCATGTTAAACTATCAATAAAAAAAATAAAATATATAATAAAATCAAAAAAAATAAATTTACCAGAAAAAGGTGAAGGATTTTTGAAACTTAAAGAGAATTTAAATAAGTGGACAAAAGAAAAAATGCAAGAAATTGACATAAAATGACAAAATTTTGTTGACACTTTATTTAGAATTTGGTATAGTTATATTCGTCAGCAGAGCATTTATCTGGGCGATTAGCTCAGCTGGTTAGAGCACTTGCCTTACAAGCAAGGGGTCGGGAGTTCGAATCTCTCATCGCCCACCATGCCGGAATAGCTCAACTGGTAGAGCAACTGACTTGTAATCAGTAGGTTGTGGGTTCAAGTCCTATTTCCGG
>CAZSRL010000007.1:0-41429 GCA_964609615.1 uncultured Muribaculaceae bacterium
CGGAATCAAAAATAATAAGTGATTTTGAACAATTATCATACAATGAAAAACTAGAGGTTTTTAGTGAATTATTTATTAGATATGATAATGAAACATATTTTAAAAATAAAATTACTATGATGACATTTGATTCAAAAAGGAATGGTTTTGAATTGGCTAGAGAAATAAAAAAATATAAAATTTACTAAAAAGATAAATAAATTGTAGAACTAGAAATAGTTCTTTTTTGTTGCATTAAAACATTAAATTAAAATGAAAGTTTATATTGAAAGAAAGAGGTGATTTGAATGTACAAAAGACAAAAACTTAATATTAATATTTACTACAAAGAAGATGGAGATACCATTATGAAAATACTTGAAAAAGATTTTAATGACTTTTTTGAAAGTTATTTAAAAAAGTATATTTATTAACAATTTGGATTCATAATGATTGTAATCTATGGTATAATTAACTTACACGGTTGGTTATAAAAACAGTCATTTGAATTCTCCCTAAAGGAGGAAACAAAGATGAATTATGATTGTGGTATTCTCAATAATTTATTAAGTAAATATAAAAATGATGAAATAGCCAAATATATACGACTGTCTTTAGCAGACGAATATAACGGAAAACCAGCTGATGAGAGTGAAAGTGTTACCAATCAAAGAAGATTATTAAATGAATTTATTAATCGCAATGGTAATGATGGAGAAAAATGTAAAGAATTTATTGATGATGGAGTAAGTGGTACTAATTTTGACAGACCTGGTTGGCTTAAACTTCAAGAACAAATGGAAACTGGCAAAATTAAAGTAGTTATTACAAAAAGTTTATCAAGACTTGGTAGAAGTAATTTTGAATGTGGTTATTTTTTAGATTATTATTTTCCTGAAAACAATATTAGATATATTGCAGTTCAAGAACAAATAGATACTGGGAATAATGAAAATTCGAATAATGAATATGCCGCATTAAATAATTTTATCAATGAAAAATATTCTCGTGACTTGTCAAAAAACATAAAAAGAGTATATAAAATAAAACAAGAGGCAGGAGAATATATGGGAGGTATTCCTGTATTTGGATATACAAAGGATCAAAATGATAAACACAAACTCATAATCGATGAAGATGCAGCAGAGATTGTAAGAAAGATTTTTGATTTATATCTTGAAATACATTCACAAAGCGGAGTGATGAAAATACTTACAAATGAGAAAATTCCCATTCCAGAAGTTTATAAAGGTACAAAAAGAGGAATAAAAGCAAAACATCCTTATGAATGGAATTATCATACTGTAAGATCAATACTTCGAAATAGAATGTATATAGGCGATATGGTTCAAAATGTAAATGTAAAAAAGAGTTTTAGAGAAAAGAAAATTATTAAAAATAATCCTAATAATTGGATTATTGTAGAAGGAACTCATGAGGCTATAATAGATAAAGATAAATTTGAAAGAGTTCAAAATTTATTAGATGCTAATTATAGACAACCAACTCCTGCTTACGAGAGAATCTTTAAAGGAATTATGTTTTGCCATGAATGTGGGCATGTAATTGGTGTTGGAAATCCTAAAAGGGATAATAGACCAATTGAAAAGCAATATGTATATACTTATTGTAATTACTATAGAAAAAATAGTGCTTATAATAAATGTACACCACATACAATGAATTATAATAATCTTGAAGAACAATTACTATCCATTATTACAAATGTTTGCAATAAATATATTGATTTAGTTGGTTATGAAGACATAGTTGAAAATAAGAAGAAAACTTTATCTACTTATACAAGTGATTTAGAGAAAAAAATTGGTAAACTAGAGATTGATATTAAGTTTATTGATTTAAAGATTGAAAAACTTTATATGGATAGATTGAATGATATAATCACTCCAGATACATATAAAAAGATGACTGATAAATTTGAGGAACAAAAAGAAAAGAAAGCAAAAGAAGTTGAAGAATTAAAAATTAGTATTGAAGAATATGAAAGAGATAATAATGTAGAACAATTGTTGGAAACTAAAACTATTGTTAAGGAGTACTTGAAAGCAAGAAAAAATCCACCTAAAGAATTAGTACTTAGAATAGTCGATAGAATAGAAATTCATCAAGATAAAACAATTGATTTGTATTTTAAATTAAAGCAACTGAAAGAGGTTGTTTAAAAAAGTCTAAAAAGTTATCACCAATAATCAAGAGCCATAAATTATCCGGTACAAATGATTTAGATAAGGTAATTATTAATGGTAGTTATGATGTTAATATATGGTATAGTTGCAATAATAATACAAGAACAAATGTTATAAGTAAAAGAATAGATTATGAAGAAACAGTAAAAATAAATTTAAAAGAAGATAGTGCACTTTCAAACGATACAGAAATAATTTTAAGGAATCTAAAAAATCCTACATGTGTAGATGTAAATGTAGAAAATGATAAAATAATATATGTAATAGAAAAGGAAATAGGAATAGAATTAATAGGTGATTCAAAAGTAAAAATAGCGGTAGAAGATGAATATGATGATTATGAAGTGATAGAGGATGAGGTAGAACCAACTAATGAAGTGATGAATGAAATAGAAGAAAATGTAAATGAAGAATACTTAAGCGAAGCAAATTAAAAAAAGTTGAAAATATTCAACTAGTTTTTAATTTAACATTGTATTTTTTATTATATCTCCATTTTTAACAATTAATATGTTTTCATTAGTATTATTAGGATTATTTATATAAAAATAATAATTAACATTTATTTTTTTATCAATAAATTTATTATATCCTTCTTTTGAAACTGTTTGTAAAGTAGAAACTAATTTAGTCCATGTTTTTTCAACATCAATATTTGCTTTATAGTTTTTATAATTTTTATAATCATTTTTACTTATAGTTATAGTTATTATAAAATTATTATTATCTTCACTGTAGTTTATTAATATAGGATATGTTTCAATATTGCTTTCCCATCTTTTATTAAAGTCTGCTTCTTCTTTTTGAGCTAATTCTATATAAGTATATTGTTTTTCTTTTTTTACAGGTTCTTGTTTAAAATTATTTTTATTTATTAAACCAACAATAGAACATGTAGTAAAAAAGAAAAACAAAAGAATAACTATTAATAAAATTATTATATCTTTTTTCATTATCTTACTCCTAATATAATTATAATATTTATTAATTAATAAAACAACTATAAAAAAAATATAAAATATGTTATTATATATTTTAGGTGAATAAATATGATAAATGTAGTATTATTTGAACCAGAAATACCCGCTAATACTGGTAATATAATGAGAACTTGTGCAGCAACTGATACTAAACTTCATTTAATAAAACCACTAGGGTTTAGTTTAGATGAAAAACAAGTTAAAAGATGTGGGGCTAATTATATAAATGAATGTAATTATAAAATATATGAAAATATAGATGAGTTTTTTAAGATGAATAAGGGAACATATTATTTTCTTACTAGATATGGTCATAAACCTCAAAGTAGTTTTGATTATAGTAATAATAAAGAAAATATTTATTTTATATTTGGAAAAGAAAGTACTGGAATACCACCTAAGATACTAAAGCCTTATTTACAGAGATGTATGCGTATTCCAATGAATAATAAGGTTAGAGCGTTAAATCTTTCTAATACAGTTGCTATAATGGTTTATGAAGCACTTAGACAACAAAACTATAATGACTTATTAACCGATGAACCATTTAGGGGAAATATAATAGAAGAAAGTAAATAAAAAATAAATATATAAAAAAGCAGATAGTAATATCTGCTTTTAATGTTATTATATTATAACATTAAATAAGGGAAAAAGATAGTCTTGTAAAGTAATAAAGTATTATGTTAGAATTATTTAAAAGAGGGGAGATGTTTTTTATTAATAAATTAAGTGTTAAAGATACAATAAGAAATATTAAAAGAGCATATAAATATGCTAAAGATCAAAAAAAAGAAATGATTATTTTTACAATTGCAGTAATTGTTTTAACAACAGTAGGTACAATAATACCAATATTCAGTGCTAAATTATTAATTAGTATGACAGGAGGTATTTGGAAACAATTAATATTAATTGCCGCTACAATATTTGCATTCGAAATTGTAAGAGAATTATCAAGGGTGGTAGCAACAAGAATGTCAAGTTTGTTTTTTAGAAAAACAACTTTAAATCTTCAAGTTGCAGTAGCAGAAGAAGTATTAAAATTAGAAACAAAAGAAATAGATAATAATTCTTCTGGAATATTTATTCAAAGATTAACTGGAGATACAAATGATATATCAAGAGCGTTTTTACAAATAAGTGATTATGTTACGGACATAATAGCAAAAATTGGTATTTTATTTGCAATTCTAATAGTTAGTAAAGTATTCTTTATATTTATGGTTCTTTCTTTAATATTATTATATTTTTTAGAAAACAAAAGAATGAAATTATATTTTGAATCAGATACATCATTTAGAAAAATCAACGAAGGGAATACAGGTTTAATAAGTGAATTAATTAGAGGAGTTAGAGATATTAAAGTTTTAAATTCTGGTGGTATGTTCATGAAAAAAACTAAAGAGAAATTAATAAAATCAAATAATAAAAAATATGAAATGGATACCATTAATAGAAGATATAGACTTGTTATTAATAATATTAGAGACTCATTAAATTTTATTTTTATATTATTAGGTGTTTTATTAGCTTCTAATAATATGCTTACTATTTCATCTTTTGTAGTAATATATATGTATCAAGATAGAGTATATAATATGCTAAATAGTTTTACATTTTTAGTTGAACAACTTAAAAAATTTAATTTATCTTCTAATAGAGTATTTGAAATACTTGAAAATAACAAGTATAAAAAAGAAAAGTTTGGAAATAAAGTTATTAAAAAAGTAAATGGAGATTTTGAATTTAAAAATGTGAACTTTGGTTATAAGGAAGATGTTTTAGTTTTAAAAAATGTTAATTTTAAAGTAAAAGCAAATCAAACAGTAGGTTTTGTTGGAAAAAGTGGTGGAGGTAAAAGTACTATTTTTTCTCTTATTAATAAGCTATATGAACTAACTGATGGAGAAATATTTATTGATGGAGTAAATATTAATAATCTTACAAAGAATAGTATTAGAGATAATATGTCAATAATTACTCAATCTCCATATATTTTCAATTTTACTATTAAAGAAAATTTAGAATTAGTAAAAAGCAATGTTACATTTAAAGAAATAAAAAAAGTATGTAAATTAGCTTGTATAGATGATTTTATAATGGGATTACCTGATCAATATGACACTATTATAGGAGAAGGCGGTCTTAATCTTAGCGGAGGTCAAAGACAACGTTTAGCTATAGCTAGAGCTCTTCTTAAAAAGACAGAAATTATACTTTTTGATGAAGCAACAAGTGCTCTTGACAATGAAACACAAACTAATATTACAAATGCCATTAATAATATGAAGGGTGAGTATACTATATTGATAGTTGCACATAGATTATCTACAATAATGAATTGTGATAAAATATTTGTTATAGATAATGGTAAAATAGTTGGGGAAGGATCACATAATAGTTTGTTAAAAAATAATAAATATTATAAAGAACTATATACTAGTGAAATAGAAAAAATCAACTAACGTTGATTTTTTTATTGTTTTTTAAATTTAAAAATTTTTAATTAACAACATATGGATTACTACGAGCTCCAGTACCTTTACTTATTGTTGTTTTAGAATCTATATAAATAACTGGATATATTCTAGCATCATATGAAGCATCAACTTCAACTATTTCATCATAATAATTATATACTCTAGAAGAATCAGTAGCAGAACCAGTTAAAGTCCAAGATGTATTTTCATTATTAGCAAGATAATTATAATTGGCACATTGTTCTTGTCCAAACTTAGTACATGTTGTATCTAACGTAGCCATATAAAATTCACTAGTATTTATAAGCCCTACATATAATGGAGTTGTAGAAGAACATTCAGCAGTTCCAATTATATCATCTGTTTCTTTTCTTAAACCTGTACAAAAATCTTTTTTTACAATGCTTTCTTTTGCGCCAGCAACATTATTAAAATTCTTTTTATAATATTTTAACAATGTATCTTTAAGTCTACTCATTTTAAAATTATTAATACCATCATTTCCTTCAGTAGCAACGTTAAATCTATCATCCCAAGTATATGATTCTGTTTCAGTAGTATATGAAATAAGTTTTATATCTCCATCTTTGTCTATTTTCATTATTCGCCATAAACTATCATTAAATGAAACATAATTTTTTAAAATATCGCCTTTAAAAATATATTCATCTCCATTTACATATAATCCATTACCTTTACTATCAACTTTTAAATTTGATTTTACTGCATCTTTTAAAAATTTAGTTTTATAATTCTTTCCACAATTTAAATTAGCAACATAATAATAATTATTTCCTCTTTTTGTTGTTGATACTGAGCCACTACAAGAATTATCTTTATTCTTTGGATCTTTTATTTTTTTAACATAATCCTTTTCTACCAAATAACTAAGCTTAAGACTAACTGTATCTCCTTCTTCTTTAGGTAAATCTTTATTATGCGATTTATAATAACTTTTAGCTCCAACAATCATTTTATCTTCAATTTGATTATATTCATTACCTTTACCAGATTTATTAGAGCAAGATGCGATTATAATAATAAAGACAAGAAGTATACAAAATATAAATATAACATAATAATACTTGTCTCTTAAAAATTCTATTACTTTTTCCATAAAACTTTACTCACTTTCTATTAAAATTATAACTTTTTATAAAAGAAAAGTAAATAAAAATCAAATCTATGTGTATATTAATTTACTAAAAGCATAAGTTTTAGTGAAAAGGAGTTATTATATGAATAAAAAGGAAATAATAGAAAATATTTCTAAAAAGGGAAATGGAGAAATATACCTAGGTATTGTTGGTGCGGTTAGAACTGGTAAGAGTACATTTATAAAAAGATTTATTGAAAATTTAGTAGTACCAAATATAGATGATGAAATAGAACGTAAAAGATGTTTAGATGAAATGCCACAAAGTGCTGGTGGAAAAACAATAATGACAATAGAACCAAAATTTGTACCAAGTAGTGGAGCATCTATTAAGATAGAAGAGTTTACTACAAATGTAAAATTAATTGATTGTGTTGGTTTTGTTGTACCAGAAGCAAAAGGTTATGAAGATGAAGATGGAAATCCTAGATTAGTAAAAACACCGTGGTATGATGATGAAATACCATTTGTAGATGCTGCTCAAATTGGAACTGAAAAAGTAATAAAAGATCATTCAACAATAGGTATTGTAATAACAACTGATGGTAGTATAGGAGAGATTAAAAGAGATAATTTTGTAGATATTGAACAAAAAGTAATAACTGAATTAAAGGAAATGAATAAACCATTTATAGTTGTACTAAATACAACATCTCCTAAATCAAATGAAGTAGAAAATTTAAGTGCATCTTTAAAAGAAAAATATGAAGTACCAGTAATTCCAATAAGTGTTGAAGATATGAATGAAATAGATATATTAAATATATTAAAAGAAGGATTATATGAATTTCCTGTTGAAGAAGTAAATGTAAATATACCAGATTGGATAGCAATATTAAATGAAAATAATGAAATAAAACAAGAATATATAAACACAATGAGAGAATGTATTGTTTCAATAAATAAGTTAAGAGATATGGAAAAAATAAACTTGAATTTTGAAGAAAGTAAATATATACAAAAAGCATATATAAGTAATGTAGACTATGCTTTAGGGGAAGTAACTATAAATTTAGAAGCTCCAATAGAACTATATGATGAAGTTTTAAAAGAAATAATGGGAGTATCAATAAATTCAAAAGCAGATCTTTTAAAAATGTTTCAAGACTTTAGAGATGGAAATAATGAATATGAACAAATAAGTAATGCAATTAAACAAGTAAAACAAACCGGATATGGTGTTGCTTTACCACTTCTTACAGATATGAAATTAGAAACACCGGAAGTAATAAAACAAAGTGGAAGATATGGAGTAAAATTAAAAGCAAAAGCATCTTCAATACACATGATAAAAGTAGATGTAGAAAGTTCGTTTGAACCTATTATAGGAAGTGAAGTACAATCAAAAGAATTAATAGAACACTTAATTAAATCACAAGAAGAAAACCCTAATAATATATGGAAAAGTGAAATATTTGGAAGAAGTTTAGATGTTATAGTAGGTGAAGGAATACAAAGTAAATTATCTACTATTAATGAATCAACAAAATATAAACTTATACAAACATTAACTAAAATTGTAAATAAAGGAAGTAATAGTTTAATAGCAATTGTATTATAAAAAAAGTTATCATTTGATAACTTTTTATTTTATTTTGAAATACTAGGTGGTATAGGAAAATCTTCAGGTGGAAACATAATTTCTTTATTAATTTTTGTCTTTAATTTTTCTTTTCCCTTAGTTATTTTTTTTCCAATTTTTAGTAATTGACTATTTTTAAAAGTACCCACTTTGTTTTTTATAACAATAGTAGGAGCAATTACAGCTTCTTCTCCATTATCTTTAATATCTTCATTATTATCAAGCAAGTTTAATTCTTCAGGCTCTGATTGTACTACTTTCTTGTTTTTTTGTTTGTTATATGCTTCTAGTTCATCTTTAGTATCTTTTAAAGTTTCTTCAAGTAAACTAACTTTATTTTGTAGTTCTTCTAATATAGTATCTTTTTTAATTTTTAATTTCGCATGTAATTTATCTAGTATCATTTTTTTTGTACTAGAAAAAGTTGCCATTATAGATGGTTTATTAATTTTTTGTACTTTATTAAAATTTACTTGTTTATCTAAAACAAAAATACCTTCTGGCATAAAAACACTTCTTTCTAAATTATTAATTAAAAATTATATCACGTAATGTTTTAGTAACCAATTCATTTTCTTTTTCATCGGTTACATCTTTTAAAACATCATATCCTTCTTCATCTTTTTCCAACCTAGAAAATAATATATCAGATGTTTCATTTCCTTTATCAATTGAATACACTAAATATTCTTTTTCATTTATTTCAATTTTTTCAATAATATTAGCTTCTTTTATTTCGCCTTCTATTTCTAAATTAAAGGTTTGATTTTCTTCTTCCATATTTTTCAATACTCCTTTTATTCTAATTTGATTTTAACAAAAAAAGAAATAAAAGTCTATATTTATTTCTTTAATTTTTTTACTATGGGTGTATTTAGATTATTTTTTTGTTCTTCATTTTTTTTCTGAATAACCATTTTATAATTTGTGTTAGAATTATTTCTACTATAATAATCTAAATTTTCAGCTAATATCATTGCTTTTGCCCATTCTTTTTCTTTAATAGCATTGTTTAGTTCTATACGTAATTGTGAAATCATTTTTTTGTCCTTTCATTTCTATCATAATATTATTATAACACATAATTAAGTAAAAAATGTCGGTTTTTATGATATAATTTTATTTAGGTGATTTTAATGGCTGGAAAAATAACACATGCATTATTCGCAGAAGAATTAACAAATAAAACTAATATTAAAAATATAGATATTGAATCTATAAAAACTTTTTCATGTATGCCAGACTATCCTAGAGATAAGCATATTAATAGAATAATTCATACTAAAAAAACCAACTTACTTTTTACAAATATGTTTAAATATATAATAAAAAATAATATGCAACAAAACACGGAAGTAAGAAGCATGTTCTTTGCTTTTATTAGTCATTATATGTTAGATAGTTTTATTCATCCCTATATATTTTATAAAACTTTTTATTATGATGAAAAGTTTAAACCATCTAGATATAATAGAAAACATCAATTTTATGAAAATTATATAGATGTATATTATATAGAAAAAAACAAATTAAATAAATTTTATAAATATTCACTAAATAAAAATTTTAACAAAGAAATTTTATTATTAATGGATGATGTAATATACAAAACATTTAATATAAAAAGAAGTATAGGTAGTTTTAAAAAAGGTTTAATTGGTGCTAAAATAGTCAATAGAATAAGATGTGATAAATATGGTATAAAAACAAAACTTTTAAACAAATTAAATATAAAATATTTATCTTATAATATAGATATGGAAAAATACAAATATATTTTAAATCTAGATAATAATTTATGGTTAAATCCAAATAGTGGAGAAAAACATTATGAAAGTATAAATCAATTATATAAAAAAGCTTTAGATAAAAGTATAAAATTATTAAATCAGGTAGATAAATGTATAGAGGAAAATAATTTAAATAAATTTAAGAGAATTATACAAAATAATTCATACATAACAGGCTTAGATATGGCTAAGCATTCTTCTTTAAAATATATTGATAAATCTTGTGATTTTATTTAATGTAAAATTTCAAGTTTTTTCTTGTCTTATTTTTAAAACTATATTATTATTAAATTAGGTGAGTAATGTGGATGATAAGTTAGAGAGCTTTTTTAATAAAGTTAATTTTAATAGTGATTATTACAAATATTTTGATGGTGCAACAGTCATCCAAGTAGTAGTAAAAAACAAAGAAAATAGATGGGATATTTATTTGGGTTTAAAAAAACAAATACCTATTAATATATTTGAAGAATTAGTTAAATGTAGTAAAAGTATAGAAGATGTTGATAAAATACATTTTGTTTTTAATATAGAAAATATTGATAATGATTATTTAAATGATTATTTTCTTTATATGTTTAGAAAAATTTCTGAAGATTGTCCTACTTTAGCAAGTATTTTTGACAATGATATAGTAGTAGAAGATAATAAAATAGTAGTTGAAGTAATTAATAAAGCAGAAGAAAATAAATTTAAAAGTATTAAAAAACGTTTAGAAAATAACTTATTAGATTTGGGATTTAAAGATTTAAAAATAACAACTAAACTTAATGAAGAAAAAAGAGAAGAAGTAAAAAAACTACTTAGAAAAAAAGATATAGTAAAAAAGATAAATCCAGAAGAAGTTGAAAAAGTTATTTTTGGAAATTCTATATCAGGTAAAAAAACTATTTTAAAAGATATAATAAGTGAGGAAAATAATGTAATTATTGAAGTTTATTTATTTAATATTGACTTTAAAAAAACTAGAACAAATAGTTATATATTAAATTTAAAAGTAAGTGATAATACTGATAGTATATTATGTAAGTGTTTTATTAGAGATGAAAATGTTGTTTTTTCTTTACAAAAAAGTTTAAAAGAAAACTCTTGGTATAGAATTCAGGGTTATGTAAAACATGATGATTATGTTAGAGATTTAGTTTTAAATATTAGAGATATTGAGACAATTAATAAAAAAGAAGATAAAAGAGTTGATAAAGAAACAAATAAAAGAGTGGAGCTGCATTTACATACTAAAATGAGTGGAATGGATGGATTAATAGATTATGATTCTAAGCTATTTAAACACATTTCTTCTTTAGGTCATAGAGCTGTTGGGGTGACAGATAAAAATACCGTACAGGAGTTCCCGAAGCTTTATAATAATAAGAATAATATTAAAGTATTATATGGTAGTGAAATATATGTAGTAAATGATGATATAGATGTTTTAATTAGAGGAAATAATAACTTATTAAGTGAAACAGAATTCGTTGTATTTGATTTTGAAACAACAGGTCTTAACGCTATGAACGGTGATACAATTATTGAAATTGGAGCAGTCAAAATGCTTAATGGAGAAATAATAGATACTTATAATGAGCTTATTGATCCAGGTATTAAACTAGATAAAATCATTACTAAAATAACTAACATTACTGATGATATGTTAAAGGGAAAAGCAAAAGAAGAAGATGCTTTTAAAAGATTTAAAGAGTGGTATAAAGACTCTGTTATGGTTGCTCATAATGCTAAATTTGATTGTTCTTTTGTTGAATCATGTTATAAAAAATATGATTTAGGAGAATTTAAAAATCCAGTAATAGATACAATGGAATTAGATAAGGTATTAAACCCAGAAGTATTTAGACATTCACTAAGTGCTTGTGTAAAAAGATATAACGTTGAATTTGATGAAGAAGGACATCATAGAGCGGATTATGACGCTAAAGGAACAGCTATTTTATTACATAAAATGTTACAAACAGTTGATAGTTCATTCCAAACAATTAATGATTTAAATAGATTAGTTGATAAAAATATTATTCATAAAATTAGTAAACCATTTCATATTACTTTATTTGCTAAAAACAAAGTTGGATTAAAAAACCTTTATAAAATTGTTACTTTAGCAAACACAAAATACTTATATAAAACACCAAGAATTTTAAAAAGTGAAGTAGAAAAATATAGAGAAGGTTTGTTAATAGGATCTGGTTGTATTAATGGTGAAATATTTTCTGAAGCTAAAAAATTAGAAGAAGAAGAATTAAGTAATTTAATGAAATTTTATGATTTTATTGAAGTAAATCCTCCTAGTATATGTACACACTTAATTGAAACAAGAGATTTTGAAAATAAAGAACAATTAATAGATAATATAAAAAAAATTATAACAACCGCAGTAAAAAGTAAAAAAATAGTATGTGCCACTGGGGATGTACATACGCTTAATCCTGAAGATAATATATATAGAGAAATATTAGTTAGACAAAAAGTACCTGGTGGTGGTCTTCATCAATTAAATAAAAAAAATATTCAAACAATTCCTAATGCATATTATATGACAACGGATGAAATGTTAAATGAATTTTCATTTTTAGATGAAAAACAAAGAGAAGAAATAGTAATTACAAATACTAATAAAATAGTTGATATGTGTGAAGATATACAAATATTAGAATCTACTTTGTATGCTCCTAAAATGAAAGACTCAGCTAAAATAACAAAAGATATGGTATATAAAAATGCTATAGATACTTATGGTGAAAAACTTCCTGAAATAATTGAAACCAGGCTTGAAAAAGAACTTGGAGGTATTATTGGTGGAGAATATGATGTTATATATTTAATTGCTCAAAGGTTAGTTGAAAAAAGTAATAATGATGGATATATAGTTGGTTCAAGAGGTAGTGTTGGAAGTAGTTTAGTCGCTACATTTATGGGAATTACAGAAGTGAATCCTCTTCCACCTCATTATGTGTGTCCAAAATGTAAAAAAAGCTTATTTGAAATTGATGGAGAAGTGTTAAATATTAAATATGGAAGTGGATTTGACTTACCTGATAAAGTATGTGAGTGTGGTGAGAAGTTAAAAAAACAAGGTCAAGATATTCCGTTTGAAACATTTTTAGGATTTAATGCTGATAAAACACCAGATATTGATTTAAACTTTAGCGGGGAATATCAAGCCAAAGCACATGATTATACAAAAGTTTTGTTTGGAGAAAAAAATGTTTATAGAGCAGGAACTGTTACAACAGTTGCTACTAAAACAGCTTTTGGATTTGTTAAAGGATATTTAGAAGAAAAAAATATTATTTTAAGAAATGTAGAAATAGAAAGACTTGCTTTAGGAATAACTGGTGTTAAAAGAACAACTGGTCAACACCCTGGTGGAATAGTAGTAGTTCCTGATTATAAAGATATTTTTGATTTTACACCATATCAATACCCAGCAGAAAATGTAAATGCTGCTTGGTATACAACCCATTTTGAATATCATGATATAGAAGATAATTTATTAAAATTAGATATCTTAGGTCATGATGATCCAACTGTATTAAAATATTTAGCAGATGAAATGAAAATTGATATTAATGATATACCACTTGATGATAGGGAAGTAATGAGTATTTTTTCATCACCTAAAGCACTTGGGCTTACTAAAGAACAGTTAAATATGGAGGTAGGAACATTAGGTGTACCTGAATTTGGAACAAATTTTGTAATTAAAATGTTAGAAGAAACAAAACCAAAAACATTTGCTGAATTAATAAAAATATCTGGATTATCACATGGAACAGATGTGTGGAATGGTAATGCAAGAGAATTAATATTAGATGGTGTTTGTGAATTTAAAGAAATAATTGGTTGTAGAGATGACATAATGAATTATTTAATTACATGTGGAATTGAAAAAGGACAATCATTTAAAATAAGTGAATTTATTCGTAAAGGAAAAAGCGCAAAAGATCCAGAAACATGGAATAAATTTAAAGATATAATGAAAGAAAATAATGTACCAGATTGGTATATAGGTTCTTGTGAAAAAATAAAATATATGTTTCCAAAAGCACACGCTAGTGCATATGTTACCATGGCATTTAGAGTTGCTTGGTTTAAAGTTCATCATCCTATTTTATACTATAAAGTGTATTTATCAATAAGACAAAGTGATTTTGATATTATGAGTATGAAAAGTGGAAAAAAAGCAGTTAAAGATAGAATGAGAGAAATTTTAAATAAAGGATTTGATGCTACAAATAAAGAAGTTAACATACTTGAATGTTTAAAAGTAGCAAATGAAATGTTATTAAGAGGATTCTATTTTGAAAATATTTCACTTGAAAAATCAGATGCTTTTATGTTTAAACTAACAGAAGATAAAAAAGGACTTATTCCACCATTTATTGCAATAGATGGTATGGGAGATGTAGCAGCTAAAAAGCTAACCGCTGAAAGGGACTTAAAACCATTTGTAAGTGTTGAAGATTTGCAGTTAAGAGGAAAAGTTAGTAGTAATATAATAGGACAAATGAGAGAATTAGGTGTTTTAGAAGATTTACCTGAAAGTAGTCAATTAAGCCTATTTTAAATGATATAAATATAGATATTTATTGATAAAAAAACTATATTATGATATAATATAATGAAATTTTTATTGTACATGAAAACAGTATGTAAAGGGGTGTTCTGTTATGAATAATTATGGAATTCAAAAATTTGAAAATGTCGATGTTGATACATTTACATCTGATATTGGAATGGATATTAGAAAAAAAACAGATAAAATAATGAGTTTGATACTCAAGCAAGCTACGAAAAGTAAATTAATAAAATATAATATGGACTTTCAAAAAGAATGTGATAATAAAATTGAATTATTAGATAAATTAAAATTGTTAAAGAATTCAGGGATAGAAGTTATGAATTATCCAACATTAGAAAATGATAAACCATATATTTTTGCTTCTCTTCATAATTTTGTGGATGATAGTATGGCAAATTTAGCAACAATTGATCGTAATGCGTATTTACTTTTTGGGACATCAGATCAATTAAAAGTAAATAATGATATGTATGCAGCATGGGCAAATGGTTTTATATATGTAGATCGTAATGATACTGAAAGTCGTAGTGATTCTATTTCAAAAATGGTTAGACTTGTTAAAAATGGAAACAGCGTTTTAATATTTCCAGAAGGTGGATTAAACAATACAGAAAATTTATTTTGTCAAAAACTGTTTGGAGGGCCTTATTATGTATCAAAGTTAACAGGAGCACAAATAGTTCCGGTAGCACCATTATATGAATATGGTAGTAATAAAATATATATGAATTTTGGAGAACCCATTTCCATATTATCATCAAAAAAAGAAACACTTTGTTATTTAAGAGATATTTTATCTTCTTTATTATACGAAAATCTTTTAGCAAATTCTAAACTTGTATATAGAAATGAACTAGGGAATGATCCAAGAATGGATTTTATGATTCAAAGATGTAAAGAATATCAAAAGACAAATTGGACAAAAGATGTATTTGATGAAGAATTAACTAGATATTTTGATAAAGATGATGTTGAATTAAATGATGTTTATAACAGTATAAATAATATAGAACTAACGGAACAAAATGCTAATATAATAGTTCCATATTTATTAAGAAACAAAGAAAATGATAACTATGATTTTAAAAAATATATGCATAAAAATTGGAATAAAAGATAAACCTTTTATTTCAATTTTTTAATGTTTTTATAATTGTGGTTTAATTATGTATATGTTATAATATTTTTATAAGAATAGGTGGGTGACTTAGTATGAAATTATTTTCTATGGAGTTTGAAATACCTTTAGTTTCATTTATATTTATTCTTTTTTTAGTAATAAATTATTATTCAAAAAATAGAGTGAAATTTATTGAAAATAAAACATATGAAGTAATACTAATAACATCATTAATAGCGGCTTTTTTAGATACTATTGTTCATATGTTAAGTGCATCTACAACATTTGAAGTTTTAAATAATAATTATTTTATTATGGTAGATATAATAAATAAATTAATATCTTCTGCTTTTGTATTGATTTTTACATGTTTATTAGCATATATATTATTAATTTCGTATGAAAAGATAAGAAAGAATGTGAATAATTTATGGGTATGTATAATTATAGAAGTAGTATTATTCTTTATTATTATTAGTTTTACTCACATCACAATTACAGAAGAAATGTTTGCTAGAAACACTGTTGGTTTTCCAATTACATTTGGATATATTATAATTGCGATTGATTTAATATTAGCTTTTATTTTAAGCATAAAGAATTTTAAAAAAAATGATAAAAGGTTTTACACAACTTTTATTATTACAGTTATGATGATCTTATTATATACTTTATCTATATTATTTAGAGGATTGATAATATATGATTTAATATTAGCTTTATTATGCTATATAATGTATTTCACAATAGAAAATCCTGATATGAAAATGATTAAAGAATTAACAAATGCAAAAGAAAATGCTGAACTATCTAACAACAATAAATCTGCTTTTATATTTAATGTTGTAAATAAAATGAGGACACCTATTAACAATTTCAAAAAAATAGGAAATCAGTTACTAACTATTAATGATATAAAAGATGTAAAAAATGGAGCTAATGCATTAATAGATGAAGTAGAAGCAACAGAATATTTAATTAATAATGTTCTTGATATTTCAAGTATAGATGTAAAAAACATAAAAATTTTTAACACTAAATATAATTTTAATAATTTAATAACAGGTATTGTTAATAATTTTAATATAAAATCAAAAGAAAAAGAATATGAATTTAGAGTGAATGTGGAAGAAAACATACCTAATAATTTATTCGGAGATTCTATTAGATTAAAACAAATAATTAATACTATACTTGATAATTCAGATAAATATACAAATAAAGGATTTATAGAATTAAGGATAAGTGCTGTAACTAGATATGAAGTTTGTAGATTAATAATTATAGTAGAAGATACTGGAAAGGGTATGAATGTTACCAAATCTAATAAGGTTTTTTATGACTATGGTCAAGAAATAGATTTAGAAAAAATTGACAGAGAAAATATGAATTTGCCAATAGTAAAGAAATTAGTAGATATGATAGGTGGAAGTATCATGCTTAAAAGTAGAGAAAATAAAGGAACAGAAATAATACTTACATTAGATCAAAAAATAGTAGAAGAAGAAGAGAAAAATTATAATATTAAACAAACAAAAATATTATATATAGATGATAATGAAAACGTACTTGATGAAATAAAAAAACATACAAAAAAAGAAAATATAACATATATATATGCTCAAGGTGGACAAACGGGATTAGAAAAAATAAGAAATGAAGAAAAATATGATATTATTATGATTGATAGTGATTTAGAGAAATTAAGCTCTATAAATACCTTTGAAAAATTAAGAAAAGAACAAGGAGTAAAAATACCTATAATGGTGGTTACAAATGAAGGAGAAGGAAAAAAATATAAAGAATTAGGTTTTAATGAATATATTGAAAAACCTATAACAAAATCTAATGTAGATAAGATTTTAAAAAAATATATATAAAAAGAGAATTTTTTTCTTTTTTTATATACATTTAATTGACTACTTTTTTCTTTCTTGATAATATAATTATAGAGTAGAAAGGTAGTGAATTATGCCTGAAGAAAAAAAATATTTGTTTTATTCAATACTTGGAGTTATTTTAATAATGTTTAGTGTGTTTTGTGTAACATATAATTGGATAAATAATAAATCAAATTTAAATCATAATAATACAACAATAATAAAAGAAAAGGACTTAACAATCATTTATGAAAAAGGAAATACAATAAAAATTGGAAATATAAAACCAGGAGAAAATGTGCTAAAAACATTTAAAATAAAAAATATATCTACTGGCGCTATTAACTTTAATATAATGTGGAATTATGTAGAAAACAATTATAATGAAAAGAAAAATTTAGTATATACAATATCGTGTAATAATATAAAAACAAAAGAAACAATGTGTCCATCAAGTGGATCAAATATACCTATATTAAAAAATATAACAATAGAAAAAGATAATACATATAAATGTGATTTAATAATATTTCACAAAACTAATGGAGTAAGAAAAAATACTAATTTATTTAAAGGAAAAATAGAAGTGCTTGTAAATGAAGAGGGAAACTTAAATGAAGAATAAAATAGAAAAGAACAAAATATATAAACATTATAAAGGTAATTTATATTTAATAATTGATATAGCATTAAATAGTGAAACATTAGAAGAAATGGTTATATATAGAGCTTTATATGATGATTGTTCTTTATGGGTAAGACCAATTAATATGTTTTTTGATGAAGTTAATAAAAATAATCAAAAATATAGATTTGAATTATATAATATTAAAAATAAACAAAGTAAATAATTTAATAAATAAAATCTAGATAATCTAGATTTTTTTAAAACAAATTATATTATATTTTTAGTATAATACGTGTTATAATAAATTTGGTGAAGAATATGAAAAAAGCAATATTAATAGATGGAAATAATCTATTATTTAGAAGTTATTATGCAACTGCATATAACGGAAATTTAATGAAAAATTCAAAAGGGTTTCCAACTAATGCATTATTTGGTTTTGTAAATATGATGAATAAAATAATAAAGGAAGAAAAACCAGTATATATTATAGTAGCTTTTGATAAAGGTAAAAACTTTAGACATGAAAAATATAAAAATTATAAAGATGGAAGAATAGAAACTCCAAAAGAATTATTAGAACAATTTCCAATAGCTAAACAAATATTAACTTATATGGGCATTAAATATTTAGAAGTTGATAATTATGAAGCAGATGATATAATTGGAACATTTGCTAAAATGGCAGATGAGGATAAGTTATATGATGCAACTATTATAAGCAGTGATAAAGATTTATTACAACTTATAAGTGATGAAGTTGATGTAAAGCTTTTAAAACAAAAAGGTTTTATTATGATGAATGAAAAAACTTTTAAAGAAGAATATGGTATTAATCCAATAAATATTATTGATTTAAAAGCCCTAGAAGGAGATAAAAGTGATAATATACCTGGAGTTAAGGGTATTGGAGAAAAAACTGCTTTAAACCTTCTAAAACAGTATGAAACAATAGAGGATATATATAATGATATTGATAATATAAAAGGTAAAGTAAAAGATAAGTTAATAAATGATAAAGAAAATGCATTTTTTTCAAAAGAACTAGCAACTATATATAAAGATATAAAGTTAGATATAACTTTTGAAGATATTATTAAAAAAGCAGAAGATAAGGATAGTTTATATAATTTATATGAAGAATTAGAGTTTTATTCTTTTATTAAAAGGAAACAAAAAGAAAAAAAGCAAGAAAAATTAGATTATAAAATAATCTCTAATATAGATGATCTTAAACTAGAAGATGAATATAGTTTATACATAGAAACAAATAATTCTAATTATCATAACGCAGATATTATTGGAATTAGTATAACTGATAAAAATAATAGTTATTATATAAATAAGGAATTATTTATAGATAATATTAATATTTTTAATGCTAAAAAAATATATACATATGATATGAAAAAAAATTATTGTTTATTAAAAAGACTTAATAAAACATTTAATAATATAACTTTTGATCTTATGATCGCAGGTTATTTACTTAATTATAATATGAAAGATGATATAGCGTATCTAAGTAATATATTTGGATATGATATTTTGTTTTATGAAAATATTTTAAAAGAAACAAATGAAAAAGAAATAGAAAAAGCTATAGTAAAAAAATCTAAATTTATTTTTGAAAATATAAATAAATTTAATGAAGAATTGAAAAATGAAAAATTAGATAAACTTTTTTATGATGTAGAAATGCCTCTTTTATATGTTTTAGGTGATATGGAATTAGATGGCATTAAAGTGGATTGTGATGTAATAAATAATCACAAAGAAGAAATAGAAATAAAATTAGAAATGCTTTCTAAAACAATATATAACTATGCTGGGATGGATTTTAATATAAATAGTCCCAAACAATTAGGTGAGGTATTATTTGATAAAATGCATTTACCTACTAAAGCAAAGAAAAAAGGAAAAACTAGTTATTCAACATCTCATGATAAATTAATAAAACTAGTTGATTTACATCCAATAATAAAATGCATTTTGGAATATAGAAATTTAAGTAAACTTAAAAATACTTATTTAGATACACTTACAAGTTATATAAAAGAAGATGGTAAAATACATACTATTTTTAAACAAAACGGAGCAAGAACTGGAAGACTTAGTTCTATTGAACCAAATTTACAAAATATTCCAATTAGAACAACAGAAGGTAGTAAAATAAGAAAAGCTTTTATACCAGAAAATGATTATATTTTAGCTAGTGATTATTCACAAATTGAACTTAGAATACTAGCGGATGTTACAAATTCTAATGAGTTAATTGATGCTTTTAACAGTAAAACAGATATTCATACCAAAGTAGCGGCAGATATTTTTAATGTACCAGAAGAAGCAGTTACAAAACATATGCGTTCTTCAGCAAAAGCAGTTATATTTGGTATAGTTTATGGAATAAGTAGTTGGGGACTTGGTGAAAATTTAAGTATAACTGCTAAAGAAGCAAAACAATATATTGAAAAATATTTATCACTTTATCCAGATGTTAAAAACTATATGGAAGAAATTGTTAAAGAAACAAAAAAGACAAATGTTTCTAGAACTTTATTAAATAGAAAAAGAGTAATAGAGGAATTAACCAACGAAAACTATATGATTAGAATGCAAGGAGAAAGAATTGCTATTAACACACCTATCCAAGGAAGTAGTGCTGACTTGATAAAAAAGGCAATGGTTGATGTTAAAAAAGAATTTACAAAACAGAAAATAAAAAGTAAAATGATTATACAAATACATGATGAATTAGTATTTGATGTTTATAAAAATGAACTAGAAAAAGTTAAAAAAATAGTGAAAGATAAAATGGAAAATGTTTATAAATTAAAAGTTCCAATAAAAGTAGAAATAGATTACGGAAAAAATTGGAATGAAGCAAAATAATACATATAATAAATAAGAAGGAGAAAAATATGGAATTTAAAGCAATGTTAAAAAGTTTTTTTGTTAATTTATTTTTATCACTTTTAAAAATAGTAACTGGGGTATTAGGTAATTCTAAAACTTTAGTAGCAGATGGAATGCATTCATTTAGTGATCTTTTAACAGATATAGTAGCGCTTGTTGGATCAAAGGCATCAAATCTTCCACCTGATAAAAAACACCCTTGGGGGCATGGAAAATATGAATATATAACAAGCATGGGTATAGGACTTATGGTTTTAGTCGCAGCGTGTTTTATATTTTATAATTCGCTTACAAGTTCAAATAAAATACCATCACTTTATGTTTTAATAGTAATAATGGTTTCAATAATAACAAAATTTCTTTTTTCAAGATATTTAATAAGAAAATCAAAAGAAGTAAATAGTAGTATATTATTTACAAGTGGAACAGAAAGTAGTTATGATGTATACAGTTCAGTATTAGCTTTGTTTTTTGTAGGGGCTGCTGAATTAGGAAAATGTATACCTGCTTTAAAATATGCTGACTTGATAGGTGGAGTATTAATAGCTATATTTGTATTTAGAATAGGAATAATTTTAATATATCAAAACTTAAATTGTCTTATTGGAGAAGTAGATTATAATGAAGAAAAAGAAAATGAAATAAAACAAACTTTAATGCAAATTAAAGATATTATTAAAGTAAAAAAAATTACTTTATTAAAATATGGAACATATTATATTTTAACTCTTGATATATTATTTAATAAAAATATAAAATTAGAAAAACTTAATGATATTGAAAAAGAAATAAAACATAAATTAAAACACCTAAAATATATAAAATATGTTACAATAAATGCTATCGCAGATGAAGAAGACCAAAAAAGGAGCATTAGTAATGAAACAAATTCAAATAAACGACATAATTAAATATTGTGATGGACAGTTAATAACAGGTAATAAAAATTTAGTAATAAAAAATTTTTCTAAAGATACAAGAACTATAAAAAAAGGAGATATTTACGTTGCTATTAAAGGAAAAAACTTTAATGGGAATGAATATATAAAAGAAGCTTTTGAAAAAGGAGCAAGTGCTTGTTTAATTGATGATAAAAAATATATACCTGAAGGGATAGATAATACAATTGTTTATGTAAAAGATACAATTCTTGCTTTACAATTAATTGCTAGTTATAAAAGAAGTTTATATAAAATACCAGTTATAGCAATAACTGGAAGTGTCGGAAAAACAAACACAAAAGAATTAATAACACAAGTATTAAAAAAGAAATATAAAGTACTAAATACAAAAGAAAACTATAACAATCAAATAGGTCTCCCACTTACTATATTAAGATTAAAAGATGAAAAAATAATGGTTTTAGAAATGGGAGCAAGTAAACAAGGAGAAATAAGTTTACTATCTACTATTGCTAAACCAGATATTGCTATTATCACTAATATAGGAAGTTCTCACATGGGTACTATGGGAGGAAAGAAAAAAATATTAGAAGCTAAACTAGAAATAACTGATGGATTAAAAGATAATGGAACCATTGTTATAAACAATGATAATAATTTATTAAGAAGAAAAATAAACAAACTATCAAAAAAATATAAAGTTTTAACAACAGGGATAAAAAATTATAGTGATTATAACGCTAATGATATTACAAAACATAACTTTACAATTAACTCAAGTGAAAAAATAAAAAGAAAAACACTAAATAACTCATACATATATAATTCACTTAATGCTTACTCAATTGGTAAACTTTTAAAAGTAAAAGAAGAAGATATAGTAGATGCTATAAACAAATTTAAACTAGTAAATGCTAGATTATCTTTAATAAAGACAGATAAAGATATTAAAATAATAAATGATTCATATAACTCAAGTTATGAATCTATAAAAGAGGCAATAATATATTTAAATAACTTTACAAATGGAAATAAAATAATAGTATTAGGAGATATATTAGAACTAGGAAAATATAGTAAAAGAATACATAAAGCAGTTGGAAAATTATTATTGAAATCTAATATAAACAATATAATATTAATTGGTAATGACATGAAATACGCTAAAATAAAAAATTCAAAATACTTTAAAACAACAGAAGAAGGAATAAAATACTTAAAAGAAATAATAAAAGAAAAAGACACTATACTTATAAAAGCTAGTAATAATATGAATTTTAATGAAATAATAGAAAAGATAAAATAAAAAGAGTAATTTAATTACTCTTTTAATATAGGTTTGTTTTTATATTCTTGTTCTATTAAAGAATTATTATTAGTTATTAATGAATATATATAAGTTACTTTATTTTCAAGCGTTAATATATCATTATAATTAGAAATAATAGGTATTTTAATATCTTTTTTAATGCTATTTAAATGTTTTTGACCTGCTTTATTAAAACCAAGTATTCTAATGTAATTAGTTTTTACATAATAAACATTATCTTCTTTTTTAAAACCAACAATTATATAATTTAACATTCTTAATATTTTATTATAAGTATATCTTTTAGTTTTAATATTATTAATCAATTCATCTAACGAAATAGATGAAGAAATATATTTAATAATTCTATTTTCTATTCCTTCATCAACCATATGATATTGATTTAAATTGTTAATATTTGAATATATAGAATATTTTAAATAACGAAAATAGTTTTCTTCATATTGTTTAATATTAATTTTTTTTATTTCTTTATAAGTAATAATTGGTATATATTTTTTAACACTTTTTTTATTTAATAATTTATTTCTAATATTAGATGCACTTACTATTTTAGAGTTATTTTTTAAATCAAAATAATCGTTAGTTCTTTTAATTATTTCAATATCAATATTATTATTAATCTTTAATATTTCTTTAATATAAGATATATTTAAAAGATCATTAGATTTATTTAAATTATACCCAGTTAATTCCAGTAAAGCTTTATTAACCGCAGTAGGATAGTTAGTACCATCATTAATATTTTTATTAACAATATTATCAAATTTAGGGTTATTTAACTGAATGGAAGCGAGTTTAATTAACTTTTCTTTGTCGTTAGATTCACTTCCAAAACAAATGATATCAACATTTAATTCATTTAGTATTTCAACAGCACCTTTAGCAAATATGTCCGCAGACCCTGTACTAAATACATAAGGAAGTTCAACAACTAAATCTATATTGTTTTCTAAACATATTTTAGTTTTAGTCCATTTATCTAATAGAGAATATTCTCCTCTTTGACAAAAAGAAGAAGACATAACAACAATAATTAAAGAATCTTTATATTTTTCTTTAATTTTATCAATTTGATACTTGTGTCCATTATGAAATGGATTATATTCTGCGATTATACCTATTTTTTTCATAATATTTGCTCCAATCAAGTATATAATAACATAAAATAATGAAAAAATTAAACATTATACTTGAAATTATTACTCTTTTATGGGAAAATAAGTAAATGTGATGGGAGGAAAAACATGAATAAATTAGAATTAAACTTACAATTATTTGCAGTACCTGCTAGAAAAGTAAGTAAAACTAGAAAAAATAAAAGAAAGACTCATTTAAAAAAAGATGCTCCTACAATAGTAAAATGTCAAAACTGCGGAGAAGTTTTAGCACCTCATAGAGCATGTACTAAATGTGGTTTTTATAAAGGGAAAGAAGTTATAAACAACAAAGAAGAAGAAGTAGTAGAAGTAAAAAAAGAAACTAAAAAAACAAAAGAAAAAAAAGAAAAGTAAGAAAGGCACAAATTGAAAGAAGAAATAAAAATTGATGAACAAGATGAAATAGTTGGTACTTTTCTTTATTTTAGAGATTATAATATTACACTTCAAGTAGTAAAAGAGTTTATGTTTCAAGTAAGAGGATATTTATATCAAATGGGAATAGATAATTATAAAGAAGTTTATGAAGATAATTTTTTTGAAAATAATTATTTTTTTTCTCTAATAAAGAATTCTTATGGAGATAATATAATTGTATTAAAAGATGGAATAGATATAGATATTTTAAAACATAATTGTGAAATAAAAAATGAAACACTAAAACTTGCTATGCAAAATGAAGAGGTAAAGAGTGAAACAATTTATTATTTAAATGAATATAATAATCATAAAGTAAAGAAACTTAAAAAATAATTCATTTACATAAAAATGTAAAGTTTTTAAAAAACTTTATATTTTTTTTGTTTATTTTAAAAAAACTATTTACTTATAACAATTATTTTAGTAATATTGTGGTAGGCAGTGGAACGACTTGGTAGAAAGTGGGGGATATAATGTTAATAGGTGAATATCATCACAATTTAGATGATAAGTCTCGCTTAATAATTCCATCTAAATTTAGAATGGATTTAGGCGAAAGATTTGTTATCACTAAAGGATTGGATAAATGCTTGTTTGTTTATTCTATAAAAGAATGGCAAAACATTGTATCTAAATTAAATAACCTACCTTTTACTAAGAAAGACGCACGTAACTTCGTAAGATTTTTTCTAAGTGGAGCTGCTGAATGCGAGTTCGATAAACAAGGTCGAATTAACATTACCTCACCATTAGTTCGTTACGCCAATATTGATAAAGAATGTGTAATTATTGGCGTAAATGAACGTATTGAAATATGGAGTAAGAGTGATTTTGAAAATATAATGACAGAGAATGAAGAAAAAGCAAGTGAAATCGCAGAAAACTTATTTGATATGGATGTTGATATTTAATGCATAAAAGTGTCTTATTAAATGAAGCAATAGATGGATTAAATATTAAAGATAATGGGGTATATGTTGACGCAACACTAGGTTATGGCGGACATTCAAGTATAATACTCGAGAGGATTAAGAAAAGGGGTTTTCTTTTCGCCTTTGATCAAGATATTGATGCAATAAAGTATAGTGAAAAACGATTAAGTAAAATAAGTGATAATTATTTGTTTATTCATGATAACTTCAAAAATATGAATAAATATATTAATAAGTTAGTTGATGGAATATTATTTGATTTAGGAGTATCTAGTCCAGAATTAGATGAAGCATCTAGAGGATTTAGTTATAAAAAAGATAGTATTTTAGATATGAGGATGAATAAAGATGATACTTTAACTGCTAAAGAAATAATTAATACTTATTCAAAAGAAAAATTGGAACATATTTTTTTTCTCTACGGAGAAGAAAAATACTCTAAGAGTATAGTAAAAGCAATAATAAAAAGAAGAGAAGAAAAAGAAATAACTAATACTTTAGAATTATCGGATATTATTAAACAAAACGTTCCAATTAGTTATAGAAATAAAAAACATCCTGCTAGAAAAGTATTTCAAGCATTAAGAATAGAAGTGAATAATGAAATAGAGATATTGGAAGACTCAATAATAAATGCATTTAATTTATTAAAACCTGGAGGAAGATTAAGCATAATAACATTCCATTCTCTAGAAGATAGAATAGTAAAAAATGTATTTAAAAAATTATCTGAAGATGACAAAATGAGTAAAAAACTACCTATAGTACCAGATAATATGAAAGCTAAGGCTAAAATAATTAATAAAAAACCAATTTTGCCATCTTTAGAAGAATTAGAAGAAAATAATCGTAGTAGAAGTGCAAAATTAAGAATAATTGAAAAAATATAAAAAGGAGATGAAACTTATGTCAAGAAAAAGAAAAACAAAAAATCAAAAAGGTGAAAAGTTTTTATTTACAATACTTATCACTTTATTAATTGCTTTTCCTTTATGTGAAGTTTCATCAAAAGCAATGCTTTCTAAAACAAATATTGAAGTGGAAAGTATGAAAAGTAAATTAAATATTCAAGATAAAAGAAATGAAAGTTTGAGTATGAAAATAAATGAACTGGCATCTCTTGATAAAGTTCAAAAAGTTGCAGATAAGTTAGGATTAGAGTATAATAATAGTAATATTAAAACAATTGCAGATGCAAATTAAGAGGTGAAGACAAGTGAAAAGATACAATACCGTTAGAATTAGTAAATTATTAATATTAGGTGTTGTTTTTTTATTTGTTGCAATAATGGTTAAATTATCATATGTTGTATTATCTCCTAAAATAGATGGAATAAATTTAAAAAAATTTGCAGACTCTAGAGATACTGTTAAAAAAACTTTAAAAGCAGAACGTGGAGCAATAAGAGATAGAAATGGAGAAATATTAGCAAGAAATGTAAATAGTTATACAGTAGTTGCTTTTCTAAATCCAAAAAGAACAGAAGATAAAGATAACCCTAAGCATGTAGTAGACAAAGAAAATACTGCTAAAACATTATCTAAGTATATTAATATGAGTTCGTCTTCTATATTAAAATTATTAAATATGGATTCATATCAAGTTGAATTAGGCCCGGGTGGGAGAGATATAACAGAACTTGAAAAAGAAAAAATAGAAGCATTAAATTTACCTGGTATCGAGTTTAGTGAAAGTACAAAAAGATATTATCCATATGGAGATTTTGCTTCATATACAATTGGTTATGCTAAAACGAATGAAAAAACAAGTGATATAGAAGGTGAATTTGGAATAGAACTTTATTATGATGATTTATTATCCGGTAAAGATGGTTATAAAGAATACCAACAAGATATGTATGGATATCAAATTGCAAATACACCGTCTATAACAAAAAAACCTAAAAATGGAAAAGATATATATTTAACCATAGATATAAATATACAAATGTTTTTAGAAGAAACAATTGATAAAATAAAAAAAGATGGTGTACAGTGGGCAACACTTACAATTGCAGATCCCAAAACAGGAGAAATACTTGGAACTGCTAGTACACCTAGTTTTGATCCAAATACAAAAAATATAACAAATTATCATGACCCATTAGTATCATATTCTTATGAACCTGGTTCAACAATGAAAATGTATAGTTTTATGGCGGCCATGGAAAATGGTTTATATAATGGAAGTGACAAATATAATTCTGGAAAAATAAAAATTGATGAGTTTACTATTAAAGATTGGAATAACTCAGGATGGGGTAGAATTACTTATGATAATGGATTTCTTGCATCTTCCAATGTGGCAGCTAGTAATTTAAGTTTTAAAATAGGAAGAAATAAACTAATGGATTTTTATAAGAAATTAGGTTTTGGTAAAAAAACTGGAATTACTCTTCCAAATGAATTTTCTGGAGACCTGGGTTTTAAATATAAAACAGAAGTTGCAACTGCTGCTTTTGGTCAAGGAATAAATACTACACCAATACAAAATGTAAAAGCTCTTACATCAATTGCAAATGATGGAGAACTACTAAATCCATATATAGTTGAAAAAATAGTTGATCCAACAAATAAAAAAGTAATTAAACAAAACAAAAAAACATCATTAGGTAGAGTTTATAGCAAAGAAACCGCAGAAAAAATAAAAAATCTAATGTATGGAGTTGTTAATGATAAAAGTCAATATCCAACTGGAACAGCATATGCAGTTAAAGGATATGATGTTATTGGAAAAACAGGTACCGCAGAAATAGCAAATCCAAATGGAGGATACTTAAAAGGTGGAAATAATTATGTAAAAAGTTTTGCTTCAATTTTTCCAAAAGATGATCCTGAAGTATTAATGTACGTTTCAGTTAGTAAATTTGGTGGAACCCTTGCTAAAAGAATTAAACCAGTTATAGAAAACATTGGAAAATATATAAATGTAGATACTAGTGATAATTCTAATAAAACAGAAGAATTAAAAATAAAAAGTTACATTAATAAAGAAACAAAAGCATCTATACAAGATTTAAAAAATAACAATTTAAATACAATAATGATAGGTGATGGAGATAAAATAATAAATCAATATCCTAAAAATAAAACAATAGTAAACAAAAATACAAAAGTATTTTTACTAACAAACTTGGCTAATTATACAATGCCAAACATGACTGGTTGGTCAACTGGAGAAATAACAAACTACGGAAACTTAATAGGTTTAAACTTTAATTATAATGGTTATGGTTTTGCTGTAAGTCAATCAGTCCCAGAAGGGCAAAAAATAGATTTATCTAAAAAAGTAGATATTACATTAAAAAGTAAATATTTAAAATAATTCGACAAATTTCACTTAGTTTATATATTAAAATAAATTAGGTGATATTTTATGAGAATATATTATATATTTAAAATAAGTGAAGAGTTAATTCCTATAGTTAAAAATAATCCAAATAAACTATATGAAACATTAGAAAGTATTTATATGATAAATGAAGATAATTTAAACTTAGGTGTATCTCTTTATCAAAAATTAATTAAAAGAATTAAAAAAGATGAAGTAAATATGCTATTAAAAGATATTTATAGAGATAATATTAATTATACAAATCATTTAAATATTCATACATATAATGATTATTTAAGAAACGAAAAAACAAAAATATTTATTAATAATTCATACATTAAAATAAAAACAGATGTAAATTTTCCTATATTTTTAAATGATATAAAAAATATAAAAAATTTATTTGTATGTGATTTTATAAATATAGACTACTTTTGGTTAAAAGAAATAACTACAACCCTTGTATAAAAAATATTATTTTGATAAAATATAAATAGCTAAGGAGGAAAAACTATGGTAGTAGATATATTATTAGTAGTAGGAGGTTTAATAGCGGGAGCTATAATAGGATTCTTAATCGCAAAAAAAGTATTTAAAAAAGAATTAGAAAAAAACCCACCTATAAATGAAGATATGATAAAAGCATTAATGAGAGGTATGGGAAGACAACCAAACCAAAAGCAAGTTAATCAACTTATGAATCAAATGAATAAATATAAATAATTTATTCATTTTTTTATATAAGTGAAAATGTGAATAAAGTTGTTAATAAAAAAACTACTTTTTTCTTTTCTTTTTTACCTTTGTGGTTTAGAATAATTAATAGGTGATGATTATGAAAGAAGCAACTCTTTTACCTGCTGATATATATCAAGTAGTAAATAAAAGTCTTTTATCTGAAAATGATAAGTTAATATTAAATATGCTTTATATGCCTTTATTAGGTAATGATAGTGTTGCTCTTTATTTAACACTATATAATGAACTTAGAGCTAATAGCTATTTATCTGTTGAATTAAATCATCATCATTTAATGACTGCTTTAAATATAAGTTTAGAATCAATTAAAAAAGCAAGAATAAAATTAGAAGGTATTGGACTATTAAAAACTTATTATAAAAGTGGTAATATTAATTCTTATGTTTATGAAATATATTCTCCATTAAGTGCATCTGAGTTTTTTAATCATCCTATATTTAATGTAGTATTATTTAATTATGTTGGTAAAGAAGAATATACTAGATTATTAAATTATTTTAAAATACCTAAACTTGCATTAAATGATTATGAAGATATTACTAGTAAATTTGATATGACTTTTTCATCTAAAAGTTATAATTTACTTGATTTTGAAAACACAGAAGTTTTAAGTAAGAATAAACTTAAACTTGCTTATGAATTAGATTATGATTTTGATTTAATAATTTGTTCTATGCCTAAAAATATAATTAATGATAAAGCATTTAATAAAACAATAAAAGAATTAATTGTTAATCTTGGATTTATATATGATATTGATCCAATAAATATGAGTGAAATAATTAAAACATGTATTAATGAAAAAGGTTTAATTGATAAAGAAGAATTAAGAAAAAACACTAGGAAGTTTTATCAATATAATAATAATAATAAATTACCTAATTTAATATTTAAAACTCAACCTGACTATGTTAGAAGCTCAATAGGAGATAATACTAGAAAGGGAAGACTAATTAAAGTATTTGAGGATAATAGTCCATATGAGTTTTTAAAAGCAAAGAATAAAGGAGATAAACCAACTACTAGAGATATGAAATTACTTGAAGATTTAATAGTTGATTTAAAACTAAACCCTGCTGTTGTTAATGTATTAATTGATTATGTTTTAAGAACTAATAATAATAAATTAAATAGAGCATATGTTGAAACTATCGCAGGTCAGTGGAAAAGGCTTAATATAGAAACAGCTAAAGAAGCAATGGAAATAGCGGAAAAAGAACATAACAAATATAAAAAGAAATATGTTCAAACAAAACCAACAAAGGAAGAAAAAACTCCGCTATGGTTTGATAAAAAAATAGAGAAGGAGACTATAACAGAAGAAGAAAGAAAAGAACTTGAAGAAATGATGAAGTGTTATAAATAAGATTATGGAAAATATAAATAAATTTGTAAAAAATAAAAAAGAATTAAATAATACATTAAAAAGAGATTTTACTTTAGCAACAAAAGATCAAGAATTTATTAAACTATGTAATAGTTTAGGAGCTGATGAAAAAATATTAATGAAATACACTTCTAGATTAGAAAATACTACTTCAGAATTAAAAAATTGTAAAAATTGTAAAGGTTTAGGAAAATGTTTAAATAAAGTTCTTGGTTATGTTAATTATCCATTTATAGAAGAAGATAAACTTACATTTTCTTATAAAGCTTGTAAATATAAAAAGAAAGAAATAAACGAAGAAAATAATAATATAACATATTTTGAAATGCCATCATTTTTAAAAAATGCTAAAATGAAAGATGTTTATCTAGAGGATAAAAATAGAATAAATGTATTAAAATATGTAAATAATTTTATAAAAAAATACAATACAGAAAAACGTGAAAAAGGGTTGTTTTTACATGGTTCATTTGGAAGTGGAAAAAGTTTTATTATTAGTGCTTTAATTAATGAACTTGCTAAAGATGATATTTATGGAGTAATTGTATACTATCCAAATTTATTAAAAAAATTAAAAGATTCATTTAGTGATAATAGCTATAAAAGTGTTTTTAATGAAATATTAACATGTGATATATTACTTTTAGATGATTTAGGAGCAGAAAATAATACATCTTGGAGTAGAGATGAAATACTTGGAAATATTTTACAAACTAGAATGGACAATAACTTAGCTACTTTTATAACTTCTAATTTAAACTTAGGAGAATTAGAAAGTCATTTAAGAGATGCTAAAGATAGTACAGATAAAGTAAAAGCAAGAAGAATAATAGAAAGAATTAAACAATTAACAGAAGATATAGAACTAGTAAGTGAAAATTTAAGAAAATAAAGTTATATTTTAATATATAATTCATAATACTCTTCATAAGTTAAATTTAACTTATGAATTTTTTTTGCATGTTTTTTTCCAATGTATCTATAATGCCAAGGTTCATAAATATATTTAGTAATGTTTTCTTTATCCTTTGGATATCTTAATATAAAACCATATTTATATGAATTATATTTAAGCCAAATAAATTCATTAGTTTTTTCAAAAGAATTGAGTGAGTGATTTTTTTTAGTAATATCAATAGATACTCCAAGTTCATGCTCTGAATGCCCTGGCCTAGCAGAATATTTATCAGCAAATTTATCTTTTAATTTATAATTATTATATAGTTTTGTTTGATATTCATTTGTTCTATAACCACTTACTATTATTGGTTCTAAATTTTCTTTTATCATATCATCAATCATCTTATATAAATTTCTTATCATTATATCTTTTACTTGTATGGTTTTGTTTGTAAATTCTTTTTTAATAGTTATTAAATTATATGGGTTGTAATTACTTTTTAATTTATAATGTTTATTTACTAAAGATAACATATTAGGATTAGTAATAGTTTTTATATTTTGATACTCTTTAATATCTAAATTCATATTAACGTTTAATACTATTTTTTTTAAACTCATTTTTTTATTTTTATTATAGTACTCATAATATCTTTTTTTGTTTTTTTCTTCATATTTATTTATTTTTAAAAATATATTTGTTTCTTTTTTACTTTCTTTATAAAAAAAACATAAAACAAAAAAAACTATTAAAACTAAAACAAATATTAATATTATTTTTTTCATAAGTTCACCATTAAAATATATTTTATTAAAAAATAATTATTCTTTTGTTATAAAGAAAATGAAAAAACATATTTTTATAGTAGGTGATGTTATGAAAAAGATTTTATTATTTACTGTTATTTCATTATTATTAATGTTTTTTATAAATTTGAAAGCAAAAGCAGAAGAATTAACTCCAAGTGCTACTTCTTCAATCTTAATTGAAGCAAGTACAGGAGAGATTTTATATGAAAAAAATATTCATCAAAAACTTGCTCCTGCTTCTATGACAAAAATAATGACTATGCTTCTAGTAATAGAAAATATAGAAAATGGCACTATTAAATATAGTGATAAAGTTAGAATAAGTAAAAATGCTTCTTCAATGGGAGGTAGTCAATTATTTATACAAGAAGGAGATATTATAACTGTTAAGGAATTGCTTCAGGGTTCTGGTATAGCATCTGCTAATGACGCAAGTGTTGCTCTTGCAGAGTATGTTGGTGGAACAAAAGAAAATTTTGTTTCTTTAATGAACAAAAGAGCTAAAGAGTTAGGAGCAAAAAACACATCTTTTAAAAACCCATGTGGTTTAGATGAAGAAGGGCATTTAACAACTGCTTATGATTTATCTTTAATGGCAAAAGAATTAGTAAAACATAAAGATATTTTAAAAATAACTAAAACATATGAATCATATATGAATAAGCCTAATGGAGAAAAGTTTTGGTTAGTTAATACAAATAAGTTAATTAGATTTTATGAGGGCATGGATGGCCTTAAAACAGGCTTTACAAATGAAGCTGGATATGGAATAACTGCAACTGCTATAAAAAATAACATGAGACTTATAAGTGTAGTAATGAAATCAAGTACTTCAGAACAAAGAACACAAGATACAATTAAATTAATGGAATATGGGTATAGTATGTTTAATGCTAAAACTATTTTAAGTAATAATAAAAAACTAGGTAATATAAGCATTAGCAATTCAGAAGATAGAATATATCCCTATTATGTAGAAGATGATGTAAAAGAAATTATAAAAAAAGGTGAGAAGTATAAAAAATATAAATATAATATTAAACTAGATAATAAAATTGCTCCAATAACCAAAAGAGAAAAAATAGGTACTTTAACAATTAATTATAAAGATGAAAAAAAACATTATAATATTATAACTAATAAAAATGTAAAAAAAGCAAATTATTTTAAAACATTTACTAATAATTTAAAAGATATAATAAGCGGTTCGTTAAATATATTATAAACAAAAAAAATCTAGATGTTATCTAGATTTATTTAACTATTTCTTCTGCAACTTTATATATAGTTCCAGCTCCTAAAGTAATAACCAAATCATTTGGTTTTACATTTTCTTTTAAATATTTTACTATTTCATCAAACTCTTTTATATAAATAGCATCTATATTTTTACTTTTAATTTTATCTACAAGGTCTTGAGAAGAAATATCTCCCGGATTATCTTCTCTTGCTGCATAAATGTCTGTAATAATAACTTTATCAGCATTATTAAATGAATCAGAAAATTCATTTAATAAAAGTTTTGTTCTACTATATGTATGTGGTTGAAATATAGCATATATTTTATTTTTATTTAAATCTTTAGCAGCAGATAATGTTGCTTTTATTTCATTTGGATGATGAGCATAATCATCCATTATTAATGCTTCATTATATGTTCCTTTAGTTTCAAATCTTCTTCCAACACCAATGTATTTAATTATATTTTTTCTTATTGTCTCAATTTCAATACCAGAAAGATAACTTGCAATTATACTAGCAGTTGCATTATATATGTTATGTGTTCCTTTAACAGCTAATTTAAATGTTCCAAAACTTTTATCATCATATGTTAAATCAAATATTGGATAACCCTCTTTATCAAATTTAATATTTTTTATAATGGCATCATTGTTATTACCTTTTCCAAATTTAAGAACCTTAGCTTTTACTCCATAAGTAATATTCTTTGTATTGTTATCATCTCCATTAATTATAAAATAACCTTTTTTAGGTAGCTTTTTACCAAATTTATTAAATGAAGATATTATTTCTTCTATACCAGAAAAATAATCTAAATGATCTTTATCTACATTTAATACAATTCCTATTTTAGGATTAAAATTTAAAAAACTATCTGTATATTCACACGCTTCAGCAATGAAGTGAGAACTACTTCCAATTTTTACATTTCCTCCTATCATACTTAAGTTTCCTCCAACTAAAATGGTAGGATCTAATTTAGAATATTCAAAAATTGTTCCCAAAAGTGAAGTAGTAGTAGTTTTACCATGTGTACCAGCAATTGCAATTGTGTTTTCATATTCTCTCATAAGTTGTCCTAAAAATGCAGCTCTTGAAAAAAGTATCTTTTTCTTTCTTAGTGCTTCTGCCATTTCTGGATTTTCTTCATCAACCGCAGCTGTATGAATAATCATTTCAACATCATCTTTAATATTTTCTTTTTTTTGTTCTAAATAAATAGTTGCTCCTTTTTGTCTTAGTTTTTCTAATAAATAAGAATCTTGTATATCAGAACCACTTACTGTGTATCCTTTATCTAGACATATCTCAGCAAGAGCACTCATACTGATTCCTCCAATACCAATAAAATGTACTTTCATATTATATTCCTTTCTAATTAAATTATATTTATTAATTCTATTTTAATTATAACAAATTTTAAGTAAAAACGAGAGTTTTTTTTGAAAAAAGAAAATAAAATAATAGGAGGTAAAAATGAAGAAGATATTAATCATACTAATTATACTATTTTGTATCCCATTAAATATAGATGCTGATACTATAAATTATAAGTGGTATAAAGTTATAAAAAAAGATATTGAATATGTAAAAAAAGAAGAATGTAATAATATTTTAAATGAACAAAATTATAAAGAAAATATTTTATATAATGAAGAGACTAATACAACAAAATATTTAAATGAAGAAGATGTATTTTTTAAAAACTCAACTATAGATAAATCTCTTGATATTGAAAATATCTTATATTTTGGTATTAATAATGTAAAAATGGAAAGAGGAATACTAGTATTAAATACAATACATGTATATGATAGTAGTACTAATAAAGAGATAAATTATAATTTTGTAAATTGTAAAAATTGTGGTAGTGAAGGAAATTTTATTGCTACTAAAACATATTTAGAACTTTATAATAATGGAGAAGTATTGTTTGTTCTTCATGAAAAAGTAAAAGCAAATAATTTAAAAATAGATGTTAATTTAAGATACTTTGAGGTCGCATCTAATATAAATATATTTGCTTCTAGTAGTAGAGATATCATTACTTATAATAAAACTTTTGATAATAAAAATATATATACAAAAAACGATTTTAATGTCACATCATCATATAAAGTACCATCATATCTTTATTATGAAAAATTATATGAATGTTATAAAGAAGAAAAAGAGTATGCAGATGGTTATTATGAACAAAAAGAAGGCTATATAAAAGATGAAGAAGATTATATTATTATCAAAGACGAATTAGTAAAAAATGACTATCAAACAAGTGTAATAAAACAAGTAGAAAAAACAAACAATAAAGAAGCAAATAATATAGTTTATTTAGAAGAGCGGGTTAGTTATAAAATAGAAGAAAAACCAAAAGAAAAAATTAATAATCGACAAAAACAAACTAGTACAATATATAGACAAGAAAAAAAATTAAGTAATATTAATAAAAAAAATAATAATAAATTAAGTATATTTTATATAATGGTGCTTATTATATTAACTACTGTAGTATTAATAACAAGTGTATTATTTGTTAAAAAAAGTCGAACGAAATAATTATATATTTTTGTCGAATTAGTTTAATAATTAATAAAAATAATTTATAGTGTATAAGGAGGCAGATAATGAAAACTAACATTGAGTATAAAAAAGGTGTTTTATTTGTTAGAGTAAATGGAGATTTAATAAACAAAAATATAAATGAATTTGAAAATGAATTAATTCCAATTGTATTACAAGTTGGAATTAAGTTTCTTGCTTTAAATTTAGAAAATTTAAATTCAATTGATAATAGTGGAGTAAATAGTTTATTAAATATATATAAATTAATAAAAAGTAATTGTGGTAAAATAACATTTTGTAATATAAATGATAAAATGAAAATTCAAATAAATGAATCTGTTTTAAATGACAAATTTTACAAAACAGATAGTGAATTAACAGCGTTGGAGTTGTTTAAACTATGAATAAACTTGATTATTTATTAATAAAAGAAAATGAATGGATAATATATGACATAATGAATAAATATTCATTCTATAATTCAAAAGAGGATTTATATCAAGTAGGCGTTATAGGAATAATAAAAGCAAATAAATCTTATAAAGAAGAATATAATACTAAATTTTCAACATATGCTTATTTATTTGTAAAAGGAGAAATACTTGAATATATTAGAAAAGATAGAAATATAAAACTTAGTCCTGATACTTTAAAAATTTATAAAAAATACATACAAATAAATGAATTATTAACTCAAAAACTAAGTAGAGAACCTTCTTTAGATGAAATATCTTTATATATAAATATAGATAAAAAAACACTACAGGATATTATAAACGCTAGTGAATATGAACTTAGTTTAGATAAAGAAATTAATAATGATAATATAAATAGTTTTTATGAAGTAATAGAAGATAAAAAAGAAAACGTTGAATTAAAAGCAGAAATAAATTATGAAATAGAAAAACTATCTTCTATTGAAAAAGAATTAATAAATTATAGATATTTAAAAGATTACACTCAAAGTGAAACAGCAAAGTTATTAAATATTAATCAGGTGCAAGTATCAAGATATGAAAATAAAGTTTTAAGTAAAATAAGAGAAAACATGCAATAATAAATTGTATGTTTTTTTATTGTTTGTTTCATACTAAATATAGGTGATATAGTTGAATAAAGAAGAATTTAAAATAATTGTAAATAGAAATTCTTGCAAAGATAATAAAATAAAAAACATGTTTCTTGCTTTTACATGTGGCGGAGTTATTTCATTAATAGGGCAAATGTTACATTTGTTTTTTATTAATGTTTTAAATATAAATGTAATAGATAGTTATACAATTATTACTATTATTTTTGTTATCACTTCAAGTATATTAACTGGTCTTTGTGTATTTGATAAAATAAGCTCATATTTTAAAGCAGGTGTTTTAGTTCCTATAACAGGGTTTGCTCATGCAATGAGTAGTAGTGCCATGGATAATAAAGATGAAGGTTTTATATATGGAATAGGTGCTAATATGTTTAAACTAACGGGTTCAGTTATTGTTTATGGAATAATAAGTGCTTTTATTTTTGCTTTAATTAAGGGGTTGATTTTTTGAGTACTATAAGATTTAAAAAAAGTTTTTTGTTAGATTCCTTTAGTTTAATTGGTTCATTAGAACATAATCCTTCTGTTGCAAAAGAAGTAGATGTTTGTGTAGATGATTATTATTATAAAAGTAAAAATATTTTAGAAGCAGAAGTTATGTATCAAAAAAAAGTTATTGATGGATTAATAAATAAAAGTAATATTAAAAAGAAGAATATTGATTTATTAATAGGAGGAGACTTAAATAATCAATTATTATCTTCTAATATTTGTGCTAGTAAAGAAGATATTTCTTATTTAGGTTTATATAATGCTTGTGCAATATTTGTTGAAAGTTTAATAATAGGTTCATCTTTTTTAGAATCTAATTTAATGAAAAATATAATATGTGTTACTAGTTCTCATAATTTAGTAAGTGAAAGGGAATTTAGATTTCCAATTGAATATGGAGCAGTAAAACATAAAGTAAGTACATTTACTTCAACAGGAGCTGTTAGTTCATTATTAACTAAGAATAATGGAAAGATAAAAATAGAAAGTGCTACAATAGGAAAAGTATTTGATATTGGGTATGATGATATAAATAATATTGGAGCTGCTATGGCTCCTTCATGTGCTGAAGTGATTGAAGAACATTTAAGATCAACTAATAGAAAAGCAAATTATTATAATTTAATTTTAACTGGAGATTTAGGAGTGTATGGATTAGATGTTATGAAAGAGTATTTATATTTAAAATATAACATTAAACTTAATAATGTAAAAGATGCTGGTGTTATTTTATATAACTCAAAAAAAGGAGATGAAATAGCGGGTGGAAGTGGACCTATTTGTTTGCCTCTTGTTTTGTTTAATAAAATATTAAAAACAAAAAAATATAAAAAGATTTTAATAGTAGCGACTGGTAGTCTACATTCATCTTTAAGTAGTAAATTAAGATTAAGTATACCATCAATTAGTCATGCTGTTAGTTTGGAAGTGATAGATTGAGTTTAGTATATGCATTTTTATTTGGAGGTTTTATATGTTTAATTGGACAAATAATACTAGATAATACAAAACTTACACCAGGTCATTTAAATTCTTTATTTGTTCTATTAGGAGCATTTTTATCTTTTATAGGAGTATATGAATTGTTTATTAAATACGCAAACGTTGGTGCTAGTTTAATGATAACTAACTTTGGTAATTTACTTTATGAAGGAGCGTTAATAGGATATAAAACAAATGGAATATATGGAATACTTGCAAATATTTTAGCGCCTGTATCATGTGGACTTAGTGTTACAATTATAATGGCATTTATAATGGGAGTTATAAGTAAACCTAGAAATTAAAGTATATTTATACTTTTTTCTTTTTTTATGTTATAATTTTAGTGGTAAAAATAGGTGATAAAAATGAAAAAGTTTTTAATTAATGAGTTCGAAGGTCCACTAGACTTATTACTTCATTTAATAAAACAATCTAAAATGGACATATATGATATTAAAATAGAAGAAATAACAATACAATATTTAGATTATATACAAAGTATGGAAGAATTAAATTTAGATATCGCAAGTGAATACTTAGTTATGGCCGCAGAGCTTATAGAAATGAAAAGTAGACATTTACTTCCATCTTTAAATGAAGAACAAAGTGATTATGAAGAAAATAATGAAGAAGAACTTACAAGAAGATTATTAGAGTATAAAAAATATAAAGAAAATACATATAAATTTAAAGAACTTGAAGAAAATAGAAAAATATATTATACTAAAAATCCAGAAAACATTAATAAAATAATAGATAAAGAATTAACTAATGATGGAGAAGTAAGTGTTAATGATTTAATAAGTGCTTTACAAAGAATATTAGAAAGACAAGAATATAGTAAACCAAGAGTTACTAAAAAAACAAAAAAAGAATATAGTGTAAAAGAAAGAATAGTTGTTATTAGAAATATATTAAAGACCAAAAATAAAGTAAAATTTGATAGTTTATTTGAAGAAGTTAATAGACCTAATATAATTGTTACATTTTTATCTATATTAGAAATGGTTAAATCAAAAGAAATTATTATTAAACAACAAAATAATTTTGAAGAAATTATTTTAGAATTAGCGAGGTAAAAAATGAATTTAAAAGCAATAGTAGAAGGAATATTATTTGTTGTAGGTGATGAAGGTATATCTTTAGAAAATGTTTGTAGAGTTATGGAAAAAGATTCTAAAGAAGTAAAAGAGATATTAAATGAACTACAACATGAATATGAAAAAGATGATAGAGGAATAAGAATTTCTTTTTTAGGAAATACTTTTAAATTAACTACTAAAAGTGAACATAAAGAATATTATGAAAAATTAGTATTAGGAAAGAATGAAACAATACTTTCAAACGCTGCTTTAGAAACACTAGCTATAGTTGCATATAATGAACCTATTACTAGAGGTGAAATAGAAAAAATTAGAGGTATAAATAGTGATAATATGGTTAGAAAATTAATATCTAGAGGATTTTTAAAAGAAGCGGGTAAAAAAGATACAATAGGTCATCCAACTTTATTTAAAATAACAAATGAATTTTTAGATTATTTCGGACTTGCTACAAAAGAAGATTTACCAAAACTTGATATGGATGGAGATGGAGAACCTGATATAGATCTTTACGAATCTAAATATACAGAAAAATAAAAAGTATGTTATAATTAATGTACTCTTTAAACGCTCGTGTGGTGAAATTGGTATACACGATAGACTCAAAATCTATTGGGGTAACCCGTGTCGGTTCGAGTCCGACCACGAGCACCAGATTGATAGGAAACTCGGACACTTTCGAGTTTAAGTAATAGATTACTAAC
>CAZSRL010000008.1:0-21706 GCA_964609615.1 uncultured Muribaculaceae bacterium
CTTTTATGAACATTCATGCACTCACTTGTGCACTTTACTTTTTATCTAACGAATTTAACATGTCTTTTCTTTTTTTATTTTTACTTACTTTTTTAGATAACGCGATAACATTTATTATTAGGATAATTATTAATATACTACCTAATACAATTATTATTATATTGTCTTCATCTTCTATTTTAAGTGAATAGTATTTTTGAAGTGTTTGTTCTGTTGGTTCATATGTATACCATCCTTTTTTACCATTATTTAAGTTCATTCCATATATTAAATAGTATTTTGGATTAGATGTGTTTTTATATACTTTTTGTTTTTTATTAAAGATATTTGTTGTAGTTTGTTTATAGCCATCTGGGATTAGTTTTTTTTCTACTTCTAGTGGTAAAAAGTTTATTGTTTCAAATGTTATTTTGTTATAGTATGTGTATTTATTATTATTATAAATAAATAGTTTTTGTTTATTGTTTTCATCTTTTAATACAACAAGTGTTATTCTAGTTAAATCATTATAAAATACTGGGACTTCTTGATTGTCTATTTTAATTGTTTTTATAGTATATCCTTTTGGACATAGGTTTTCTATTGTTTCTTTGTTTTTTATTACTGTGTATGTTTTATTATTAATTATTACTTTTATTGGATTTGCTTCTGGTGCATTTACTGTTATGACGTATGTTTTTTTCTTTCCGTTTTCACTTGTTACAATTACATTTAATGTATTAAGTCCTTCATTTATTTTTATTTCTCCTGTGCCTTCTATTTTTGATTTGTTATTTTCAGGTTTTGCGGTTATTTTAAGCGTTTTTGAAGAACTTTTTAAATCAACGTTATAACTAGTTACATTTTTATCAAAAGCAGGTGTTAAGGTTTCATTTTCTATAATTAACGAAGATAAGTTATTGTTTAATGATTCTTTATTATCTATTGTTTTAATTGTTGATCCACTTATATTTATATCAGTTCCACTTAATAGTTTATTATTAGCATTAGTTACTGAATAGTTTTTTACAGTTATAAGTGAACTACCTTTATTAGTTGCTTTAAATTTAAATGTTTTTGTTGATGATTTTGTTTCTTTGTCATTCCAAATAGTAGTAGGGGCACCTGTTACTAATTCTAGTTTTGTTGTATCATAGTTTAATGTATATTGATATTTAACAAAGTTTTCTGTACTTCCTACATTAACTGATACTTTAAATGTTGTTCCAACATTTGTTGAATTAACAGATGATACATTAATCTTGGTACTTGCATCAACATTTAAATTAAATAGAAAGGTACTAGCAATAACTGCAAGTACCAATAATGTTTTTTTTATTTCTTTCATACGCACTCCTATCTTTTAATACTTACTATATCTGAATATGGAGCAAAAATCTTTTTACCATTAATAGTTTTATAAGCTCTTACTCTATAGTAATATCTTGTTCCTTTTTTTCTTCCTGTGTTTGTCCAAGAACGTGATAAACTTTTTTTTCTTGTTGTAAGTCTTACCCAATTTGTATTCTTTGTTTTTCTATATATTCTATATCCTGTTTCTCCAGGAATATTTGCATATTTTATTTTAATACTATTTCTTCCTTTTTTTGATAGAGATCTAATTTTTGATTTTGTCATTGTAGTAGCGTAGTCTTCATTTGAATAAGATGAACTATATATATCATTGTTATATGCTTTTACTTTAAAGTAATAACTATAACCTGGTGTTAAATTATATTTAGTTGTTTTATTTGATGACGTAGTAAATGTATCCCAAGAACTAGTACCTGATTTTCTATACCAAATTTTATAACCACTTGCTCCACTTACTTTATTCCATTTTATTGTTATAGAATTATATGTATTTAAATAAGCATCTAAACCTGAAACATTTGATATTGTTTGAGTAACTGGTTGCACCGCAACTGAAGATGTAGTTGATGCTGGAAGTGATGTTACACTTGGCATATTATTAAATACAGGTATTATAAAGTTCCAAGAAGAGTTTGTTACATTATTTTTTATATAATTTTCATAAGCAGTTGTACTTTCAGCTACTGGTGCATTTATATTTGTCATATATTGATTTGAATATTTACCATTTATAACATTAAATTTTTCATAATATCTTGTTTTTTGATTGTTGTTATAATAATTTGATTTTAATAGATTAGCACCAGCTGTTATTGATTTAACTGGTGTATCCCAACCACTGTTTTTAGCATAAGTTAATCCACATAATAATGGATCAGAACAACTACTATAAGCTCCTATATTAAAGAAATTATAATAAGGTCCAACTGTTGCTTTATTTCCATTAATACCAACTTCTTGTCTTACACGAGTTGCTAAATGTACTGGACTTAAATTAACACTTGATCCAGATGATACAAAAGATGCTGAATATGTACTTAATGAACCACTTGAGAAAACTGATTTAACAACATTACTTGTATGTCCATCTGAAGTATATTTATTATCTTCAAATATAAATATTGTTTTTTCATTTAAAAAATTTCTTGGATCTAGATAAAACGCTATTGTTTCATTCTTAGCATTATACCATCCTCCTGTTTCAACCATTTTAGTAGATGTTACTAAATTAGTATCTTTTGTTTGTATATAATTACTTCCTGATTCACTTAATACTGCATCATAGAAGTTTGTATTTGTTTTTACAGCAGTAAATGTTGCTTTTGGATATTTTGCTTTTAAATATGTTAAATATGGATAATAACTAGCTGGAAAACCACTTGATGCCCATGTTTGGTTATATGTAGTTGCATTATTAATTATATTATTTTTTTGAAATATATACGTTCCACATACATATCCAACATTATTTAAGTATTGAGCCCTATACCAATTTGTACTACATCCGTTACCTGAAGTACCTTTACTTATAATAGAAAGATTAGTTCCGTAATTAAGTTTAGCAATTAAGGTAGCACTAGATGAAGCAGTTTGTCTAAAACTAACATCTGTTCCATTTATTCTTGCTGACCAATCTACATTATTATATACTTTTGTAGTATCTATTAATGTTACATTAGCAACATAGTTTGAACAAGCATACGCTGTTGCATTTTTATAAGTTACTTTATACCATCCTTTTGTACAAGCAGATGATTTATTATATTTAGTAGTACTTTGTAATGATAATGAATATCCATTTGGAACAGTTGCTACTTTTGTGTAACTAGTACCTGCTCCTTTACGAAGATTTAATCCATCACTTGAATTAACTGTTCCACTTATTATAGTCGCAGCATAAGTAGACACACTAAAAAGAAAAAATATTATTAAACCAAATATTAATAAAACGATATTCTTTTTCATATAATATCCCCTTCTTTCTTCTTATAAACACTATCCTATAGTGAATATATTATAAATTGTTTTTTTGTTAAAGTATATAATATTCTTCAAATTTTTTTGTTTTTTTACAAAATTTTACAAAAAAAAATACTAAATAATATTTAGCATTTTTATTCTTCACTAGTTGATGTTTCTTCTTCTATTTCTGTTTTTTCAACAACATTTATTTTATCATTATCTTTAATTACTATAAAAGTACCATTTTTATCATATCCTAAATCTTTTTTATATGTCCAAGATAAATTAATTTTATATCCTTCATAATCATTATTCTTATATTTATATGTTGTTTTTTCTATTTTTTCTAATTTAATAGTTTTAACAACAGGAAGTTCTTGATTTCTTTCTCCATATAAATCACTTTCTACATGTTTATACATTGTTTCTTGTGCTTTTAATTGAAAGTTTTTAACTTGTTTTTTATGTACAAATTCTAAACCACCAATATCTGTTGATGCTAATTTATTATCTAATGTATAAAAATCTATTACAAATAATTTAGTAAGTAATTCAGCGTATTTTTCTTCATTTATTTCATTTTCTTTTAATGTCTTTTTAAGTTCTTTAAAAGTCTTTTTATATATAGTTGTATCTCTATCATCTAATTTATATCCATATGGTTTTATTTCATCCATTTCTTGTTTAACTTGTTTAGGTTTATTATTAGACATATCTCCCGCTACTTTATAAGCAGTTATACCAAATAAAACTAATAATATAAATATTACTATTGTATAAAATACTCTTTTTTTATTTAATCTTTTCTTTTTCATTTAGACTCCTTTGTATTTTTATTCTCATTTTTTATTAAATCATGCACTACTATATTATTAGAAACTTCTAATCTTTGTTCAGTATATGTTTTTAATCTTTCTATATAATTTCTATCTATTGCTTCATTAGTAAGTGGATAATACTCATCTTTAGTATTGTTATAATACACTTTATTTGTTAAGAAATTACCATTAGGAAATATTACTATTTTTTCACTATCACTCATAATATCATTCCCAAGAGCATATTCAGGATAAAAACCAAACATATTTCCAACTGTAGGAAGTACATCATACATTCCCATTACATTTTTTACTTTCTTTTTGTATTTTTTATCTTTTGTCCATATTATAAATGGAGTTTTTTTAAGTAAATCATATTCATATTTTTCTTTCTTTATATATGTTGGATCATTTATTGATTTTGTTTTATCATTCTCAGGATCATAATTATACATTCTATTAAATTGTGATTTAGCAATTCTTGCTTCATGATCTCCATACAATATTATAACTGTATTATCTAACGCCCCAGCAGAATCTAGTTCATTTAAGAATTCTCCTAATGCTTGATCAGAATAATGAGAGCTCTTTAAATATCTTCCCATTTCTGTTCCTTCTAAATAGTTCGCTGTTTTTTCAACTGTTTTACCATTTTCTTCTGTTTCATATTTCATTGTAACATCTAAATCAGTTCCATATTTTTCTTCATCATCAAATGGAGAATGATTAGATAATGTTATTACAGTTGACATAAATGGAGATTTTGTTTTTTTAATATCTGAGATAATAGGAGTTGCTTGTCTAAAGAATGATTTATCAGATAAACCAAGTCCTACTGTTTCATCTATATCATAAGTATCTTTAGCATAAAATTTTTGATAACCTAAATTTTTATGCATTACTTTTCTATTCCAAAAATCAGCTTTATTACCATGCATACTAAATGTATAATATCCCATATTATTAAAATACTGCGGCAATGCTTTAAATGTCCTGTTAAAATAACTAACAAATACAGTACCTGTATTACTTGGCATTAAACCAGTAGTTAAAGTAAACTCAGTATCAGAGCTAGTACCTACACTAATTTGTGGATAAAAATTACTATAATAAAGTCCTTCTTTTGTCATTTTATTAATAGTAGGAGTTACTTCTTTACCATTAATTTTATAATCAACTAAGAAACTTTGTATTGATTCAGCATGTATAAATATAACATTTTTATCTTTAAATATATTTGTATATTTATTATTAGGTGTGTCTTCTTTTTTAGCATAAAAATCTCTAAAACTTTTAACTGCTTCATCATAACCAAATAAAGTATTTATTTTTGGTTTAACACTTTGCACTAAGTCATTAAATGTATAAGTATAAATACCAAATCTTTGAACAATATATTCTCTATTCCATTGTTTAACAAATCTACTTATTTCCATACTAGAAAGAGTTATAACAACAAGTAGAATAGCTACTATACCAACACCAAGTGTTTTAAAAAACATCTTTTTGCCTTTTTCAACTTTAGTTATTTCAAAATAATAATTCTTTTTTACTAATTTTTTATGTACTATATATAAAATAATAGGGGCTAAAACATAAATAAAATTTAAAACACCTAACTTATCAACCACAGAATCATCTACTTCACTAGCTACTCCTAATGCACTTATTAAATCAATTGAAATAAAAGATATAAAGAATTCATAATATATTGAATTAGCAACACCTAAAAACGAAAATATTAATATCCAAACCAAAAAGTATTTAAACTGATGTTTGGGTTTTAATAAATATCCAAATGATCCTATCATTAAAATCATACTTAAATCTATTATTATAGGTTTTATTTCAAAGTAATTACCTATTGTATTAATTCTAACTAAATACGCTATTAAGATAGATAGAATAACAAAAGATGTAAATAATACATTAGTTGAAAAATACTTTTTTGAGTTATATTTTAATGATTCTATAGTAAAAAATTGTTTGAAATTTTTTTTCAAAGTTTTAAAATTAAAATCTTTTTTTATATTATTAATTATTTTCTTTAAATTCTTCTTCATTTTTTATTCCTTCTATGAGATATTATATCAAACAATATATAATATTACAATTTAAAAAGTTGATATTTATATATCAACTTTTTAAATATATTTTTTTATATTTTTTTATTATTTATTTTATATTTTTGTTTTTATTTTCTTCTTTTAAAGCTTTATTAAGTTTTAATTCATCTAAGTTTATTTCTTGTGTTTTTGTTATATAGTTTTCTAAGTTTCTATAGTTAAGTGCTAAACCTATAACAAATATATATGCCATTAAATAGAACCATAACATTAATATAATTATATTAGCAAGAGAACCATAAAATATATCATATCTAGCTATATTACCTGTATAATAAGAATATACAGCAGTTGCTAATATCCAAAATATTGTTGTAAATAATGCTCCTCTATTAACATAACTACTAGGTATTTCAGCATCTGGGGCAATAGTATATATTACTTTAATAATAAAGAATATTACAAATATTGTTATTGGCCATTTTAAGTATGGTAATGTTCCTTTTAATATATTAAGGGTTTCATTATTTATATTAAAGTGGCTTATGAGATCTAGAATATTTTGTCCAAATACTGGTACTAAAAGTATAAACAACATTAGAAATATCAATATAAGTGTTAATATAAATGATTTTATTCTTCTAGGTAAAAATTTTGAATTTGGTATATTAAATACTGTGTTAGAAGTAATAATTATTGAATGAGCGGCATTTGTTGCGATAACAAGTGCGATTATTATAAATATTATTAATTTATAATCAAAGTGTTTACCTGATATGAATGGTAATATTATTTTAGATATATCTTCACTTACAGCATTATTAACAAAACTAACAACTGAATCATATGAAATATTTAACCATGTAGCAGCTATAAAAATAAGTGATACTATTGGTATTATTGATATAACGAAAAAGAAAGAAAGTTGTCCTGGTAGTATACTTAATTCTTTTTTTGTTAATATTTTTACTAAATTGTCCCAAGTTTCTTTTAACTTTTCTTTCATTAATACACCTTACTTTTCTTCTTGTTCCTTTATCATTGCTAAAGATTCGTTAATAGCATCATCTAATGATTTTATTTCAGAAGTAATCATTGAATATCCAAAGTGAACACCATAATCATATGGTAAATTTTTAAATTCTCTATTTAATTTATGCATATATGTTGTAATTATTTTTTCTTCATATCCAATTAAATATATTAAGAATTCATTTCCATCTGTTCTAATAATTTCAGAGTTTTCTCTTTGAGTATTAATAAGTATATTAGCAACAGCTTTTATTTGTCTATCTCCTTCTTCTCTTCCTTGAACATCATTTATTTCTTTTATGTTATCAACATCTAATACAATGACTGTTTGTGGGAATATATTATTATCATCCCATATATCCATATTATCATTCAAGTAATTTCTATTTTTTAAATTAGTCATTGCGTCTATGTACATCATTTTATCTTCTTTTTTTATTTTCTTTTTAACTTTTACTTTGTTTTTAAATTTCCATATTATAAATAACACTATTAACAAGCCTAATGTAAAATATAAAATATTATTAATTATAAATCCAAATGCTGTATTTCCTTTTATAGCTTTATATGTATCATAACTAGCTTTAGACGCTATTTTTTTATTACTATTAACAGATATATAATAATCAAATAAATTATATAGGGTTTCATTATTTTTGTTAATTAAAAAGTTATATGAAGCTATATTTTCATCTTGATATACTATATTATATTTTTTAAATTTACTGTTTTTATATGAATCATATACTATCTTATCTATTACTATAATAGTATTTTCATCCGATTTTTTAAATAATTGTTTTACATTTTCTACTTCTTCTATTGCAAAAATATCTTTGTTTTTAAATTTCTTTGTTAAATCATTATTTTTTAACATTGTTACTTTACTATCTTTTAAACTATAAATATTATTAACAACTATATTATTACTATTATGAGCAAGTACAACATAATTAGGCATATCTATTGATCTAGTATTATTATAATTTACATTTGTTAAGTTAGTATAGTTTAATACAATATCTATTTTATCTTTATTTAAATCTTTATTTAAGGCTTTTGTATTTTTATATTCTTTATGATTAAATGTTGTACCAGTAAAGGCACTGAATCCAGATAAATATTCATTTGTAAGCCCTGTGAATTTTCTTTGAATATTTCCTTCATAAGGTATATTTTTTATATATCCTAGTGTTAAATCTTTTTTTGTTATTGCTTCTAGTTGTAGTTGAGACAAATCATTTTTTTCTACATAAAAGTTTAATGAATATTCATTATATTTTTGATTAAATCTTTTTTGCCATTGATTTAAAAGTTTTTGCATAACTGAATTTAGTTCTTTGTTATTTGATTTTACTCTTAATTCAAAATAACGATTTAATCCATCTAAGTTATATGAAATATTATATTTATTATCTACTATATCTTCTAAGTATTCATATTTAGGAATAATTATATAATTTATTTCATCTCCCATTGCTTCAGTTAATTTAGAATAGTTTTCATAGCTTTTAAACTGCATACCAGCTTCATCACCAAAGTAATATGAAACATATGATAAATCATCTTTTAATACTCCTATTTGTTCTGATTTAAGTTCATCTATACTGTTTATTTCTTTATCTAATTTAGATACTACAATATAGTTATCAGTATAAAATAAAATATTCTTTTTATTTCTTTTATTAGATGCTATAAATTCATAGTCTGCACCATCTGTGTTAATAACATCAAATGTAAGATCAGTATCTTTTTCTAAATCTTCTATATAATTATAATAAATACCTTCCCCATTATATGAGAATACGGGTAATGTATTATCTGTCTTTATTGTTAATGTAGTATTTTTGTTTTCACTTAACCATCTTTTTTCTAAAAGTGTATAACCACTTTTTGAACTATTCATATATATTAAAACACCTAAAATAGCTCCTATTATTACTACTACATATGCACTAATAATTATATATTTTTTTATATTTTTATTTTTTTTCATTTGTTTTATACCTAATTTCTATTTATCCAAACAATAGAATCACTACTATTATTTTTATAACCCATTGTTGGATAATCTTCTTCATTATCTGTACAAGATAAAATATATTGTATATCATAATACTTAACTTCTTTTTTTGCTATATCTTTTAAACTTTCATTTGCGATATTTTTTGCTTCTTTAATTTTAGTTCCATTTTCAAAACTAATCATAATATAAATAATTTTCCCTTTAACATCAACACTAGCTTTAGATACTCCATCTAATTGTTCAATATTAGAAACATATTCATTTTTTGTACTATTATCTATTTTAACTTCTCTTATACCTTCTAGTCTATCTCCATATTTATTTGTACTTATATTTTTATAAAATGATGATAATAATCCAATTACTATTATTATAAAGCAAAAAATCATTATACATATAAGAATAAATACTATTTTATTTTTATTATATAATTTCATCATTTTCTTTTTAAATTTTTTCATACAATACACCTCTTTCAATTCATATTTATTATACAATACTATTATAAATATTACTAGATTATTTTATCATACAGTTATTAATAACATCTTCTTCATTCCATATTTCTATGTTTAATTCTTTTGCTTTATCTAATTTACTTCCAGGTTCTTTACCAACCATTACTACATCTGTTTTACTTGTTACAGTGGATGTTACATTACCACCAGATGATTCTATTATTTCTTTAATTTTATCTCTTGATACGTTAAAAGAACCTGTTATTACAAATTTTTTATTATTAAATTTATCATCTATTACTATATTATTTCCTTTGTAAATCATATTTATATTAAACTCTTTTAATGAATCAATTAGTTTTATATTATCTTTATTTCTAAAATATTGAACTATGTTTTTTCCTAAAATAGGTCCAATATCAATAATATTAATTAAGTCTTCATAATTAGCATTAATTAATTTATCAATATCATTATATTTTTTACATAATATTTTAGCTGTTTTAGATCCAATTCCAGGTATTCCTAATCCAAATAATAATCTATCTAATGAGTTTTCTTTACTTTTTTCAATTGAGTCTAATATATTATTTATTTTTTTATGCCCAAATCCTTCTAATTCAATAATTTCTTCTTTTTTTTGTTTTAAATTATATATATCAGTTATTGATTTAATAATATTAAAATTATAAAAATCTTCCATTATTCTTTCTCCAAGACCATCTATATTCATAGCATTTCTACTAACAAAATGTATTAATCCTTCTATATTTCTAGCAGGACATAATTCATTTGGGCATGATACATCAATATATCCTTCTTTTTTTATTAAATCACTATTACATATAGGACATTTATTTATCATAATAAATTTTTGTGTATTTTTTCTTTTTGAATATTCTACTTTTACAACTTCTGGGATAACATCACCAGCTTTTCTAATATAAACATAATCTCCTATTTGAATATCTTTTTTTATAATGTTTTCTTCATTATGAAGAGTTGCTCTTTTAATTGTTGAACCTGCTACTTTAACTGGCTCTAATACAGCATTAGGAGTTATCATTCCTGTTCTACCAACAGTGAATATTATATCAGTCATTTTAGTTAATACTTCTACAGCTGGGAATTTATAGGCAGTTGCCCACTTAGGATATTTAGCAGTAAATCCTAATTCTTCTTGCATTCTCATATTATTTAATTTAATAACAATACCATCTATTTCATATGGTAGAGTTTCTCTATCTAATGTCCATTTGTTTATATATTCTATTACTTCATCTACATTTTTACATAATTTTATATTTGGATTAACTTTAAAACCTAATTGTTTAAGATAATTTAAAGCATCATTATGAGTACTATAATCATAGGTTGGTATTTGATATAAAAATGCGTCTAAATCTCTTTTAGAAGCTATAGAACTATCTAATTGTCTAATAGAACCCGCTGCGGCATTTCTTGGGTTTTGAAATAAAGGTTCGTTATTCTTTTCTTTTATTTTATTAAGTTTTTCAAAACTCTTTTTACTCATAAAAATTTCCCCACGAACAGTTAAATCAACTTTTTTATTTAAAGTAAGAGGAATGCTTTTTATAGTTTTAACATTATGTGTTATATCTTCTCCTACTACTCCATCTCCACGTGTAGAAGCTAATACAAACTTTCCATTTTTATATTCAAGAGTAACAGCTAATCCATCTATTTTTAATTCACATACAAATTCATTACAATTTGTTTCTTTAGTTATTTTATTACAAAAATTTCTTACTTCATCTTCATTAAAAACATTACTAAGACTAAACATAGGTATTTTATGAACAACTTTTTTAAATTCATCAATAACAAAATTCCCTACTCTTTGTGTAGGACTATTATCTAACTTTCCATATTTATCTTCTAATTTAATTAATTCTTGCATTAAACGATCATATTCTCTATCATCTACTGTAGGGTTATCATATGTATAATATTCCGCGTTATATTTATTAAGTAAATCAACTAATTCTTGCATTCTATCCATGTTTTTCACCTATATTTATTATACTATATATAGGGGTATTTTTCTACAAAAGAAAAAAAGAATTATTATTAATTCTTTTTAATAAGTAAACATTTTTACAAGTGAGAATACTAATATAATCATTACTCCAATACCAGTTACACAAAGCATAACCATTGTTTTCTTTTCCATTTTTTCTAATCTTTCTTTATACTTTGTTTCTCTTGCTTTTGTTTGTAAATTAGAAATTGTTTTAGAAAAAGTAATTAACTGATCTTGTTTTCTTTCTTGATTACCTAAACCTAATCTATAAAGTAGTCTCATCATTCTCATTGAATCTCTTACAGGATATTGTTTTGCAAAATCCATATATGGATCAATTGTCGAATTACCTGCATTTATTTTAGCTATTAAGTCTCTAAGTCCTGGTTTAAAAATTTCTGGTGCTGTTTCAACTGACTTTCCAATTGCAACTGGAATAGTATAATGTTGAATAAGTATTTCCAAACTTTTTAAATAATATGGAAGTAATAAATCAATTTCATGCAAATGTCTATTATAATATGATTTTAAAGAAATATAATTTGATTTAAATATAATTATTGTAAGTACTATAACTAATAATACATTTAAAAATGTCATTTTAGCTATTAATACAACTAATAGTACAAAAAATACAATAGCTGCGTTACTTAATCTCTTTTCAAATAATACATCAGGATCTGCTTTTTCTCCATATTTACTCATAACAAGAAAATTATAATCATCTTCTCTAAGAGCATTAAATAATACTTTATTATCACTAAAGAATTGTTTCCCACTCATAGTATTGTTATAAGTTAACATAAATATTATAATTATTCCTACTATTAATATTTCCATTATTCAGCACCTACATTCTCATTATAATATTTTTCACCAGATAGAAGGAAATATGAATTAATTAATACAACAGAGTGCAATAAAACATTTATGTACCATAAATCTAACATTTCTACATATGTATCTCTACCTAATAAATATTCTATTAACATTATAAGTAAGTATAAAACCATTCCAAAGATAATAAATCTTTTATGGAAATTAGCTCTATCCATTCTATCTCTATATACATTTTCAACTAACATATCAATATCAAGTAACATATTTTCTAGTGCTTCTCCAGCATCTTTAGAACCTTCATTTGTTATTTGAAGAAATAATTGATGCATATTTCTTATTACATAATAATCATATTTTTTATTAAAAAATTCTAAAGATTGATTAATAGTACCATTTTGATAAGCCATTTCTATCATTTTATTAACATCACTTAAAATTGGGTCTTCTAATACCTCGGAATCCCTAACACCCTCTAAACTTTTTACAAATGATTGGGTTGTGTTAAATTCCATTATTACATTAGTTGAATAAATCTGAATTTGTTCAAATATAAATTCACTATATATTCTTTTGCATCTTAAATAAGCTAAATAAGGAACAAATAATACTGCGATAAAAATATAAATTATAACTACTACTAAACTATAGAAATATAAATACCCTATTACAGCCGCTACTGTTGCAAAAATTAATATTTGCATAATATATTGTTTAGCTGTATATTCTCTTCCTAATTCTTTTGTTTTTTCTCTAACAAGCTTAAAAGAGTATGGTGCATATTTATCATATATTTCGCCAGATGTTTTTTCAAAGTATTTTGATAAACTTTCACCACTATTTTTACGATAAGTTATCATAAATATTATAATAATTGATACAATAACAATTTCTATCATAAAATTCCCTCCTTCTTTTTAGAATTCTAACTTTTCAACTACCTGTTCTTTTAATTGTTCATCTTTTGGAATAAATGTTTCTTCCGGTATAGTTACTCCTTGCATTTCTAAATATGCAAGAAGATATTTTGTTGGATTATTATATACTTGTGTTCCATCCATTTTTTTTGAATAAAGTATATTTGTTTTTGCTTGATTGTTTTCATCAACATAGAATTCACATACTTCAACAATTTCTCTTTGAAATCTATTATATTTTTTTGAAGTATAACCTTTTACGTGAACCCCAAGTTGTACATATCTATGAATACTTTTTAAGAATTGCTCCAAATCTAGATTTGATTCCAACAGTGAATACATTCTCATTGGAATACTACTTGCTTTATCTGAATGAATTGTAGATATAATATTATGACCTGATGAAATACTATTTCTAACAGCCATAACAGCTTCCGCACTACGCACTTCTGATAAAAGTATCCATCTTGGATTTTGTCTCATACAAGTCACTAATACATCTGTATATGATGCTATATTATTTGTTTTCATAGCAACTATATCTCTATGTGGGAAAATTCTATCTAAATGAAGTTCAAGCGTATCTTCAATAGTGATTAGTTTTTCTTCTGTTTTAGTATGACTTGCTAAATATTTAACAAGTTCGGTTTTCCCACTACCAGTTTCTCCACTTACAACTATATTACAATGTCCTTCTACACATTTAAATAAAAAGTCATGTAATTCCAAAGATATATAGTCTTCATTTAATAATTTTTCTTTATTTAATCTTATTTTTGCAGGAGTTTTACGAATAGTACATGCTATTCCATTAACAGAAATAGAATCATGTATAAAGTTTAAACGTAATTCTGCACTCTCAGCATCTAGAAAAGGATGAGCCATGTTAAAGGTTTTTCCCATAACATTAGAACACTGAAAAGCAATCTTCTCCATTAAAGCATTATTAATGCTAGGAGCATTTACTTGATAGTATCCTTTGCTTAACGATTTAATCCAAACTTGTCCATTATTACTATATGACAAGTCGGTTAAATCATCATTTTCTAAAAATGACTTAAGAGGACCAAAATCTATTTGTGAAAAAAGTGTGTCATTCATAATTTTCCCCTTTACTCTTTTATTTTATTCTTATTCGGATTCAGTGTCACTTGATGTATCAGATAATGTAGGTAATTTTTCATCTGGTATTGATACAGTTTTTGAATTAATATAGTTTTCTAAGTATTCACTAGAAATTGTAGTTTTCTTAGGATTTTCACTATATTCTTTATTTCTTGGTACAGGTATAATAGCTGTTCCACTTATATAACTAGATTTTCTTAATAATAAATGCATTTCTTCAGGTACAGCAAATAATAAATATGCTGGTGTTCTATCAGCAGATGAACTTTCAAATACATGATTACCTGATGAGTCTCTTACATCTAATACTTCTATACTTTCAATTAATTTACCTAGCATAATTTTTCCACTAGCATTTTTTGTTTGCAAATATAAATCAATATAGTTTCCAGGATAAATTGAATTACCATATGTTGAATCTAAATTTACTGGCAAACTAACAACTGTGTATCCAGTTGGGATATCACTAAATACTGAATCAGGTAATTCTTCATATTGAACAATTACACTTTTATAAAATACACTTCCACTAGGTACAACTGTATTATAATTTGTATATTTTCCAACAACTAACTCACTACTAGTAACAGTATTTTCAGAAATCATTCCTCTAGGGATTTCTTTATATCCAATCATGTCAGCTGTTATTTCAGTTCTTGGTTGAATATCCTCCTTAGCATATGGAACTCTTACTGGTTCAGTTTTTTGATTTATTCTATAATTATACGAAAACCATAGTATTCCTATCGCAAGTATTACACAAATTATAGTTACAGTATTTTTATTACTTAAAAAACGTTTAAATCCTACTTTAAAATTTCCCATCTTATTCTCTCTCCTTCTACTTTATTACTACAATAATTATATAAAAAAAAAGAATTAATTGCAAGTACATATTACAATTAATCTTTTTATTGTTATTTTGTTTCAATAATACCAGTTATTCTATTAACAATTGGTACATTTACTAAGTCTTGATCTATTACGAAATTTCCAGTAGTTGTTTTTACTTCAACCACTGCAAGTGGTGGATCTTCAACGATTTTATAAAAATTTATTTTATATTCTCTATCGACATTATTAACTTCTGAAAATCTTCTAATAAAGCTTTCCATAAACTTTGCTTTATTCATTACCACTTTATCATTCTTTAACTGATCTTGTTCAATAGCATCAATCATAGCTGCCTCAGTTGTTTCTTTTAATAAATAATAATCATTTTCATTAGTACTTGTATAAGAATATATTAAAATCATTGTTATAATTATTCCAATCCCTAATACTATTAATAAATATCCCCAAAATGAATTTCTCATTATTTATCACTCACTTTCTCACCAATATCACTATATATATCATTAAAATAAGTTTTCAAAAATTCACTTTTATAATTAGAATTTACAAGTGTTCCAGCTGAACCACTATTACCTTTACTTGTAGCGCTTCCATTATTATAATCTTTTATTTTATTCATATCTGATGCATTTAAAGTTACAGAATATTCAGGTTCTTTATACAAATCCTCTTGATTTTTTATTTCGCATTTATTGTCAGAGCAATATAACACTTCATTACTAGTACCATTGGTGTACTTTTTCCAATTTCCAGTTATTTTTCTTTCATTTGGAAATACATCATTATTATCAACTGCTCTAAAATAGAATGATGCTGCACTACTTTTTGCTCCGCATTCACAATCATAAGGACATCCATTATCATCATATTTATAAACAACTTGTTGTCCATTTGTTTCGCATTCCGATATCTTTACACCATCACTTATACAAGTAAGTGGATAAGGATTACATTTGTTTTTTACACTATCATCAATTGGACAAGCTTTATCTTCATCAATGTCATTACAATTTTCTCCATTACTATCACACACATCTACATTTATTTTTCCACAATCTACATCATTTTCATTTAATTCAATTTCTGTAGAATCAGGAATACTATATTCATAAGTTGATGTATAAGTACAATAGTCACCACTTTTATTTACTTCATTTTTAGTGTTTGATTTAGTTAGTGTTTCGCTATTTTTATATTCCGCATCATATTTCTTTTTTACTTTAATTTTTAATACAGGAACGTATTCTTTAATTTTAGTTGCGTTTGTTTCAACAGAGTCGCATGAATTTTTTGTTGTATAGCATTCACGTGTAACAGTTAATTTTGAAAGAGCACTACCATTTAATAAATAAATATAGTATTGTCGTTCAGACTCAGGAATATTATTAATATTTAGATATTTTTCAGATACAAGTTTATAAAGTTTTCCTTTTTCTTTTAATCTTTTTTCTGAAAATTCTAAATTAAAGTTTCCTAATTTAACAGTTATTTTACAACAACTATCATTATCACAATAAGGACTAGTTTTTCCACACTCTTCAACACTTTTCTTATAATAATCTTTTATAGTTGCTTCAAACATTTCTTTTAAATAACTTTTTTCAACATTAGGATAACTTTTTGTTACAGATGATTCTTCTCCACCATTTACAACATTAACATCAGTGTCACATGAATTAACTACATCTTTTGTTGTTACACAAGTTAAATCTATATTTTTATCAGTGTCACATGTTAGTGATTTGCAGTCTGCTGTTATTGTTTCGTTATAATTACGTGTAACAGCAATAGGTACGGGTTCTGTTTTACCAATAGCGGGTTGTCTTGCAGCATGTTTGAAATAATATGGTCCATTATCATTTTGTTTAGCATTAACAGTAAACGATAGTTGTAAGTCATAATTACATGATGCTTTTTCACTCACTGCTGTAACGGTTAAGACATTCCCTGATAAAGTATATTTAACATCAATATTTTTTTCAGTATCACCATTTTTTGCTTTTAAATTACTTACAGAAAATCCATAAAGATTAGTTCCTCCTAATTGATAAGATACTTGCCATTTTCCATCACTACTTGCATATCCTGATTTTCTTGTTATAGAAATTGAAGATATATTTTTACTTTCACCTGGTAAACTTTCATAATAAAGTGACATATATTCCACAGCTGTTCTTTCGTTTTTACTTCCTCCTGAAATTTTAAAGTTTTTACCATTTGTATATTTCCAAATTGCTCTTTGGACAGCTGCAACATTAACATTTCTTTGTGAAGAAACATTTTTTACTTTATTATAATTTTTTTTACAACCACTATCTGTGCTACACCAAGCAAGAAATTGTGATTGAGCATTTGCATATCCTATTTGAATAAATGAATTATTATATAAAGCTCTTACTTTTGCAGCTTTATAATTAGTTAAATCAGGATGATCTTCCAAGTCCATTTTTTTATATAAATAATCTCCGGCTCCAGAATAATTTGCCACTGCATTTCCACAGAATAATGATTCCCATGTCTGTCCACTACGCTTCATTTTATGAACAAAAGGACAATGCTTATTTCCTCCGTAAGATAAACAAATATTAACTCTGCCAGATTCTCCTTTATGTTTGTAACCATATCCATATGTTGCTGCATGAGCATCGGCAATTCCAAACTTTATAATGAATAAACTCATTACAATTAATATTCCAATTAAATTAATTATTATTGTTTTTCTCATATTATCTACCACCTATCTATTTTTGGTTTTTCTTTTAAATATTATAATATTTGCTACAATTATCATTATTAATGCTGCTCCTAAAACACTTGCAATAATAATTAATGCTGCTGTTATATTTATATTATCAAAAACAACTAATACAGATTTTTTACTTTTTGCTGCTCCCGGATCTTCTTTTTTAAGAGCGTTTATCTTCTTTTTAACTATTTCTAAATCAATTCCATCTACATATCTTTCTTGACAATATTTATAATCACTGTATTTTTCACATATAGCTTCTTGACTATATGGGTTAAACATTGGAATCTTATATATATCATCTCTTAAAGTACAATTGCTTTCAGTATCAACTATTTTGAATGCTGCATCACATATTGCTTGTGCTGCATATAATTCTTGTGTATTTTTTAATGAAGTAAATGTTAATAAGTGTTCTCCACATGTATCTATAGTTGCTTTCATATTGCTTTTAAGATTATTAGCGGTCAAAACAAACATATATTGTTTTTCTCCTCTAAACATATGGGAAGTTAATTTCATTGATACTTTCACTTTCTTTGCTTGTGCTATATCTTCTTCACTACAATTAGCAGCATTGACTACATTTGTAAATAGAAAAAATGATAACAACATACATATAACTACAAAACTATTCTTTTTCATTTCTTTCCTCCTAAAATTTTAATTTTATATTTCTTTTAATTTTACCTATAAATACCATTATAAATAAAATAAATAAACCAATTAATATTAATAATACAATATTTTCTTTTGTGAAAAAATTTATTATTTTTCTAGTAATTACTGTAGTTGTTGATTCTTCTTTTCTATTCTTTAAATATGCATCTAATTCCGCATCTCTTGCTTTTGTACCGCTTTCTATTTCTTCTTCAGTATTAACAGCAGTCACATATTTAATACAAGAATTACTATCAGGTTTTTCTTTACAATCATTTTCATTATAATACTCGTTATAAAAAGGTAAATATAAATTAATAGGTAATATTTCATCTTGACATGAATCTACATTTGAATATATTACTATTTTATTATTATCTTTGTTGTTCACATCTTTTATAATAATTTTTTCTTCAGAATTTGGATATATTTTTTTTTCGTTAAATATTATATATAATCCTTTTTTTACATTGTGTAGTGTAACATCAAATTTAGTTATATTTCCTGCATATGTATAAGAATAATTAACATTAGTTGCAAACATATTTAATTTAGCTTGTTCTTGATAGGAACATTCTGCATTTACCTTAAGTGGTAACATTAATAAAAAGATAAGAACCACAAAAAGTATTACCTTCTTCATATCACACTCTCCTACCATATAAATTATAGCATAAGTATTTTTTTTTTACAATAAAAAAGAGGATTAATAACCATCCACTATTTTATATTGTTTTACTATCTTATTAAATTCTTTTGGAAGCATATCATAACTTGTTATTTTTACAACTTTTTGTGTTTCTCCCCCTCTTATATATATTAATAAAGGCGCATTCCCTAGTTTAACACTATCATTACCAAATCTCTTATTTAATATATCAACATAGTAATTATTATCAGTAACATTTAAATACATTACTTCATCAACTAAATCTTTCTTTTTAATTTCTTTTAACAATTTTTTTTCTTGTGCGTATAAATCTTTATCATTATTATAACCAACATATAAAACCACTTCATTTATTTCATAAAATGGTTCTTTAAGTTCATTAATATTTACTTCTTTAACATTTCCACTTAAAACACTCTCACTATACATATTTTCTTTATATGTTTTAATCCATGCATTGATGTAAAAAGTTAACAAAATTGTTATTACAACAATTACTGCTAAAATAATGTAATTTTTAGTGGGTATTTTTTTATTATCTTTTTTACTTTTCATTTTACCCTCCTATATTGATTTTATCATAAAAGTTATTTTTTTTCTAGTACTTCCTTTGCAAGTTTTATATTTCTATTTACAACTTCTTTTCCTCTCCAATAGCAAGCGCTATTTTTATAATATTTATTCCATTTGTCTTCATCAATTATTTTATAATTTTTAATAATACTTTTTCCATCTAATGTAAAATTATTGGATTTTTTATTAATATTATATGGACAAACGTTAGAGCATATATCACATCCATAAATACATTTATTTATAAATTTTTTTTCATCTTCTGTAATATTTTTCTTTTGAGTAATGTAACTTAAACACATATTAGAATTAAAATTATTATTTGATAATGTTTTTGTCGGACAAGAATTAATGCATTTATCACAGTTTAAGCAAGTGGAACGAACTTCTTTGTCATATTCAAAAACACAATCAGTCATCAACACTCCTATAAAAAAATTACTACCTATTTTTTCATTTATCAACAAGTTATTTTTCCCATAAAAACCTAAGCCAGCTTTAAAAGCAATATATCTTTCATCTAAAATATTATTATCAACAAAACATTTATATTTATATCCTTCTTTTTCTAACTCTTTTCCCATTATTTCTAGCTTATTATATAATACTTCATGATAATCATTTCCCCAACAAAAAGATGAAAAATGCACTTCATCTTCAACACATAAGGAATTGTTATAACTAATACCAACAACAATAAAACTATTATATTCGTTGTATTTATCTTTTAAATGTGTTTTATCATATATAGAACCAACTTGAAATGAGCAATTATTTCCTAGTTGTTTTTGTTTGTTATATCTATTCTCTAATTCATAATAATTATCTAATTTGGTAAAACCTATTAAATCAATTTTTAATAATGTTTTTATGTTTGTAATTTTTTCTTTCATATATATCACATCTTTATTATAAAATAATATTGATGTATTGACAAATACAAAAAAATCAGTATAATTATTAATGCAATGCAGGTGTAGTTTAATGGTAGAACTTCAGCCTTCCAAGCTGACCACGTGGGTCCGATTCCCATCACCTGCTCCAAAAGCAAATCTGCTCGAACTTTTATAGTCCGAGCTTTTTTATTATTTCCTTCAATTATTCCTTCATACTGATTTTCATTAATTCTATTAAAACTATAAACTTTGTGCTCATTATAGTATTCTAATCCTCGCCAAGCAGAATTTCCACTAGCAATATTTATTAATTTCATTTTTAACCTCCAAATCAATTATTCAACTCTAAATTTTTCTTTTCTTCTTCAACAGCGTCAATCACTTTTTGTTCTGTTGGCATATGAAATTTATATTCTGAAGAAAATATATTTTTATTATTTTTTGGTAAAGTATATTGTACAACAGTCTTATTCTTATTGGTTCCTAGTAATATTCCAATTGTAAAATTTTTTTCTTCTATTTTTATCAATTCAACATAATATGACCAACTCAATTGCGACGACAGTGTTGTCGCAATCGGAAAACAAATATAAATCTTTCTCATTCTTTCTAAATTTCGTTTAGAAAAACCTTTTCCAAATTCATTTGTCAATTTTTTAGATAATTTT
>CAZSRL010000008.1:21806-36852 GCA_964609615.1 uncultured Muribaculaceae bacterium
ATTTCGTTTAGAAAAACCTTTTCCAAATTCATTTGTCAATTTTTTAGATAATTTTTCTAAAACCTCATCTCCATAAATTGCTCTTTCATCACCTTGTTATATCTCCATTATTGCTTTACCAATGTTCCAATATAAATTAATCATTTCAGTATTTAATGTAGAATAAACTCTATTTCTACTATTTACAACTAATTCTTTAATATTATCAAAAACACTATCAACATTTTTATAATTATAAATTAATTCATTACTCATACAATCATCCTCCTTAAAATATTTTGTCCAATCATGTTCTTTTATAAGTTCTTTATGTTTTTCAGTAGTGTTTCGCGCTCCTTCATAAGCTGTGTTACACTCAACAATTGTACCATTAACATAATCAACCATAGGTTTTAAAAACTCTGGTTTTAAATAATTTTTATTACCTTTTTCACCACTATGTACTTTAACTGCAACCTTGGCTTTTAAATTTTTATTTAATACTTTATACATTTCTATAATGTTTTCTGGTGTTATATTTTCAGTAAAATATACTTTTGATTTCATATTTTATCCTCCTAAAATATTATAACATGTTTTTTATATCTTAAAAAATTAAAAAAGAGTTTCTATGATTATCAACTCTTTTTTGTTATGGTTTTTAATATGATTTGTGTGAACGTTTTTTATCAAAGTATTCCCAAATACAAAACTTTGCAAATTTAATACGCTCAATTATATTTCTAACTATACCTCCACCATAAATACTCATTAGTTCGTTGTTATTTAATGTATACATAAAACTCCTTTCTAATGGATCCTAATTAATATATATCAAATATATTTGGTTTAGTAAAGAGTTTATTTTTTTAATTCGCTATTTCCGTTTAAATAATTTATAATTATATCTTTTTGTACATTATAAACAAATACATTAAAGTTTATTCCTTTTCCATTATCTTCAACCGATAGAGCTTCTATTTGAACTCCTTTTGCTAAAAGATTATCATTATCAAAATATGGTATTACTCTATATAATACATGATTGTTTGTTTTATTTATATATTGCGCTACTTTATTTTCAAATTCCATCATACCTTCTGTATTCATTTGTCTAGTACATGTTATTAAATTCTTTTCATTTGCATTTTCTCCAGTTAGTTGATATGCGATTAAATGACATCTATTATATAAGTATCTACCTGATATATTATCATATTTTATTGTATGCCATCCTGACGGTTTTATCATTCCAATTGAGCCTCTTTCTTCTGATGGCATTAATTCTTTACTGATATTAGCAAATGCTACTCCACATCTTCCTAAATTATCTAATTCACTATATTTTTCAAATGTGTTTGTATTTAAATATTTTTCATTAAAATCTGGTTTATTGTTGTTTATATATACATAGTTGTTTCCATTATATTCTGGTATATTTTCTTGTTTATAAGATTGTATTTTTTCAATATTATTGGTTTGTATTTTTTCTTTATTGTTTTCTTCATACATATAAGAAAAAATTAATAATGCTATAAATATTATTAAAAAAATTGTTGGATATTTAGTTTTTAGGTTTTTATTTTGTTTAATCATTATTTTACTTTTCCAATATTAATGTATGAACTAACATTTCTTATAACACTTTTAGGAAGTATTCTACTTGAAAAAACAACTATTTTATTTGATAAACCTGGGATAGTAATAACTTTATTTTTCATTAATGCTTTATATCCTTTGTATGCTACTTTTTCTTTTTTTGAAACAAGTAATACTTTAAACATTTTTGATTTATCCATTTTAGCTTCTTTTTCAAAGTTTGTTTCTGTAGGGCCAGGACATAATGCACTTACAGATATGCCATATGGTTTTAATTCTTTGTGCATACTTTCTGTGAATGATAATACAAATGCTTTTGATGCATAATACATTGCCATATATGGGCCCGGCTCATAAGCGGCGATTGATGCAACATTTAATATTTTCCCTTCTTTTCTTTTTTTCATTTCTTTTATAAAATAATAACTTAATTCTATTAATGTTCTTACATTTACTTCTAATAGTGATTTTTGCTTTTCAAAACTTAAATTAGTAAATTCACCAAATGTTCCAAACCCAGCATTGTTTATTAATATATTTATTTCTATTTTATCTTTATTTATTTCTTCTATTATTTCTTGTGAAGAGTTTGGTTCGCTTAAATCTTTTACTATAGATTTTATATTAATGTTATGTTTTTTTTCTAATTCATTTTTTACTTGTTCTAATACAATTTTGTTTCTAGCAACTATAACTAAATTATATTTTTCTTTTGCAAATATTTTTGCTAATTCATAACCAATTCCACTTGAAGCTCCTGTTATTAATACTGTTTTATTCATATGTTCCTCCTTATTTATTATCACTTTGTAATCGTTTTCTAAATAATATACAAGCTAAAACTAGTACTATTATTGTATATATTACTACCGTTATAACTGGAATACATAATCCACTATAATCTGCGTTTAGAAATGCTTTTGTAATATCAAGTGTTCCTTTAAAAGGTAATATATCACAAATAAAGTTAAATACTTCCCCAACCATTTCTGTTGAAAAATACATTCCACTTGTAAAAGCAACTAATTGTACTACTACACTTGAAATACCTGATGCTGATTTTTCTGTTGAAATACATCCAATTAAAATACCTAACATAATAAATAATAATGATATTGGTAAAGAAATAAGTATTGTATAAATAACATTTATATTAAAATCTAATCCCAATATAATTGCTGAGATAAAGAATAATACATTTTGTATAATTACAAGTGGCATTATTGATAAAACATATCCACCAATATATTCTATGGTTTTCATTGGGCTAGCACATAGTCTTGTAAGAAGTGAAGTACTTCTGTCATTTGCGACTAAAGTAGCAGTAAAGAGTGAAATAAATGAGAAACTAAATATTATTATTCCTGGTGTAAAATTCTCTATTTTATATACTTCATTTGGTATTTTAAATTGTTGAAATATAAATAATAGAAATAATGGTAATAATATAGCAAATATTATACTTAAAGGATCTCTTATTATTTCTTTAAAGTTTCTTGAAGCAAAATTTAATGTTCTCATTATTTACTACCTCCTGTTGCTAAAGTAACAAAAGCATCTTCAAAGTTTTTTGCTTTTGCTTTTTTTATTAATTCTTTACTCGTACCAACGCATTCTAGTTTTCCATTAGCCATTATTCCAATATTATCAGATAATTCTTCTGCTTCTTCCATATAATGTGTTGTTAAAATAATTGTCTTTTTACCCTTTAATTTTCTTACTATTTCCCATAATTCTCTTCTCGCTATTACATCTAACCCTAATGTTGGTTCGTCTAAAAATAATATTTTAGGATCATTTATTAGAGCAATAGCAATTGATAGTTTTCTTTGCCATCCTCCTGATAGAGTTTTTGCTTTTTGATTTAAAACATTGTTTAAATTAAAAATATCTATTAATTCCTTTATTCTTTTTTCTTTATTTTCTATTTTATATACTCCCGCCATAAATTTTAAATTTTCTAATACAGATAAATTTGGAGCAATAGCGGTTTCTTGTGGTGAAAGATTTATTATTTGTCTTATTTGTTGTTTATTTGTTTTTAAATCTTTTCCTTCAATAAATATTTCTCCACTAGTTATATTAATTAAAGAAGATATCATTTTTATTGTTGTTGTTTTACCAGCACCATTGGTTCCTAAAAGAGAAAATAGTTCTCCTGCTTTTATTTTTAAATTTAAGTTATCTACTGCTTTTAAGTTTTTAAAATTTTTGGTTAAATCTTTTACTTCTATTGAATTCATGTTTCCCTCCATATATAAATATTATTTTTTAATTATATTACAACTTAATTATATAATTTTTATATGTTTTTTACAATACAAATAAGATATTTTATGATATAATTATTTAGAAGATTCGGAAGTGATAATATGATTTATTTAGATTATAGTTCAAGTACATATGTTGATAAAAAAATAATAAAAAAATTAGTTGAAAATTGTAAGAATTGTGGTGCCAACCCAAATTCTATGCATGATGCTGGTTTAAAAGCAAACGAATTAATTACTAAATCTACTTCTAATATTTGTAAATATTTAAATATATTACCTAGTGAATTAATATATACAAGTGGTTCTAGTGAAAGCAATAATACTGTAATAAAAGGAATTGTAAGTAGCTATGGAATTAAAAAAATAATAACTACACCTATAGAACATTCAAGTATTATAGCTCCTATTAATTATCTTTCTAAAGATGGTGTTGAAGTAGAATTTTGTAAACTTAATAATGGTATTGTTGATACAAATATATTTAAAAATATTGATGAAGAAACTCCAACTTTAGTTTCAATATGTATGGTTGATAGCGAACTTGGATTTAGACAACCTATTGAAGAAATAGCGTTATTATTAAAAGATAAAAAAAATGTTATTTTTCACACAGATATAACTCAAGCTATTGGAAAAATAAATGTTGATTTAACAAATGTTGATTTAGCAAGTTTTTCTGGGCATAAAATATATACATTTAAAGGTATAGGTGGTTTAGTTAAGAAAGAAAATATTAAATTAACTCCATTAATACACGGTGGTAAAAGTACAAGTGTTTTTAGAAGTGGAACTCCTTGTACAGAATTAATTGGTACTTTAAGTGATGCTTTTGATTTAGTAATACCAGCCATTGATAATAATTATAGACATGTAAAAGAATTAAATGATAAAATAAGAGTGCATTTATCTAAAAAAGAAAATATTAGTATAAATAGTTCTAATTTATCTATTCCACATATATTAAATTTTAGTATATTAGGGCATAATTCTGATGGAATAAGAGATTATTTTAATAAAAATGGAATATGTATTTCAACTAAAACTGCTTGCGCTACTAATAGTGATTATTCAGCCGCAGTTAAACAAATAACTAATGATATAGAAAAAGCTAGTTCTAGTATTAGAGTAAGTTTATCTTTTAAAACTAAAGAATCTGAAGTAAATATGTTTTTAAAAGTATTGGATAAATTCTTGGAGGAAAAAGTAAATGGAAATAATTAAAATTGGATCTATTACATGTACATCATGTTTAGTTATGGATAAGATATTTAATAGTATAAAGAGTGATTATAGTTTTACCTATAAAGAACTTGATTATGATTTTGATGAAGATAAAGTTAAGAAATATAATCCCGGGAAAATATTACCAATATATATTATTTTAAAAGACAATATTGAATTGGGTAGAATTATTGGAGAAAAGAAAGAAAAAGAGTTTAAAGATGAACTTGATAAAATTATTGTAGGTGATTAAATGAAAAAATTATTATTTTTTATTGTTTGTTTGTTATTTTTAATATTACCTCTTAATGTTAATGCCAAAGAGTTAAATATGTATTTATTTTATGGACAAGAGTGTCCTCATTGTGAAGCAGAAATTGAATATTTAGATGGTTATTTAAAAAATAAAAGTAATATTAAATTATATAAGTATGAAGTATGGCATAACACAGATAATGCTGGAAAAATGCAGTTGGTAGCGGATTCTTTAAATACTACTGCTGATAGTGTACCATTTTTAGTAATAGGTAATAAAACATTGCATGGATATAATAAAGACTATACTAACAATAAAATAAATGATTATATAGATTGTTATAGAAGTATTGATTATAGAGACATAGCCGGAGAAGTTCTTGGAGTTGTTCCGGTAGATCAATCAAAGAAGATAATTACTTCTTGCAGTAAAAAAAATGAGAATGTTGGAGTAAAAAAAGTAAATAATAACACTATAGATAAAGATTTTTCTATACCTATACTTGGAAAAATTACAGCTAGATCTGTTTCTCTTCCACTTTTAGCAGTTGTAATGGGATTTGTTGATGGATTTAATCCTTGTGCTACTTGGATATTAATTTTGTTAATAACTATGCTTATTGGTATGAAAGATAGAAAAAAAATGTGGATATTGGGAATTACATTTTTATTAACATCTGCTTTGGTATACACATTATTTATGGTATCTTGGTTAAACCTAGCTTTATTTGTTAATAAAATAGTTCTAATAAGACTATTCATAGCACTTGTCGCTCTTATATTTGGAGGATATAACATATACAACTACATTAAACATAAAAATAGTGATGAGGGTTGTGAAATAGTTGATGCTCCATATAGAAAAAAGATTATTAATAAAATAAAAGATATAACTACTAATAAAATATTTTTATTCTCTCTATTAGGTATTATTGTATTAGCGGCATCTGTTAATATAATTGAATTAATGTGTTCATTGGGGTTACCTGTTATATTTACTCAAGTATTATCTCTAAATGATTTAAGTACTTTTAAATATGCTGTTTTAATATTTATTTATATATTATTTTTCTTAATAGATGATTTAGTTATATTCTTTGTAGCTATGAAAACATTAAAAATAGCGGCATTATCAAATAAATATACAAAATACTCTCATTTAATAGGTGGTATTATAATGCTTATTTTAGGATTATTAATGATTATTAAACCCGAATGGTTAATGTTTAATTTCTAAAAACACACTCTTTTTTGCAAAATTAGCCCTTTTATGTTATAATATGTACCTATAAAAAAGGGGTTATGGGGATGAAAACTGAAAATATTTCTAAAAATCAATTTGAGAAATTAGAAAAATTAGATTTACCTAATAATATAATTAATACTGAAAGTGTTTTGTATCCATATATTATAAAAAATAATTGGGAAGCAGAACCTAAAATATTAAAGGTTTTTCATACGTTTCAAAAAGAATATTTTGCTAATAAATTAACAATACTTAATTTATTAGATATTTATTATGATGATATATATATGCCTGAATTAGTATTACCTGAAAGAAAATTAAATATAGCTAATGAAGAAAGAGGATATGTTATGCCTTTTATAAAAAATAATGCTAATTTATTTACTATATTAAATCATGTTGATATTGATATAAAAACTAAAATATCATTTTTAAAAGAAGTTGGTAAAATAATTGAAAAAGTTCATAATATAAAAGCAGTTGAAGATGAATTCTTTTTAGGAGATATACATGAATCTAATTTTATTTATGACTATGATGAAAAAATGATTAAAGCAGTTGATTTAGATGGTAGCAAATTAAAAAGTAGTTATCCATTTCACTCAAAATATTTAACAACCAATGACAATATAAAACACAAGTCACTGCAACATAAATATAAAAGAAACTATAATGGAGAATTTATTCCTAATAAAAATACTGAGTGGTATTGTTTCATTATAATGGTTTTAAATACAATATCATCTGGCAAGATAGTTAATTTATCAATGCAAGATTATTATTTATATTTAGAATTATTATTAGATAACGGTTTTGATAGAAAATTTTTAAATGCCACATCAGCTATTTATGAAAAAAAGAATAATATAAATATTACACCTTATTTAGATACTATACCTGATGATGTATCTAATGTTAATATAGATGTATTTACAAAAAAATTAAAAACATATAAATTATAATACAATAAAGAATATAATTTAATGATTGGAGGTAACATGATTAAAGTTAAAAAAAACAATATAAATTTAAGAGATACTATAACTAGTGGTCAATTATTTAGATATATAGAAGAAGAAGATAATTCATTTACTATTATATTAGAAGATAGAGTTATTAATGTATTTGAAGATAAAGAGCATTTAATTGTAAAATCAAATAAAGAAAAAGATTTAAAAAAAATTGTTACTAATTATTTTGATTTAAAAAGAGATTATGACTCTATAAATAAAGAACTTATTAAAAAAGATCCATATATGAAAGAGGTTATTAAATTAAATAAAGGATATAAAATTTTAAGACAATCTCCTGAGGAAATGTTAATAAGTTATATTATTAGTCAAAATAATAGTGTTAAAAGAATTAGTAATAGCGTTGAATTATTATCTAAAAAATATGGGAAAAAAGTTAGATTTGAAAAAAAGAAATATTATTTATTTCCTAAACTTAAAAAAATACGTAAATTATCATATAAACAACTTAGACAATGTGGTTTAGGTTTTAGAGATAAATATGTTAAAGATGCAGCTATACTTTACATAAAACACCCTGATTTTTTTAATAGATTGAAAAGAATATCTGGAGAAAAAGGAATAGATGAGTTATTTAAATTAAGAGGTATAGGTGTTAAAGTAGCATCTTGTATATTATTATTTGGATATGGAAAATTAGATGTTTATCCAATTGATACTTGGGTAAAGAAAAATATTAAAGATAATTATAAAGATGTTAAAGATGATACTAAAAGTATTAGAAAATTTGCTAAAGAAAAATATGGAAAGTATTCAGGTTTGGCTATTCAATATATGTTTAATTCTAAAAGAAATAAGTAATATTATTTCTTTTTTTGTTAATAATATATTTAGGAGGTATTTTAATGAATGCTAATATGGAACTTATAAAATATATTTATAATAACTCAAATATGGGTATAACATCGCTTACAGCTCTTATAAAAGACTTAAATAATAAAGATAATAAAATAAAAACAGAAATAGAAGAAGAATTAAAAAATTATGAAAAATATTTAAAAACAACTAAAAAAATACTAAAGACAAATAAAGTAGAAATATCACAAAATAATCCAATTTCTCAAATGGGTATTAAAATGGGTATTAAAAAAGAAGTTTTAACAGATAATTCTGACTCTAGTATAGCCAAATTATTAATACAAGGTCTTACTATGGGTATAACTGATATAGAAGCTAATATGATAAGTTATAAAGATGAAATTGATAAAAAATATATAAAGATTGCAGATGATTTTTTATGTTTTCATAAAGAATCAATAGATAGATTAAAAAAACACTATTTATAGATAGTGTTTTTATTAAACTCAGTAATTAAATCTAATACTTTTCTTGAAATATCTTGTGCCTTATTAATTTTTTTATTCTTATTATACCATTTAGCATTACCTAAACTTTTATCAATTTCTATGATTTTAGTAAGATATTTATTTAAATTATAATATGCCTTATCTCCAGCTATTGTATCAAACCATTTTTCAATATCATCAACATAACCACCATATCTCATATTTGTTATTGTACTTAAAAAAGTTTTATTATTAATTAAATCTTTACAAAGACTTGTAACAAATGAATATGCATTAGAATCATATTTATTTCCTACTTCATTTTTTAAAGAATATAGAAAATTATTAAACTCAGTATTATTTATTGAATAATTACTAAATGAGTTAATTAGATTTATTATTTCTTCTGTTTCTTTTGTATTAATTATTTCTTCTAAAATAATTGAATTACTTTTTTTAACATCTTCTCCATATACAATAAAGCTTAAACCTGTTCTAACATATACTATATTATTTACACTTTTTATTTCATTATTATATGAGTTAATAGAATGATTAAATTCATGTATTAAAGAGTCTAATAAATCTGTTAAACTAGCTTTATAATAGTTATATACTTTAATACTTTTTTCTGTATAATAACCAGATTCATTTTTTAATAATTTTCTTTCAAAAACAGCATATATATTTCCAAGTGATTGATTAGTAGTATTTATTTTTGTATTTAAAAATGTATCTAATATATCTTTTTCATTCTTAATACCGTATTTAATAATAAAAGCAGGTATTATTAAATATAATAAATGTTTAATGTTAGGATGATAATTATTTTTTTCACATAATAAATCATTAAAATTAATATATTTTTCTAAAAATTTATTTATATTTTCATCATTAATATTCATATTTTCACCAATATAAGTATAACATAAAAAAACTAATAATAATTTATTAGTTTTAAATATATTTTTTAAATATCTTTTCTGTTGATTCTTTAGCAATAGGTTTTTCTATAATATCAGTAAATCCAAATGGTTTATATTTACTACCTTCGCCTTTTTTCGTAAGAACAATTATAGGACATTTTACCCCTTCTTCTTTAGTAAGTTTATTAAGAGTATCAATTGAGCTTAGTTTTTCTAATTCAGAATTAATTATAATTATATCAAATAATTCTTCTTTTCTAATAAGTTCTAAACCTTTTTGTCCTCCTTTAGCAAATACAAAATTAATATTGTCATTTTTATATATTTTTAATAATTCATTATAAATTGTTTCATCATCAGATATAATAAGTGTTTTTGTTTGTTTTATATTATATGATTCTTCATTTTTTTCTCCCACTATTTTTTGATCAATTGTAAGTATTATTTCAGTACCTTTATTTTCAACACTCTTAAGCATAATACTACCACCTATTAAGTCAACTAATTTTTGTACTATAGGTAAGTTCATATTATCTTCATTTAATTTTTCTAGGTCAATATTTTGACCATAATCATAAAAAACTTTATTAGATTTAGTTATATCCATTCCTTTACCAGAATCTTCAACAACAATAATCAATCTACAAATATCAAATCTAGTTACTGCGCTTATTCTAAGCTCAATAAATCCTTTATCAGTATATTTGTATGCATTATCAAGTAATGTATTAATAATTTGTTTTAATCTTATTGAATCTCCATATAAATTAGTAGGTATATCCTCTTCAATGTTTACTCTAAACTCTACTTTTTTATTTTTTATTTTAATACTATAACTATTTGTTATACCAGTCATTAAGTTATTAAAATTATATTTTGTTTTTAAAATTTTTAAGTTTTTAACATCAATACTTGATATATCTAAAATATTATTTACTAAGTATTTAGAAGCCTCTGCTTCCTCAATCAAAACCTTAACACCATTTTTCAGTTCATTAATATCATTTTCCTTTAAAATTTCATTCCCGATTCTTATATAATTATTAATTGGTCCTCTTATTTTATTTACTATATTAAAGATAAAAGCAGATTTATTATTATTTGAATGTTCAGCGTTTTCTTTTGCTTCTGTTAGTTTTTCAATTAGTTTTAGATCAGGATTTTCTATAGTATGATACATTATTAAATTAATAAATGAGAATAAGAATGTTTCAAACAACACATTTGGTATTATTTGTCTTAAAGTGAACACTAATATACATAATAGTACTAATAATACTATTGGAACATATTTTGTTTTTATTGTTTTTTTATTAGTAATACCTATTATAGATGACACTACCATTAATAATAAAAATATCCCTTCAGTTAATACTAAAATATCAGTTGCTGTTCCTTCTGTGTTAAGAACATCACCATAATTTATCATTTTCATACTACTAATCATTATTAAAAATACAGAAATAATATTTATAATTAAAGTTGTATAAAAAATACTTTTTATTGTTTTTTTAGATTTAAATGTAATATTAATAACATATAATGTTATGACAAATCCATATTCTAATAATAGAAAATGATCTATTTTTTGTCCTATTATTGAGAAAGGAAGCGTTCCATATGTTTTTGCAATTATTATAAAAACAACTGCAAATATTGCTTCAATTAAATTCAAAATTATTAAATATGAATATATTTTAGTTTCTATATTATTATAATGTTTTTTTGTAAAGAACAATACATTTAATAATATAGCAATTAATAATCCCGCTAATGGTAATGCAATACAATTCATTTAAATCACTATCCTTTTTTTACTTTTTTCTTTGTAATATTTTACTATTAATACTATTTTTTTCTCCTTTTAAAAGAAATGCATTATATTTATTAAATTCAAGTTCTTCTAAATATTTATACACATCAGTTTCTTTATATACTTTTTTTCCATTTACTACTTGATAATTTCTTGATTCTATATCTTCTTTTGTAAAGGCTGGCCATTGTGAAACTCTATATTTAACAAATTCATCATAATAATCATCTGAAATACTATCTCTATTTACATTATCTTTCCATTCTGTTTCCCATATTTTCCACTTAAGAGTTGCCATTTGGTCTCTTAAATCTTGCAATGCGTTTATTTTTGCAACTTTATCATTATTTTCGTCATTAAAATAATCATTTACATCAATGTTTTGTCCTATTTTTACCTTAGTTGTTTTATCAAATATTTCTACTCCTATTGGAACAATAACAGAATTGGTTTCTTTAGCAGCTTCAATTATTCCCCAATGTAAGCCCATTACTGGCTTACTTTCAGTAAGATTCCAAGCACCTTCTGGACACCATAATACATTTTCTTTTCTATTTAATGTATCAATAATTAAACTTTTTGTTATTTTTTTGTCTTCTTTATCTCTGACATCAAAATAAAACACCCCATTTATTAACATGTAATAATGTTCAATTGTTCTAAACATTTGATCTGGATCTCCAGAAACAACATAAAAGTGATCTTTTAAAGCTTCAGTTACCCTTTCGGCATCAACCTTACCTACATGTGTCATCGCATATATTTTTGTTTTATCAGTTGGCATTCTATCATCAGATAATACTTCTAATTTTTCACCTTCAAAAATTCTTAATAATTTTACAAAACCATGAAGCGGTTTATAAAACACTCTCCTAGCCATAATAAAATTATCTTTTTTATTATTATCATAATTATACTTTCTTAATTTTTTATGATAATCATCTAGTTGTTTAATTGAGTACTTGTTTCTTTCAAAAACACTAACTTTTTTAAAATCTTCCATAAAACCCCCTATTTATTAACAAATTAAATCTGTTAATAATTTTCAACAATATTATAGCATATATTATATGATATTTAAATACTTTATAAAATTATTGTGCTGATATAATTGATGCTCTTAACAAAAATATATTGACCTACTATCTTATAATTACTATTATATTAAATGAGATGTAATAATGGTACAGCGATTTCACACAAATATTCCTAAAGAAATCGCAAGATACGGACGTAGGATGTGACTATCCGTATTAACATTGTGACATGTTATGGCCATTATTGTAAAATTACTACGTCACTTTAGTTAGTATATTTACATCTCCTTTTTTATGTCAAAATAATTAAAAAAATGTCAAAATCTGATTTACAAAAATTTGTTACTAGAAAGTCTCGAACGAATGTCCTAAATGGATATATGACAGATTTGTTAGGAAAAGACTCTATTGATTATTTATAAAATAAAAACTTACAAACCATATTGGTACGTAAGTTGTTTTGAATTGGAGCAAGTGGTTAAGTTATTTCAAACTTTTTCTCGCTTTTGAAAAATTAATAAGTTAATATCAATTTCTATTATCAATAATATCATTATTTTTATTATTTTTCAATTCTTTTTTTATCATTTTTTTTAATACCAATTATTATTGGACAATCATCAGGCATATTTTTATCTATTTTAAATTTTATATCGTAATTTGTTAATTGTAATAATTTTTCTTTAAGATATTTAATCCATTTATCATATGCTTTGAACTTAGATTTGTTATTTATTCCTTGGTGAACACAAGGACATAAATATATTATAAAGTTTATGCTATTTTCTACACATTTGTTAATAATTATTTCAGTTGGAAAACAAGGCCTAAACGAGATTACTAAATCAAATTTATCAAAATTATTAAAATTAATAATATCCTTTTCATATATTTTTATCTTTTTATAGTCTTTTATTACTACTTGCTTATCAATTGCTTCTATACTTAAACATTTATCACTGAATATTAAAGATAATATTGGTATTTTTCCACAACTCGCATTCAAAACTTTCATATTCTTTAAATCAAAATATTTTTTACATATATTATAAAAGCTATAGTATTCACTTTCTTTTATATTTTTTTCGCCTAAAAAACAATATATTTGATTTATATCACATGTATATCCATAAATACATTTTGATAGTCTATTTTTTTCAAAATATTCAGAATAATATTTTTTATATTTTTGTAAGAATTTAATTACATTATACATTTTTCCTCCATTAAAATTATTTTAACATAAATATTTTATATTTATATATAAATTAATACGAATTATAATAGGAATTGTCCAAATAAATTGACAAAATTTTAAAAAAATGTATAATAATGGCTAGAAGGCGAAGCAATGTGTGTTATGCTTTCCGGTGAAGGAGGAAAATATTATGAAATTTGGCGTTAAAAAACTAAGAGTTGTAAAATTTGCTTGTCACGTTGATCAAAACTGCTAATTAGTTTTGATTACAGTATAGGGTTCAGCGTGCTGAACTCTATTATTTTATGGAGGTTATATGGTAATAATTAATAAAAATAAACCATTTTATATAGATAATATAAATAAGATTATTAGAATGGGAAATTTTACTGGTACAGGAAAAGAAATTGAATATGACGATGAAAGTATTTTAAGCATATTCAACAATATACAAAATCCAATATCCAATATCAATAAATGATCTAATTAATAAGGTTAATAAAGACACTGGTATTAACAAGGAAGAAATTAAATCTGCAATAGATTATTTAGTAAGTGAAAATTTCATTATTGAATTTGAAAAATATCAAAAATTAGTTAATGATAGGAAATATAATAGGCAAAATTTGTTTTTTAGTATGTTTAATGATGATTATAAATCATATAATGATTCTTTTAAAGAAAGAAATATTTTAATTCTTGGATTAGGTGGTATTGGGGCTAATGTAGCAACAATTTTAGAGAGAGCTGGGTTTAATAATTTTACTTTAGTTGATTATGATGTTGTTGAGGAATCAAATTTAATAAGACAATTTCCATATAATAATGATGAAATTGGAAAATTAAAGACATATGTAATGAAACAGAAATTAAAAAATAGTAATGTTAAATGCAAAAACTTAAAGATAATCAAAGAAGAAGATATTGCAAATGAAATTAAATTATCAGATTTTGTATTATGCACAGTAGATAAACCTCAAAGAATAATAAGAAGATTAATAAATAAAGTATGCATAAAAAATGACAAACCAGTATTATTTTGTGGATTTTCAGAATATGTTGCTATGATTGGACCTTTTGTTGAACCTAAAACAACTGCATGTTTGAGTTGCATTGAAAAGCAAAGTTTTGAAACACCTTTAAATAATGTCGAGATAGTTCCATCATTTGGTCCACTATGCT
>CAZSRL010000009.1:0-33231 GCA_964609615.1 uncultured Muribaculaceae bacterium
CAGACTCATCTTTAAGCAAAGCTTTAAAGGCTCCTTTAATATTACTATCACATTCGGTATTAGCAGTCATTTCTAACTGTTATCCCCAACTTAAAGGTAGATAATCCACGTGTTACTCACCCGTCCGCCACTAGGTGCAAAATCCACGTCCACTTTCAATCAATAATCGAGCAAGCTCTCATACATCTTTCCAGTTTCAGTGGGGCACCTCGTACGACTTGCATGTCTTAGGCATGCCGCCAGCGTTTATCCTGAGCCAGGATCAAACTCTCAAAAAAAAATAAATTTTTATTTATAAAGAATTGATTTGCATTTAATCCTGACTATGAAACTCATATTTTACCCAGTTTTCAAAGATCATTCAAAGCTGTTTTGGTCAAGTTGCTTATCAAATATAACACGCCTTGACGAAAGTGTCAACACTTTTTTTACATTTTTTTTGCATTTTTTTACATTTTTTTTATTTTCATAATAAAACATACTTTAAAGTGCACTTTTTCGCTTATAATAATAAAGATATTCGTATAATAGAATATCTTTATTACATATTATTATATGTTTAAATATAATAAATATTACAGAGAATTATCAACACTTTTATAAATATTATAATAATGTTGTATTACTTCATCACTAAACAAATCTTTATTGTTTCTTTTCATTTCAATTAATTCATTTAACGAATGTTTTACAATCATATCAATTTCTTTAGAATACCTCATGATTTTTTTATGATACTTATATTCATTTCTATCTAATATCTTAAATCCACCATCTGGAAAAACTCTTAAGTCTAAATCGTAATCAATGTATTTTATAGTATTATCTTCAATTATATATGGACTTGCAATATTACAATAATAAAATAAACCAATTTTTTTGAACTGCGCTATAACATTAAACCATTTCTTTTTATAAAAGAATATTATTGCAGGTTCTTTAGTATACCATTTTCTTCCATCATTTTTTGTTACAAGAGCATTTTTATTACCAATTACTAAATAATCATCATTATCTTCTAATACTATTGCTTCTTTAGACGTTTCATACAACACACCATTATGTTTATAACAATGTATAATTAATTTCTCTCCTTCTTTCATTTTTTTCATCTACTTAACCTCTGAATTTATTATATCATAATTTCTATTAAAAATAAAAGATGCACTATTTAAGTACATCTAATGCTTTTTGTAGTTGATTGTCTACTTCATTATTACTAGTTTTTTCATCATATATAATTGTGTAGTCAGGTACTATCCCTGTTCCATTTATGCTTTCTCCTTTAGGGCTTAACCATTTAGCCGTAGTATATTTTACCATTGCTCCATCTTTTAAATTTTTAGCTTGTTGAACAGTTCCTTTACCATAAGACTTTTCTCCAACAACAGTAACATTCTTCATGTTGTTTTTTAAGGCAAGTGTTAATATTTCAGAAGCTGATGCACTTTTTCCATTAATTAAAATTACAATATCATAATTTTTAGAATCTTTATTTAATGCTTTATATTTTGTTATTTTATTCTTTGTTTTCAATTGATATATTATTTTTCCTTTAGGTAAGAATAAATCACTAATTTTATATGCAGTTTCTAAATATCCTCCAGTATTATATCTAAGATCAATAATTAATTTATTTACTTTTTTAGCATCCATTTCTTTTAAAGCTTCTTTGAATTGTTTTGGAGAGGTTTGTGAAAAAGCTGTTAAATATATATATCCTACATTATCATAGTTTTCAGTATATATAACAGGATAATCAATTTTTTCTTTCTTCATAAAGTATTTTTTACTTATTCCATCTCTTGATACTTCCATAGTGAATTTGTTATTTATTTGATATCTTATATAATTTGAAACATATGTAGAGCTTTTATCTTTTAAATCAGTATTATTTACTTTAGTAATTATATCTCCTTTTTTTAATCCGGCTTTTTTTGCAGGAGTTCCGTTAAATACTCTATTTATTTCTATTCCTTTTTCTGTATTAGTTATTTCAACACCAACACCATCATATGTTCCATTCAGTTTTTGGTTTAATTCATCGCTTTGTTCTTCATCTAAATAACTAGAATTAGGATCATCTAAATAATTAAACATTCCTTCCATAGCTGAGGTAATAAGTTCTTTCTTTTCAACTTTATTTACATAGTCTTTAAGTATTCTATTATATGTTTGTTCAAATTCTTGTAATTCGGTATCTTTAACTATATTACTATCATTTAATTTTTCATAATTATGAAATACAAGCATTCCACTAGAAATACCAACTATAATTATCGTCAACATTACTATTATTACCACTTCAACTAGATTAAATGTATAATGTCTTTTTTCAAATTCCTCTGTATCATTTTGTTTTTCAATCTTTTTAACTTTTTTTAATGTTGTTTTTGGTTTGATAGTATTTATTTCTTTTTTTTCTTTCTTTTTTATATTTAAAGTTTTCTTTTCATTTTGTTTCATTTCACACCTCTTTTAACTATACAAATAATATCATAATTTAATAATTATTAAAAGTGAAATTATTATTAAAAAAGTGAATTATACACCTAATTCACTTTTTATTTTATCTATATTTTCTATATATAACGTATTAGTACCATTTTCTATTTTCATTAATGTTGGTGTACTTATTTTTAATTCTCTAGCATCTTGAGCATAAGGATTACTATCTTTACTATAATATTTATTGTTGAACCCAACTGACATATCTACCTTATATATAGGAAGATGTTTTTCTTTTGCATTATAGGTTTTTAAAACACTATTGTATTCAACCTTTTGTTTATTACCAAAGTATTCAAACGCTACATAATATTCATTTGGAGTTCTATTAAACACCATTCCAACATTTATATCTTCATAAGTAATAACTGATTCTGCTTTCGAACTAGGTTCATAGGTTGATAAATTTCCCTTATTAACTAAATATTTTGTTGCAAAATATATTCCACAAACAATAGCTAGTATTATTACTATTAATAAAATTCCTTTTTTTACTTCATCACTTATTACTATTTTTGGATATGTTTGTGTTTTTGCATAATTCTTTTGACTTCTTTTTTGTTTTCTATTTGCCATAATTACTCACCTAAAAAGAATTATAACATATAAATCGTATTTTTTACACTATTTATTTGAACTTGATACTATTGTTGATGAAGCAATACTTACTAACTCTTCTTCACTTAAATTTTCTCCTACTAAATAATATTCTTTTCCATTTGTTGCCCAAGATAATGATGTATTAGTTAATGATCCAAGTGCTGTATCAACAAATGTTGGTTCTCCATATACTGGTTCAATTTCAAATTCTTTTGACACTGTTGCATTTTCTTGCACTAAAGTAAATGGTTTATCTCCGCTAAAAGTCAATATAGTTCTTTCGGTTCCTTCTTCATTTACTTTTTCTTCACTACTTAATTCAGTACCTTTTGGCAAATACATTGGATATATTACTTCATCTAATTCTTTGCTTGTGGTTTGTTCTGTAGCAGGTGATTTATTACTATTTTTTAAACTAAAATAAGATTTTTTATATTTTATATTTTTGTTAAATTCTGTTACTTTAAATTTAATAATAGTTATTCCTTCTTCATTTAATACTTCAACTTTACTAAGATCCATTTTTTTATTTAATGTTATTACTTCTTTTGTTAAATTTCTATTATTTGGATAATTAACTGATGTTGTAAATACATACTTTTTATCTTTTTTTACAAATGTTTTTCCTTTGTCATTTTCTAAATCATTTATAAGCGTTGATAAAATATATGCTTGAGAAGAATTGTTTGGCCATTCACTTTGAAATTTGAAACTTTTATTAAGTGAAGGTGTAATAACATATACTCCATTATCATTTTTTAGTATTATTTGTTCATGATTATTCGATACATTTTTTAATTTTACTTTATAGTAATCTCCTTCACGATAAGCAACTTCAACTTTATATTTTATTATATCTTCATTATTTACTATTTCTAACATTCCTTTTAAATTATAACTTTCAATTTTATTTACTTTTTTACTAAAATCTTTAGTTGCTTCATTTTTATCATATTTTCCACATCCACATAAGAATAAAGAACCAATTAGTAGCAATATTAAATATTTTTTCATTTTTCCTCCTTTTTTAATAAATATTATGGTTTTATTTACTATTTATGAATAATATAAAAAAAACTGATTAAAATAATAATAAATAAGGAGGGAAAATGGAAACTTTACAAAAACTATGTTTAACCTTAACAATAATAGGAGCATTAAATTGGGGATTAGTTGCACTATTTGACTTTAATTTAGTAAATGCTATATTTGGAATAGATTCTATAATTACAAATGTAATATATTCTCTAGTAGCTCTAGCCGGAATTATTAATATTGGGCTTTTAATTACACCTTTTCATCCAGAAAAAAAAGCGTAAGTTTACGCTTTTTTATTTGTTTTTTATAATTAGTTTAACTGTTTTTGATTTTGGTGAATAAGTAAGTTTTAAATCACTACCCGTTACTTTTATTGGAACATCCCATGTTCCTATTGTGTAATCAGTTAAATCAACATACGCTTTAATATCTTCTTCTTCTATACTTTCTAATACAGAGGATACACCTCTTACAAGTACATTTACTTTAGTATCGTTAATAGAAGCAGCTAAAGCATTATACTTACTATTTAAGTTTTCCATTTCTACAGGTATGTTATAGAACGTTTTAGATGATTGTGTTTGTATTTTTACTTTAATAGTAATATTAGTTGCACTAACGCTTCTTATTCCGCTAGGTTTCTTAATTGTTGCTTTAAACGTCTTATTTTTACTTAAGTTTTTAACATCTATTTCAACCGGAACGTTAGTAACTTTATTTAATGTAGATTCTTCACCATATATTCTTACTTTTTTAACGTCTGTTTCAATAGATTCAATTGCGCTTCCAGATTTCACTTCTCCTTTTGGAACAATTTTAATTGGAACTTCTTTACTTGGTGAAGTTAATATTACAGTTGCATTTACTTTATTAGGCACAATCTCAATATTTTTAATTTCTTTTCCATTATCATCATACGCTACTAGTTTAACATTTTCTAATGTATATGTACCAGCACTTTTAGCATTTAATGCGCTTACATCTATAAGAGCTTTTACTGAAGAAACTTTCTTTAATATATCTTTTGAACTTTTAATAATAATTTCTTCTCTATTTAACTTAATATTATCCACTATTAATGTTTCATTTAATTTATCCGAATTAATTATATCAGTAGTTAAAGTCCTAACATCACTTACTTTAGGATATATTATAACAGTAATTTTAGATGGATCTAGTTTATAATCTAAAGTTTGAATTGGATTATTATATTTTAATTTAACTTTGTGAGTTCCAACTCCTAGTCCAGATAAATCTAAACTTACAGAGTGTTCCCCTAATTGTTTTGCCAAATACAAATCACTTTTTCTTCCCATTAATGTAATATCTACAGAGCTAGGAATTCCTTCAACAACATATACTTCCTCATTGTAAATTGCTTCAACTTTTTGATTGCTTAAAACTGTTGCTTCTGTTCCCACTAATTTAGATGCTTTTTGATCAACTGCAATAAATGTTGCGAAAGCACAAACTAATGAAATTATTATTATTGCATTTTTTGAACTAAATAATTTTTCTAAATTAAAATTAGTTCCTCCAATTTTATCTATAATAAAATATACAAATCTACTTAATGGTGTAATAAATATTTTATCAATAATTTTCCATATTAATAAAAAGAATTTACCAATTATTTTAGCGATACTTTTAAATATCTTCATCAGTATCACCTTCGCTTTCTTTTCCAATATCTTCTAATTCGATTTCTTCATCAGCATCATAGAAAGTATCTGTTTTTGTTTTAAGTCCTTCTATAAGCATCATTCTTGTTTCGTCTAAAGATAAATTATAGTGTAATTCACTATCTTGAGCTATACTGACTCTACCAGTTTCCTCACTTACAATTAAACATAAAGCATCACTTATTTCTGATAATCCTAATGCCGCCCTATGTCTAGTACCTAATCTTTTTGATATATTTGGATTCATACTTGTTGGAAAAACACTTCCAGCACAAGTTATTCTATCCCCTTGAATAATAACCCCTCCATCATGAAGTGGATTGTTTGGAAAAAAGATAGAAATAAGTAACTCGCTACTAATATCAGCATATAACTTGTTAGCAGGTTCAATAAATTGACCAAGACCATAATCCTTTTCAATTACAATTAAGGCCCCAATTCTTTGTTTTTTTAAATATTCTGTAGCTTGCATTATTTCAAATACTACTTTTTCTCTTTCATCAACAGTTAAAGTTTTATGTCTTCCTAAAAGTTGAGTTCTTCCTAAATTTTCTAAAACACTTCTAATTTCTGGTTGAAATATTATTATAAGCGCTAATGGTCCCCATTCGATAATATATTCTAATAATACTCCTACAGTATTTAAATTAAGTAAATCACTTAATATTTTAATTATTATAATAAAAATTATACCCTTGAAAATCAAAACCATCTTAACATTATTTCTTAAACTTTTGATTACAAAGTAAAACATTGCCCAAACGATAGCTATATCAAGAACATAACCTAACATTGATAACATTGATGTCATATTAATCCCTCCTACTTTTAAAAGTATAACAAAAAAAAGATATATATGCTATATCTTTTAAAATTTTTTTTAATTTTTTGTCAAATATTTACTTATTTATTTTCAGGTGCTGGTTCAACAACTTTTGCTTCTTCTACTGGTGCTGGTTCAACAACTTTTGCTTCTTCTACTGGTGCTGGTTCAACAACAGGTTCTACAGGTGCAACAGGTGTTTCAATTGGTGTTGGTTCTGCAACTGGTGCTGGTTCAACAGATGGTGTTTGTTCCACTGGCGTAGTAAAATCAGTAAATCCTCCATCATTTGCTGGTGTTTCTTCAGGTGCAGGCTCTGCAACAGGTTCTGCCGGAGTCGGTTCAGCAACAGGCACTGGTTCAGCAACAGGCACTGGTTCAGCAACAGGTTCTGTTGGAGTTTCTATTGGTGTTGGTTCTGCTGGCGTTTCAATTGGTGCTGGTTCTTCAGTTGGTGTTGCAGCATTCATTTCTACTGTTTCTCCTACCGCAGGTTCTATTGGTGTTTCTTCTACTGGAGTTTCAACTGGTGTTGATTCTGCAGCAGGTTCTGCTGGTGTTTCTATTGGTGCTGGTTCTTGTGGTGATACTGGTTGAGCAGCAACAACTGGCTCAACTTGAGCAACCTCTTCTCCGTTTCCTTTTGATTTTTTATCTTTACGTTTTAAATCCACTATGAAGCCTATTAAAGCAAATGCTAAAATAACAGCAGCGATTAAAAACCATAAATAATTATTTGCTAAGAATTCCAAAATGCTTTCCATTATTAATATTCCTCCTTATTCTTAATTATATATTAACATTTTATATTACTAATTTCAAGTAATTTTATTTATTATATTATATGTTGTTTTTTTTTATTTATTACTCTTTTGTTGTTGAAGTAGTTGATACTTCTTCACCTGGTGTAATTTCTATTTTTCTTCCTTTAGGTTGTATTTCAATATATGTACTTCCATCATTTACAACTATTTCCTTACCATTTAAATACTTATAAACTGTTTGTTCATCTTCAGCAGTCTTTTCCCAAGTAATTGGAACTGCATAACCATTAGAAATAAAGTATCCTTTTCCATCTCCAACGTTTTCTATTTCTTGTCTTCCTTTTCTTCTATCAATTGTATAGTTATATATATCAGTTAAAACAATAATATTTTTAGTAGAATATTGGAAGCCTTTTCTATCCATATGTTTATTACCGTTTTGGAAACGATAATATTTCTTTTCACTTGAATTATATTCAAATCCAGCATATATTCCTGAAGAGAAGTTAACTACAACTTTATCAGCAGATATTGCTCCATCTTTCTTACTTAAATCTATTGCTTTTGCACTATAATTTAATAATTTCCAATCTGATTGTTTACTAGTATTTCTATATTCCTTTTTTTCTATTGCTTTCTTTATTCCATCAGTACTTGTATATGAATTATGTGGAGCATATCTATTTTTATCTCTCCAAAACATACCAGAAGGATTATATAGTCCCTCTAAATCATTTACATTATATTTTTTTATTTCCTTTAATGCCTGTGGGCTTCTTCCATGATGTACATATATTACATCATTTTCTAAAGCATAATCAACAAAATATGGTCTCGCACTTCTTACTGGCCCAATTTCATCAACATCTACATCTCTAAATACTGCCATTAATCTTGTTAAGTTTCCTTCTACTATTACTTCATAAACTAAATAAGCTTTATCAAGCCCACTATGCGGTCTTGCTTGAGCAACATTGTCAATCATAACTGCAAAAGGTCTACTATTAGATTTTAAATCCAATATTTGTAATTCCGGTTCTTTAGGTTTTATTTTTTTAATATCATCCTTTCCTATAATTCCAAAATAATATAATCCGTATCCTATTGCTGCAATTACTAAAAGTATTACAAACAATGTAGATAATATTTTCTTTTTTCCTTTTCGGCGTCTTGCCATAATTCCACTCCTTACTACTTTACAATATTAATTATATAATACTTTTTTTTCTTTTTAAAGGTTTTTATATTTTTTTTTAAAAAATGTATATAATTAATTTGACTTACATATAAAAAGCTTTATAATAATATATGTGAATCTAACGATTAATATTTGTATGAACAGGAGGTATAGATATGAGAGAAAATACAATACGTTTAAAATATTTTTTGATTAAATTTAAAGAAAAAATTATTATCATTTATAAAAAAATATTAAAATTTATTATACCAATATTTAAACTAATTAAAAAATATATAATAAAAGCGGGTGAAACAATGAAAAAGACAATGAAAAAGATTGGAAAAGCAACTAAATCAAAAACAGCATATTTAAATAGTACAATAAAAAATAGAAAAGATTTAGTACTATCTAAAAAGAATATAAAAAAGAAACATAACAAAATTAATAAAAAGAACAAGGGAAAGAAAAAGAAAAACTCTAAAAGATTTTTAAAAGTATTAGGTAATTTATTATTAATTTTTATTTCTATAATTATTTTATGTATAATAGCATTTGGAATATATATCGCTATTAACGCTCCTAAATTTGATCCTGACAACCTGGTTAAAAACAATGGGACTTTAATATATGATAAGAATGGAGACTTAATAACAGTTATTGGAAGTGAAAAAAGGCAAAATGTAAAATATGAAGAATTACCTCAAGTATTAATAGACGCAATAATATCAACTGAAGATGCAAACTTTTTCTCACACAAAGGTGTTGACTTGAAAAGATTGCTTAAAGCAACATATTATCAAGCAAAAGGAAATTCATCTGCTGGAGGAGCATCAACAATAACAATGCAACTTTCTAAAAATTCATTTACTTCAACAGAAGCAACAGGGGTTAAAGGTATAATTAGAAAACTAACTGATATATACTTATCTGTATTTTATATAGAAAGAAAATATACAAAAGAGGAATTATTTGAATTTTATGTGAATTCACCATATTTAGGATCAAGTAGTTATGGAGTTGAGCAAGCAAGTCAAACATATTTTAATAAACATGTTCAAGATTTAACTCTAGTTGAATCAGCAACAATCGCCGGATTAATTCAAGCACCAAGTGCTTATGATCCATATTTATATCCTAATCAAATAGAAGAAAGAAAGAATTTAGTGCTTTCATTAATGAAAAAACATGGACATATTAGTGAAAAAGAATATATTGAAGGTAAAAAAATAACAGTTAAATCATTATTAGTTGATTCAAGAAAAAAATCAAATACAAAATATCAAGGTTTTGTTGATACTGTAGTTCAAGAAGTAATAGATGATACTGGAGATAACCCATATCAAGTTCCTATGGCTATATACACAACATTAGATCCAAATAAACAAGATATTATAAATGATTTTTACAACACATACGAATTTAAAGATAAATTAGTTCAAGCTGGTATTGGTATTATTGATAATAAAACCGGAGAAATATTAGCTGTTGGAGCAGGAAGATATAAAACAAAAGAAATGACATATAATTATGCAACTCAAATTAATAGACACCCAGGTAGTACTGCTAAACCATTATTTGATTATGGCCCAGGTATTGAATATAATAAATGGTCAACAGCAGAACCATTTACTGATAAACCAACAACATATACTGGGGGATTGTCATTAAACAACTGGGATAATAAATATATGGGATATATGACATTAAATAGAGCTTTATCTCAATCAAGAAATACATGTGCTCTTCAAGCATTTAGAAAAGTTGATAACAAAAAAATTATTGAATTTGTTCAAAATTTAGGAATTAAACCTGAAATTAATAATGGTTATCTTGGAGAATGGCATGCTATTGGAGCATTTAACGGTGTTAATCCAATACAACTTGCTGGAGCATATTCAGCATTTGGAAATAAAGGAATATATCATGCACCACATTCCTATACAAAAATTAAATATTATGAAACAGGTAAAACAAAAAACAACGATATTAAAACTGTTCAAGCAATGTCAGAAGAAACAGCATACATGATATCATATGTTTTACAAAATGTAACAAGTTATAAAGTAAAAGTAAAAGGAACAGAAATCGCAACAAAAACTGGTACAAGTTCTTATGATAAAGATTTAATAAGTTCAATGGGTATTAGTAGTAGTATCATCCAAGATTCATGGACCGTTACATATTCACCAGACTATACAGTTTCAATATGGTATGGATATAGCAAACTATTAAAAGATCATTATAATACAATGAGTAGTGCTAATATTGAAAGAGTAAATATGCAATCAGCCATAGTAAATAAAATAATGAAACAAAATTCAAAATTTGTTATGCCAGAGGGATGTATATCAAAATATTATGGAGGAACAAAACAAATTTTTTGGAAAAGTAATCCAAAAGTAACAACAGCTATAGAAGACTATGAAGTAAGTACTAAAAAGAAGACTACAACAAAAAAACAAGAAACAATAATAACTGCCCCAAGTACAAACACAACAAACAATACTATTAATAACCCAACTACTGGTGGTACTACTGGCGGAGGAACCACTGGTGGCACTACTGAAGGTGGTACTACTGGAGAAACAAACGGATAAAAAAATATGAAATAATTCATATTTTTTTTATTTAACTTTTTAATAAATATAGGTAAAAATAAAAAACATTTTAAAAACCAGTGGTATATCGGTTGTTTCACCGAATAGTCCTACTGGTTTTCGTACAAACAATATACCACAAAAAGACAAAAATGTCAATGATACATCATCTACTAGATATTCTATGCAAAAGAACGGAAATGATACACAAAATAATTTATCTGTAATTTCAAAAAAAAGAAAAAACTAAGACCTATTTAAAAGCCAACGCAATAAAAAAGACAACGTAAATACGTTGTTTAAAGTCTACATGGTGGAGTTACGCAAGACATTTGGAAATTTTCTTGCATAAGGTCAATTTCTATGTATATAGTAGCATATAATTGTAAAAAATGTATATATTTATTTTTTTTCCACAATTTTATAATAATTAAAAGCTGTTAATATTATATTTTCAAAATTAATAGTTTCACTATTATTATTATTATTTACAAAATATGCTAAGTATTCAATATTTCCACTTCCTCCTAATATTGGAGAGTTAGTTAAACCTAAACATTTAAAATTTATTTTTTTAAACTCACAAATTATATTGCTTATAATTTGCTTATGCACATTTTTATTTAATATTATGCCTTTATATTTATCAGCTATTTCTTTTCCACATTCAAATTGTGGTTTAATTAAACATATAATTTCATTATTTCTTTTTAATAGTGATAGTTTAGGAAGTAATTTTATAACAGAAATAAAAGATACATCAATTGTAGTTATTTCAACTGCAGATAAAATAGAATCATCAATATTTCTAAAATCAGTTTTTTCATATAATTCTATTTTAGAATTTGGTAATAATTTTTTATCAAATTGATTAGTTCCAACATCAACTGCAATAACTTTACCAATTCCATTTTGTAAAGCACAATCTGTAAAACCACCAGTAGAAGATCCAATATCAAGCATTACTTTATTGGTTAAATCAATATGAAATTCTTTTAGAGCTTTTTCTAATTTTAATCCTCCTTTTGAAACATAAGGCATAGCATTACCTTTTATTTCAATCAAAGTATCTATATTTACTAAACATCCACATTTTGTGGTTTTCTTTCCATTACAAAAGACAAGTCCATCTTTTATTGCACTTTGTGATTTATTTCTTGTTTCAAAATAATTGTGTTCAACTAACCATACATCTAATCTTTCATTCATCACAACATCTCCTAAATACAAATAAGAGTATTTAAATACTCTTATCCGTGTTTTTTGCCACAGCCACCATTTTGAGTACAACAACCAGGATGTGCTTTAGAAGCAATCAAATAGTTGTCCCATTTTAAAGTGATTTTTTTCATATGCTCTCCTCCTTTATCTAATATTTGGTTGGGTTTTCCATTACAACTTGCATAATTCTTTCATTTTCAATAATTTTACTTAATAATTTAGGTATCAGTGTATGTTCTACAACACAAGTGAAATTTGATTTTTTTATTGGTAATCCTCCCTGCCATATATTTGCCATAGGACAACCACCTAAACAAATAAATCTATATTCACAATTTGAACATCCACCTTTTTGTTTATTATAACTCAAATTTGATAAAAATTCTACATTTTTATCGTATATCACAACATTAATAATAACTATTTTGTATTCGAGGATGTGTTACCGATTGATGATACAACAATACAAAAAAGGAAAAATTATAATTGCAAAATTGCTAAAGTACAGCAAATAAGAATACACGATTTTAGACATTCATGTGCTAGTTTATTAATAAATAATGGTGCTAGTCCTGTTCTAGTAACAAAATATCTAGGTCATTCTAATATATCACAAACACTCAATACATATTCTCACATGTATCAAGACGAGCTTGACAAAATAACAAAAATAATAGATAATTTATAAAAATAAGAGGTAAACAAGAGGTAATGTATATAAAAACAACGTAAATACGCTGTTTAAAGTCTATATGGTGCGACAGTTGAATACGTTTGGAAATTCATATAAGGTTAATTTCTATAAAGATTATATCAAATATTTATAAAAAATCAAAATACTTTATATTATTTTAATTATAATTTATGACACCACTCAAAAAATGCCAATATCCCACGAATAATCAAAAAATTCAATTTTGGGAGCAACTTGTCCCATATAAAATAAGGGCTAAATCCAAATTTATATTAAATTTGGGAGCAATTTTGCAAGTGCAAAATAAGTTTGGTGTCACCATTTCCCACGTATTTTCAACGAAAATCGAGGGTGGTGGTACCATCGTCTTATCCTGATACAAAATTTTAATTAAAATTTTTGCTTTTTTGGGATTTTGGGAAAGCAAAAAAAGCGGTGTCATCTACCACGTTACTGCATTGAAATAATCTTTCAATTTTTTTAACAAATCAATATATTATATTTTAAAAATTTTTTTAATTATTTCAATATTAATTGCTTATTTTTGTTGTTAAAATAATCTGTAATACATTCATTATTTAAAAACAATATACTTTCTATTCCTAATAGATTTCCTTTATCAACATTAATTATATTATCATCAAAATAAACTGTTTCCTCAATATCTAAATTATATTTTTTAAATAATAAATCAAATATTTTTTTATTTGGTTTTAATAAATGTGCTTGAAATGATATAATGCCCCCATCAAATCTATTATTATAGTCTATCTTTTTTGCTATATAATCAAATGTTTCTTGTGACATATTAGAAAGTGCATATATTTTATACCCTTTAGCTTTTAAATCATCAATTATTGTTAATAAATCAAAATTTATAGGAATAGTTACATCATAATTAATAGGATTAAAAATATATTCTAACATTTCATCATTACTGTTTAAATCTTTAAAACAATCCATAATATTTTTCTCCCCTAATAAACTTGGTTTAATAATATTACCACTCTTTTTAATTTCCTTAAATTCGTCATTTGTTAGATTAAATTTAGTTTTTATTGCATTTTCACTGTTCTCAACTAAAACTCCACCAATATCAAACACTATATTATTAATTTTTTTCATAATTCACCTCTAATAAAAAAACTTAATAATAGATATTAAGATTTTTTTAAAGTTTTCGTATATTCTTTATTTTTTTTATTAATCTTTTCTTCTACTATTGAAGCTTTTTCTATAGATTTTTCAATATGTTTTTCATCCAAATTAACTTCTAAATCCCAACATATATTCAATACATAATTTACAAAAAATGCTTTAGTTAATTCATCAACAGAATGATTACATTGTTTACTCATTTTTTCTAAAAGTATATTTAAAGTATCTAAATTAAAATTAGTATCACCAAGTTCCTTTTGAATAAAAATTGTTTCATCTAGAATCTTAGGCCCTATAAATCCATGTGGATCAATCGCTTTCCAGGTATTACCAGATTTTATAATATTTTCCGAATATAAATCAGAGTGAAGTAAATATCCACAATTATTATTTTGTTCTATTAATTCATATTCACTAATTGCTTTATCAAGTAGTTCTTTTATAATTTCAAATTTTTTAGGATCAGAGTTCGTAACAGTTTTAGATCTCATTAAAATTTCTTTATAAGTTGGTAATCCTTTATATGAATCATCCAATAGAATATTAAATTTATCAGATACTTCTTTAAATATTCTAATTCTTTCATTTATATCGTCAACAGATGAAAGCGTATATCCAGGCCTTAATCTTTCCAAAATAACTACACCATCATCAATATCTTTAAATAAACATTTACATGCACCTTCACCATTATTTAATATAAGTGCTTCGGATTCTCTTATGGTCATTTCCTTAAAAGGAATTTCTATTTTCATAACAATATCACCATATTTTGGACTTTCTGCAAATAACAATGTATTGTAAGTTAAATTTTCCATTACTTTAATATTTTTTAGGTTAAATTTCCTAACGTATTTTTCAACAATAAAAGGTATATGGTTTAGCCATTCTTCTCCTATGCTAGGAAACATACTAACAATATTTTTCTTATAACTTTCAGATATTTTAATCATAAAGCACCTATTGACGAGTCATTTTCTTTATTAAAGATTTTGTATTCTCTTTAATGTCTCTATTAATAATATCTTTTTCAAATAATGATTCAATTTGCTCAGTATAATTTTCATCAGTTAATATATTTGGGCAAACAAGCGATATATATAAGAAAATATGATCAACAAATTTATTTTCAAATTTATCTTTAATTCCCAATTTATCCCAATCTTTTAAAGTGTCTTTAGTTACTTTAAATATGTTATCAATTCTATCTTTTTCTACTAATTTACTACATGTAGAATTTGGATTTTCAATATTATAAATATAGAAAACATCTGGAATTGCACGTATATTTTTTGCTCTAGCTAACGTTTTATAAGCAAAGGCTCCATCTTCAAAAAATTTATAATCGCCAAATCTAATATCTTTTAATAAATCCTTCTTATATAATTTACTCCAACATACAACGAATGTATAAAAATTTTCTCTATCAAAAATTGCATTTAAACAATCTTTATCATATTCTATAACATCACCAATTGCTTTTGTATCATAATTCCAATAAGTATTTGCTATGAAATTATAATTTAAAATGTCTACATCGTGTTCTTTTGCTTCATTATATGATTTTTCGAATGTATTTTCATCAATTTTATCATCTGCATCTACAAATGTTATATATTCAACATTAGGCATGTTTTCATATACATAATCAAGTCCTCTATTTCTGGTTGCAGATGGTCCAGAATTTTCATCATTTTTAAGATAAATAACTCTAGAATCATTCTTAGAATATTCTTCAATTATCTTAGAAGAATCATCGATAGATACATCATCAATACATATTAATGAAATATCCTTGAATTTTTGTGCAAGAACGCTTTCGATACTTCCTTTCAAAAATTTTCCAGCATTATATACTGGCATAATAACAGCTATTTTAGAATTCATAAATCATACCCCCTAACAAATTCTACTATATCTATAACTATCTAATTAGCTTTTTAGTTTTAATTTCGTTTTTTTTTATCTCAATTTTATCTGTGGCAATCTTATCCGAGAATGTTTCATCATGCTCTACAAATATCATTGTAGGATTATAATTTAAAATTAAATTTTCAATCTGTAATCTTGAATAAATATCTATATAATTTAAAGGTTCATCCCATATATATAAATCAGCTTGTTCAGATAAACTCTTAGCTAATAATACCTTCTTTTTTTGACCTTCACTATAACTTTCAATACTTCTATCAAATTCTTTTCTATCAAAATCTAATTTTCTTAATATTGACATAAATAATGTTGCATCTATATTATTATCCGATATAAAATTTTTCAAACTTCCTTTTAAATAAGATGTATCTTGTGAAACATATGAAATTTTTAAATCATTTGGTAAATACAATCCCCCATTGTAATTTATTTTTTTACCCAAAAGCAATTTGATTAAACTAGATTTCCCAGAACCATTATTTCCTTTTAGTTCAATTCTATCTCCTTTGTTTACTGAAAAACTAACTTCATCAAATAAATCTCCACATCCATAATCTATACTAAGATTTGATACTTCTAATAATTTGTTACTCCTATAATTTGTTGGACTAATTTTTAGTTCTTCCATTGTTTCTATATTTTTTAATAATTTTGATTTTTCTTCAATTGCTTTTTCTTTATGATCACGTGCAACTAAAGATCTTTTCATCATTTTAGCAGCTTTATGCCCAATATAACCTTTATCTGGTGCAACACCTTGTTTAATATTATATTTACTTTTTTCAACTTGATCAGACCAATTTGCTGTTTGTCTAGCAGATTTTTCTAGTCTAGATATTTCACCTTTTAATTTTTCATTTTGATTTAATTCAAAATTATCTTGTCTTTGCTTATTTTCCCACCAAGAGCTAAAGTTTCCTTTTTGAACCTCAATATTAGTTTTATTAATTGATAAAACATGATCTATACAATTATCTAAGAAACGCCTATCATGAGAAACTAATATAAATCCCTTTTTACTGTTTAAATATTCAGCAACAATTTCTCTTGCCTCAATATCTAAGTGATTGGTAGGTTCATCTATAAGTAAAAAGTTATTGTCTTTAGAAAATAATAGTCCAAGTAAAACTCTTGTTTGTTCTCCTTTACTTAGAGTTTCAAAAGGTCTTTCTAATATACTTAAGTCCATTCCTAATTGAGAAACTTCACAATCTAATTTCCAAGTTTCAAAATATGGTACTATTTCTTCTGCTATTTCATAAGAATTTTTTGTTTTATCTTTTACCTCAAATGGAAAATAATCAAATATTAAATCTGATTTAATTGTTCCTTGATATTCATATTTACCTAGTAATAAATTTAAAAAAGTTGTTTTTCCTCTTCCGTTTCTTCCAATAAATCCTAATTTCCAATTAGAATCTATATTAAACGAAACATTCTCAAAGATATTAGTATACCCTCCATCGTAGCCAAATGTTAAATTGTTTACACTTATTGTTGACATAATATCACCCCTTATTTAGTTTTTTATAGTATCATTAAATTCTATATTTGTCAATTGTCCATAAAACGATTTGTTAACTTCACTCATTCTTTAATCTGTCCATAAAATTATTAATTGTACACTTATATATTAAATTATACCACGTTTTTTATATTTTTCATATTGACAAGTAATTTCAATATTTAAAAAATTTAGTTTTCTATTTTTTCTTCAAATTCTAATATTATTGGTGGCCTTGGAACTCCTATTACACCAAAACTTTCAACTTTCTTAATTCCTTTTTTATTTAATATTGGAATCATTTTAAATGGAATTGTATTTTCTTCTTCATTTATATAATCTAATCTAAATTGATTATTTTCATATTTTTGTTTCTTTACTTCAACATATTCTATCGGACAATATTTTGATAATTTATCAACATATTGTTCTGCTTCTTCTCTTGTCATTGGATAGCATACTTCCATTTCAGAAGTATCTTTGTTTGAACTTACATCAATATGTCTAGTTAATCCACCATCACTAAATAATTTAGCATATTCTTTAATAAATGTATTTCTAAAGTTGATATTCTTTATTTTTACATCATCATTTGTTTTTATTACCTCAATAGAATCAATATAATTCATTATTAATTCTTGTTTCTCTTTTATACTAATTTCTCTCCACTTTTTTAAAAACTTATTGTGATATAGTGGATCAAGTATATATTTTATACTTTCTAAATCTCTAGTAAGCATTATATCATCAAAACTAAAGTTAAATTCTTCTAATTCGTTTTCTACTTTTAATTTATTTTCTGTTTCTTTTATTCTCTTTTCTAAATGTTCTTTATCTGATTTATATTCATCAATATCTATTATATGATTTAAATAAGCCTCTTTAAGCCTATTTACTTTATCTTTTAAGATATTTATCTCCTTTTTCAATAAATCATTAGTATTTTCTAATTTATGCTTTAAAAGTGGTGCAAAATACTGCCTAACTACTATATCAAATTCAATAATTAAAGATATTTCTTCAATTAATTTTTCTTCTAACATATCTTCTCTTACATAACAACCACAATCATTACACTTATAATAAATATAGTGTTTCTTTTTGCCACCTGGAGCTTTACAAGCCATTATTCTATGACAATTAGGGCATAATATTTTTTGAAAGAATATATAATCGTTTCTTCTTTGATATGTTCTTGTATTCTTTTTAGTTTGAACCTGACATTCTTCCCATAATTCTTTACTTACTATTGGTTCAACTACATTTTCATAATATATAGGATTTCCAACTCGTCCACCACTTACAAAATCACCTTTAAAAAGTGGATTTGATAATAAATGTTGTAATGTATTTTCTCTCCAATTAGTTTTATTTAATACTTTTTCTTCGTTAAAAATATTTGCTATCTTACTATATGAATAACCTTTAGAATATAATTCAAACATTCTTACTACAACTTCTTTTTCTTCTGGATTAATAACTAACTTTTTACCATCTCTCATAAATCCTAAAGTCTTTCTTACTGGTATATGTCCATCTTTAATAGCTCCAACCATACCAAATTTTACTCTTTCTGATACTCTTTCTATTTCAAGTTGTGATAAGACAGTTAACATTCTTACAAAGAATCTACCATTGGCAGTTGAAGTATTTATATCATCCATAGCACATTCTAATGCACATTCATATTTTTCAAGTTCTGTTATTAATATTTCTAAATCTCTAACTGAACGAGTAACTCTATCTAGTTTATAAGCAACTATTACATTTACTTTCTTATCTCTTACATCTTCTAACATTTCCATAAATGCTGGTCTATGATCCATATCTTTACCACTTATTCCAGCATCTTCATAAACTTTATAAATATTATAATCTCTATACTTACATAAATCTTTTAGCTTTTCTTGTTGTTCTGGTAAACTATAACCCTCTCTTGCTTGATCTTCAGTAGAAACTCTTGCATATATCGCTGCATTTTTCTTCATTTTCTATCAACTCCTTTTCCATAAAAAAGGGAGTCAAAAATACTAGCTATTTAACTAATATCTTTAACTCCTTAAAATCTAATATAAAATTTATTGTGCATTTAATCATAGAAGTACCTCTCTTTCTAATAAAGACGGATACTGCTTGTCATTTATTGGTTATTTATTTTATCATTATAATTTTAATTGTCAATTCCTTATTTAGGGAATGGTATTAGTTAATTTGTGCTTTAATAAAACTTTGAAGTTCATTAAAAGATATTTTATTTTCTAATGAATTAATATAAACATCATTACAATCATTAAAGAATAGATAAGTTATATCTTTGATTTTCAATTTATGAGGTTCAATATATGCAAGATTTGTTTTAGAAATACTAATTATATTACCTTCTTCTAATTTACTTTTTAGATTTAGAAACATTAATATATTTCTTACTCTTTTATTTAACGTTTCCTCAATTTCATATTTTTCCTTTATTATTTGCATAACTAATCAACTCCTCTCAAAGCATATAAAAAAGGTTAACCGAAATTAACCTTTATTTATATTAAGTCGATTAGTTCGACTAAAAATCACTATGGTGGAGCTGATGGGAATTGAACCCATGTCCGAAAATAATAGTTAATAAATATCTACAAGTTTAGTTGGTTTGTTTTTCAATATATTATATAGAGAGCCAACATCTCTAACATATCTAAGCTTATAATTTTTCTTTATTTAATATAAGCACTTAAATAATATAGCTCACTTTTATGAGCTTCTTTTTTATCCCGTGAGCTAGAATAAAAAGAAGCCACCTACTATTTACTATTAAGCAAATGCAGGTGCGTATGAATTGTTTTTTCCGATTATTATCGAAATACATTTATAGTATGCCTACTACTTGCAATCTATTATTATTATATCCGTCGAAACCTAGACAGCCCCATGTGATGAAATTATACAACATTTTGTTGTTTATAGCAAGAAAAAACCACAGTTGTGGTTTTAATAATTTTGCGTTTCTTTTTTTATTGATTTTTCTTTTTCTGTTTGTCTTTTGTCGTATTTCTTTTTACCTTGAGCAAGAGCTAATAGTATTTTTGCCTTTCCCCTTACAAAATATAATTTTAATGGTATTAAGGTATAATTATTTAATTCAATTTCTTTTTGTAATCTTTTTATTTCATTTTTGTGTAATAAAAGCTTTCTTGTTCTTCTTTCTTCATGATTATATATATTACCTTTTTCATACTTTGCAACGTACATATTTATTAATGAAACTTCATTAGTCTTTATTTTTCCGTAACAATCGCTTATGTCTACAGAACCTTTTTTTACACTTTTTATTTCTGTGCCTTCTAATACTATTCCACATTCTATTTCTTTTAAAATAGTATAATTATGTTTTGCTTTTCTATTTAAGATTTCCATTATCTTCACCCTCTATAACAGCAAAATCAATTTGTCTTTGTTCTTTGCTGGCTCTTAGGCAAACAACTTTTACTTTATCACCTAATCTATACATTTTTCCTTTGTTATTTATTAAAGCCATTCTATCTTCATCATATGTATAAAAACCATCTAGTGTATTAACTGATACTAATCCACTTATTAGTTCTTTTGTCTCAACAAAGAATCCTTTGTCCATAACTCCATTAATAATTGCTTCATATTCATCTCCAACGTGTTTTTCCATGTATTCAGCAACTTTCATTTTAGTTACTTCTCTTTCTGCTTCATCTGCGTTGCGTTCTGTATCACTTATATGTTCGCATATAAAAGGTAAGGTTTTTTCGTAATCATTAACAAGATTTTTGTTTAAATTACCACTAAATACATAGTCATTTAAAAGAGTATGTACTGTTAGATCTGAATATCTTCTTATTGGACTAGTAAAATGAGTATATATTTTACTTGCTAAACCAAAGTGTCCTATATTATCTGGTGAATATATAGCTTTTGACATGCTTCTTAGAAGATTATCTGCGATTACAGAATACATTTCTTCATCTTTTAAATCATTTGTAATATATTGGATTTCTTTTGGAGTTACAGTTTCATAATTAATGTTTTTATTAACACTATATCCTAAAATAGATATAAATTTCATAAATTCTTGAAGTTTTTCTGGGCTAGGTTTATCATGAACTCTATAAACAAAAGGTAAATCCATATTATTGATGTATGTTGCGACTGATTCATTAGCAGCTATCATAAAGTCTTCTATTAAATTTTCTCCAATTCCTCTATCTCTTTTTGAAACATCAGTTACTAAACCATTTTCATCTACTATTAATTTTATTTCTTCTCTGTCAAAATCAATATATCCTCTACTAACCTTTTCTTTTCTAAGAAGATTTGCTAAATCTTTCATAATAAATAATGCATCTTTAAATTCCTCATATCCTGTAACTTGTTCATTATTAAATATTTTATTAACATTTTTATATGTCATTTGTTTTTTTGATTTAATTATAGATTTAAAAACTTCATAATTAATTATTTTTCCATTTTTATAGTCTATTTCCATTTCACAAGACATAGCAAGTCTATCAACATTAGGATTAAGTGAGCATATTCCATTAGATAATTCTACTGGTAACATTGGAGTTACTCTATCAGCTAAATAATATGAGTTACCTCTTTTAAATGCTTCTTCCCTAATAGCACTATCTTCCTTAACATAATATGAAACATCTGCGATATGAACCCCTAGTTTATAATTGTTATTGTCTAATACTTTAACACTTATTGCGTCATCTATATCTTTTGTATCATCTCCATCAATAGTAAAAATTTCTTCTTTTCTTAAATCTCTTCTTACTTTAAGTTCACTTGTTAATAATTCTTCTGATATACTACCTGGTATTAATTTTATTTCTTCGAGTACTTCTTCTGGGAATTCAGTAGGTATTCCTTTTTCATGTTCTATTAATTTTATATCTGTTCCAGGAGCATTTTTATGACCTATAACTTGCAAAATACTTACTTCATATACTTTATTCTTTATTTCCTTTTCTAGTTTAATTGAAACCTTTAAACCGTCTACAAGGTTATCTGGATATCTAACTAATATTAATTTATAATTTAAGTTTTTGTTATCTAAAGTAACTATTGGTTTATTATCAACAATTAAAATTTCTCCTATTAAATCATCTAGTTTTCTTTTTAAAACTTTAATTACTTTACCTTCTTTTTTTTCTCCAGGTTTAGATATAATTTCTGCTAAAACAACATCTCCATTAACTGAATTATTTAAATTCTTCTTGTTAATATATAAATCTTCCCCATCTAATATAATAAATCCAAAATTATTATTTTCTTTTATATCTATTCTCCCTATTTTATATGGAGTATTTTCTATTAAAGTATATTTATTTTTATTTGTTAAATATACTTTACCATCAATTATTAATTCATCTAAAACTTTCTTTATTTCATTTAAATCTTCAGATGTATAATTATCATCTATATTTCTTGCTATTTGAGTTATTTCATAACTAACTCTTTTTTCTTTTGATAATATTTCTATTATTGTATCTTTCATATTTTTCACCTATCTTTATTTTATCACTAAATATATAATTTAAAAAGAAAAACACCATAAGGTGTTGTAAACAAACATATTATTTATTTAATCATATCTATTTTCCAATATTTTTTTTCATATTTTAGTGTTATATTTTCACTTGAATTAGATTCTTCTGTTTGATCATTTTCTATAGTACACTTCTTTTTTAAATTAACTTCATAAGTAATTTCTTTTGCATTAAATTCTTGAACATTATATTCACTAAATTCTATAGTACAATTATTAACAATGTTTTTTTCTATTAAATATGTATTATTGTTTTTAATATCAATATATTTCTTTTCAACATAAATATCTTCAAACGCTTCTCTACCTGTCTTTGTAAAATATTTAGTCATTATATCTTCATAATTATTTATAAGAACTTGTTCATTATTTTCATTATTTTCTTTATCAAACTTACTAAATATATTAATATAATCATCATAAGTTTGTCTTGCGATACCCAAAGATACTTGTTCTGTAACTAAAGATTTTGTTAATGTTTTAGTTTTAGTAACAGTTTTTACTTTTGGATTATAGTAATCCGTATAATAAATATATCCCAATAAACATAATACAATTATTATTAAAAATATTATAAAAACTATTCCTTTTTTACTCTTCTTTTCCATAATATATCATTTCCTTTTTTATACAGACAATAATATTGAAAGTATAATAAACAAAAAACCTAACGAATAAGTAAATCTAGTTATAAATTTTTCGCTTCCTCTTTCTTTTACTTGACCTAATAATGTAGAGTTCCCTCCACTAATTATTTGACCAGCATCACTTGCTTTTCCACTTTGTAAAAGTACCATTACAATTAAAAGCACACTTACTATTATTAATAAAGTTTCCATAATTCACTTCCTTTTGTCTAATTTAATATTCTATCAACTTTTTATTTATTAGTCAACTCATCTTCTATATACATTAATCTATTATATTTTGCTATCCTTTCGCCTCTTGTTATACTTCCAGTTTTTATAAATGGTATATTTAAACCTACAGAAAAGTCAGCTATATATGAATCTGTAGTTTCTCCACTTCTATGTGAAATAATTGGAACATAATTATTTTTTTTAGCTAAACATATTGTTTCTAACATTTCATAAAACGTTCCTATTTGATTTGGTTTTATTAAAATACTATTACACATTTTTTTATCTATTCCTATTTGTAATAATTCTTTATTTGTTACAAATAAATCATCTCCAACTATATTAACGGAATTACCTAGTTTACTTGTAATTTTTTGAAAACCTTCATAATCATTTTCATCAAATGGGTCTTCTATACTTATTATTGGAAATTTTAATACTATTTCTTCATAATATTTTAATAATTCATCTCTGTCTAAATTCTTATTTTCAAAATTATATGTTTCTGTATTTTTGTTATAAAAAGTTGAAGCCGCTATGTCTAAAGCTATATAAACATCTTCCCCTGGTTTATATCCAGCATCTTTTATTGATTTCACTATATACGCTAAAGCTTCTTTATTGCTTTTTAAATCAGGAGCAAAACCTCCCTCATCTCCTACAGATGTAGATAAGTTTTCTTTTTTTAATAACGACTTTAATTCTTGAAATATTTCAGAGGCTGCCCTAATTGATTCTTTAATATTATTTAGTTTAGGAACAATCATAAATTCTTGAATATCTAAATTATTAGATGCGTGAAGCCCACCATTAATAATATTTAACATAGGATGCGGCATCTTTTTTTCTTTTTTGTTTAGATATTCATATAATTCTTTATCGTCTTGTAAAGAAGAGGCTTTTAAACAAGCTAAACTCACCCCTAGTATAGCATTAGCTCCTAAATTACTTTTATTATTTGTATTATCTAAATTAATCATTATTTCATCTATTTTTCTTTGATCAGATACTTCTATACCAATTAATTCTTTTTTTATTATATTATTAACATTAGAAACAGCTTTTAAAACTCCTTTACCACAATATCTATGATCATTATCTCTAAGTTCAATTGCTTCTTTTTCCCCAGTGGATGCCCCACTTGGAACAGATGCGGTTGCGGATACTCCGTTTTCTAATTTTACATTTACTTCAACTGTGGGTATTCCTCTGGAATCTAAGATTTCTCTTGCTTTAATATCTTTTATTTGACTCATATTTCCTCCTATTATATATTTATTATACTATTTTTTTTATTAATGTTAAATATATTATTAATTTTTTTTAAAAAAAATGGTATAATAACTTTGAGTAAAATGAAGGGAATGGTATAGAAGATGATAATAAAAGATATTTCAATGAATGAATTTAATGATTTTTCAAAAAACCACATTTTAAAAAACATGTTTCAATCTATACAATATGCTGAGCTTATGTCTAAATATGGATATGAACCAATATATGTTGGAGGATATGAAAACAATATCTTAGTTGCGGCTTCTATGCTTTTAACAAAGAAGATTGCTCCTGCGTTTAAATATGGTTATGCTCCTAGAGGATTTTTAGTTGATTATTTAAATTCAGAATTATTAAGTGAATTTACAAAAAAACTACAAGGATTTTTATATAAAAAAAATATAATATTTGTTAAAATAAATCCAGAAATAATATATTCAATAGTAAATAAAGATAATGGAGAAAAAGAAATAAATTATATAAATGCTAAAATAATTGATATATTGGAAAGTTTAGGGTATATCAAATTAAAAGATAATTTATATTTTGAAGCTTTATTACCTAGATATAATCCAATAATTAGTTTAATGGAATATGATTTTACTAAACTAAGTTCAACTATAAAAAATAAAATTACTAAAAATGCAAAAAAAGGTTTATATCTTGTAGAAGGTACTACAGAAGATTTAAAAACTTTTTATAGTTTTATAAAGGATAAAAAAAATAGACCTTTTGAATATTATAAAGATTATTATGAAATATATAATAGAGATGATATGATGGATTTAATCCTAATAGAAATTAATAATACAGAGTATTTAAAAGCAATAAAAAGTGAATATGAAAAAGAAGTTGAAATAAATAATATTTTAAATGTTGATTTTCAAAATAATCCTAAAGACGAAGGCGTTTATAATAAAAAAATGAATTCTGATAAAAAACTAAGTGATTTAAATGTTGAAATTGGAAAAACTTCTTTAAAAATACAAAAAAATATATTAAAAGATACTATAGCTGGTGCATTAGTAATAAAGTATATGAATAGAGTATATATTCTTATAAGTGGTTTTGATAAAAATTATTCAAAGCTTAATCCAAATTATTTATTACATGCTAAAATAATTGATAAATATAAAAAAGAAAACTATAAGTTTTTAGACCTAAATGGAATAACTGGGGATTTCACTGATGATAATCCATATAAAGGATTAAATGATTTTAAAACTAGTTTAAATCCAAAGATTTATGAATATATAGGTGAATTTGATATGGTTGTGAATAAAACAATGTATCAAATACTTCTAAGTTCTAATAAACTTCAAAAAGAATTTCAAAGAAAAGACTTAAAACAAACAGAAAAAAGTAATTAATTATTAATTACTTTTTATTTTATAAAACTTTTTTTAAATATTGTCCTGTATATGATTTTTTTTCTTTTATTATTTCTTCAGGAGTACCTTGTACAATTATTTCTCCCCCTAAACTTCCCCCTTCGGGTCCTAAATCTATAATATAATCTGATGTTTTTATAACATCTAAATTATGTTCAATAATTATAACAGTATCTCCGTTATCTACAATTCTTTGTAATATTACTAATAGTTTTTTTACATCATCTGAGTGTAACCCAGTAGTTGGTTCATCTAATATAAATACGCTTTTACCAGTCGGTTTCTTTTGAAGTTCTTTAGCAAGTTTTACTCTAGCTGCTTCTCCTCCTGATAATGTAAGAGCATTTTGACCTAATTTAATATAACCAAGTCCTACTTCACTCATCAAATCTAATGATTTTTTTACTTTAGGAATATTTTTAAATATTTCTCTTGCTTCATCAACTCTCATATCTAAAACATCAGATATATTTTTTTCTTTAAATTTTACTTGCAATGTTTCTGTATTATATCTTTTTCCATGGCATACATCACATGGTACGTAAACATCAGGTAAGAAATGCATTTCTATTTTCTTTACTCCATCACCTTTGCAAGCTTCACATCTTCCACCTTTTACATTAAAAGAAAATCTACCTTTATCATATCCTCTAATTTTAGATTCCTTAGCATTTGTAAAAACATCTCTTATAATATCAAATACTCCTACATATGTTGCTGGGTTACTCCTAGGTGTTCTTCCAATAGGATCTTGAGAAATATTTACTACTTTATCAATTTTTTCTATTCCCTTAATTGTTTTATGTAATCCTGGTTTTTCCTTTCTTCTATACAATGTATGTGAAAGACTTTTATAAAGTATTTCATTTATTAGTGTACTTTTACCACTTCCACTAACTCCAGTTATAACATTCATTACTCCAAGAGGAATTTTTACATTAATATTTTTTAAATTGTTTTCTTTTGCTCCAACAATCTCTATATAATTTTTGCTTGTTCTTCTTTTATTTGGTACTTCAATTTTTAATTCTCCACTTAAATATTTTCCTGTTATACTTTTTTTATTGTTCATAACATCAACTGGTGTTCCTTCAGCTATAACATGTCCGCCTTTATCACCAGCTTTAGGGCCAATATCAATTAACCAATCACTTGCTAACATTGTATCTATATCATGTTCTACAACAATTAATGTATTGCCTAAATCTCTCATGTCTAGAAGAGAATTAATTAATTTATTATTGTCTCTTTGATGAAGGCCAATACTTGGTTCATCTAATACATATAACACACCGCTTAATCTTGATCCTATTTGAGTAGCAAGTCTAATTCTTTGGCTTTCTCCTCCGGATAAAGTTGATGCATTTCTTGATAAAGAAAGATATTCAAGGCCTACATTATTTAGAAAGGATAGTCTATTTTTTATTTCTTTTATTATTAAATCACTTATTTCAAGTTCGGTTTTATTAAGTTTTAATGTATCAAAAAATTTAATCAAATCTCTAATACTTAAATCAGTAAGTTCAATAATATTTTTTTTGTTAATATACACATTTAATATTTCTTCTTTTAATTTATTACCATAACAACTTTTACAAGTAGACTCAGTCATATAACTTTCAATCCAAGTTCTAATACTTGGTGAAGTTGTTTCTATATATCTTCTTTCTAAATTTGAAATTATTCCTTCAAAATAATCATGACTTTTTAATATACTTCCACTTTTTAACGTATAAGATAAGTTTAGTTTATCTTTTGAACCATATAATATAATGTCTAAGTCTTTTCTTTTCATATCTTTTACAGGCACATTTAAATCTATATTATAATAATCCGCTACTGATTGTAGTTTTTTGTAATAAAGTTTTAATGTATCTCCACTTTGAAAGGAAGATATTGCTCCTCCTAAAATGCTTTTAGTCTTATCTGGGATTAAAATATCTTCATCTATCTTAGACTCAACACCCAAACCTTTACATTGAGAACAAGCGCCAAAAGGGCTGTTAAAACTAAACATTCTAGGTTCTAATTCAGGTAAAGAAAAATTACATTCATTACAAGCATAATTTTCACTCATTAATAATTCTTCTTTACCAATAATATTTATTAATACTTTCCCCATTGCCAACTTTGTTGATAGTTCAATCGATTCAAAAATACGAGATCTAGCCTCAGGCTTAATAATTATTCTATCAACAACTACTTCAATATTACTTTTATTGTTTTTTTCAAGAATAATATCTTGAGATAAATCAATAACTTCTCCATTTACTCTTACTCTTACAAACCCTTGTTTCTTTAAATCAATAAACAATTCTTTATGTGTCCCTTTTTCTCCTCTTACAACTGGAGCCATAATTTCAACTTTATTATCAACATAAAAATCTAATAATTTGTTGGTCATTTCCTCAATGCTTTGTGCTTTAATTGGTTTTTTATGAATAGGACAATAAGGAATACCTATTCTTGCGAATAAAAGCCTTAAGTAATCATATATCTCTGTTACTGTACCAACAGTACTTCTAGGATTCTTATTTGTTGTTTTTTGATCAATACTAATACTTGGACTAAGTCCCTCAATATAATCAACATCAGGTTTTTCACTATTACCTAAAAATTGTCTTGCATATGCACTTAAACTTTCTATATATCTTCTTTTCCCTTCAGCATATATTGTATCAAATGCAAGTGAACTTTTTCCACTTCCACTAACTCCTGTCATAACAACTAACCTATTTTTAGGAATCTCTATATTAATATTTTTTAAATTATTTTCTCTTGCTCCTTTAATAATTATCTTATCCATTTTAACACTTCCTCAATTATTTTAGCATACACTTGTTTGTTATTCAACTATTATTTATTATTCCCTTATAGAGCATATATTATAACATAATTATAAATTTTAACAAATAATTTCTTATTAAATAAAAAAACGCTATAAAGCGTTATTTAATCATCTAACTCTGGATGATATACACCATTTAAATAATAACTTTCATCATCAAGATTTAATTTATTCATGTCTTTTTCATTAATATAAATTGTTAGTTTAATATTATCAACATTAGAATAATCTATTATTTTATTATTTTTTAAATCTTTAAAGAAGCTTTTAAAAAAATATTTTGTTGCATAAATATCTGCGTTTACATCATATTCTCCTTCTAATGTTTTACTAATTTTAACATTTTCTAAATAATCATAGTATTCTGCTTTTATTCTTATTTGATTATCTAATGTTTTATCATATTCTATATATGTAGCTTCATCCGGATTATAATGATTATTAATTTCTGTTCTATATAAAGGTGATAATTCAGCTGTTTGTGTTATGCTTTTAATCTTTTTACTTGATTCTGGATAAGGAACAGTTTCTATTTTAGAAAATTCCAAACTACAAATACATATACCAACTATAAATACTATTATTACTCCCACTAAAGAAAGTATTACTCTAAGTCCTTTTATAGGTTTATCAAATATAACTCTATAAAATATATCAAGTAACCATATATTACCTGCTATTAAAGCTAGTGCTATTAATAATAATCCAACAAACCATTTATACATTATACCAACATAAATAATAAATCCAAATCCAGCACACAATCCAACTAAACTAAATATAAATGGTAGTGCCATTATTAAAATAATTATTTTAAAGAATGAAAATACAGCTTTTTCTTTATTATTATTAGATTTAATAATATTATTTGGTTTAATTTCTGGTTTAACATTATTTTTTTCTTTATTTATTTCTTCGTTCATTTCTTCATTTCCTTTCTCATCTTCTAAATATCTTTTTTTAAAGATATTTAGAAATAACAATACCGCTACTACTAAATATGAAATTTCTATTAAAAATCCCCAAATAGTATTTAATATGTTACCAATATTAGCATAAGTTAAATTTACAAATATATCTTGACCTATTTCTTCTATTAAAACAAAAGGTATTTTTAATATTGCTATAAATATTATAATAACAATTATTTCTAATATAAATCTAATAACTTCACTAAATGATTTATTTGAGAATTTATCTACTAGTTTTTTTATAATATTATTACATGTTTCAAAAAATTCTATTCCAGCATTTTTTTGGTATAATTATCATTTATTTTATAAGCATCTAATATTTCTTTTGCTAAATCATTAACATTACCAAGATCTTTTATTGTTTTTTCAACTGATTGATTTCTTTTAGTTTTTTCATCAATAAATTCACTATACTCAGATATAATATCATTTATTTCTTCTTCTTTTAAAATAGAAATCTTTTTTCTTAATGTTTTTAAAAATTCTTCCTTATTCATCATATCCACTTTCCTTCATATATTTATTTATTTTTTTGTTAAAGGTTAAATATTCCTTTAATAGAGTTTTGCTTTTTGTTTTTCCTAACATAGTTAAGTGATAATACTTTCTAGGAGGTCCTTCCGTTGATTCTTTTAAATATGTATCTGCATATTTCTCATTAGTAAGCCTTTTTAATATGGGATAAATTGTTCCTTCATTAACGTTAATTATTTTAGACACTTCAGAAACCAATTCATATCCATATTTATCTTTCTCCTTAAGCGTAAGAAGTACTAAAAGTTCTAAAACTCCTTTTTTAAATTGAGTATACATATTTTCCTCCTTGATTTAATAATATACCAAGTACTATGTTTTGTCAAGTAGTAAATTATACCTAAGTGTAAAGTAAAAAAATAGAAGCTATTCTTCTATTTTTATTTCAAATATTGCATCTCTTAGTTCCATTGCTTTTTCAAAATCTAATTCGCTAGCTGCTTTTTTCATTTCTTTTTCCAATTCAAATAGTGTTCTTTCTTTTTCTCGTTTACTTAATTTTTCAATTGGTTTATTAATTACTTCAACTTCATTAGAAATATTTTCTCTTATTTCTTTTTGTATGGTTTGAGGTTCAATGTTATTTTCTTTATTATACTTTTCCTGTATTTTTCTTCTTCTTTCTGTTTCTCCAATTGCATATTCCATTGCTTCGCTGATTTTATCAGCATACATAATAACATGTCCATTTTTGTTTCTAGCACACCTTCCAATAGTTTGTACTAAACTTCTTGAGCTCCTTAAAAATCCTTGTTTGTCAGCATCTAATATACATATTAATGAAACTTCTGGGATATCAATTCCTTCACGTAATAAATTAATACCAACAACACAATCATATTTTCCAAGTCTTAAATTTCTAATTATATTAAGTCTTTCAAGCGTTTTAATTTCACTATGTAAGTAAGCTACTTTTATGCCCATTTCATTTAAATAATTTGATAACTCTTCAGACATACGTATTGTTAAAGTAGTAATTAATACTCTTTCATTATTATCTTTTCTAATTTTGACTTCATTAATAATATCATCAATTTGGCCCTTTGAAGGTTTTATTTCTATCGTTGGATCTAATAATCCTGTTGGTCTTATCATTTGTTCAATTACTTTATTATTTACTAGTTCTAGTTCATAATCTCCAGGAGTAGCTGAAGTGTAAATAACTTGATTTTGCTTATTTCTAAACTCATCAAAGGTTAGAGGTCTATTATCCAATGCACTAGGTAATCTAAATCCATAATCAACCAATGTTTGTTTTCTCATTCTATCTCCATTAAACATTCCTCTAACTTGTGGAAGCGTTACGTGAGACTCATCAACCACTAAAAGATAATCTTCAGGGAAGAAATCCATAAGAGTTGTTGGTGTCTCACCTTCTACTCTTAATGCCAGATGTCTTGAATAGTTTTCAACTCCAGTACAAAAACCAGTTTCCTTTAACATTTCAATATCATACATTGTTCTTTGTTTTAAACGTTCTTTTTCAACTATCTTACCTTCTTTGCCAAGTTTATTTAATCTTTCATCAAGTTCTTTTTCTATTCTTGTTATTGCAATTTTCATTTTATCTTCACTAGTTACAAAGTGACTGGCAGGATAAATACTAATTGTTTTCTTTGATAAAAGTATTTCCCCAGTAAGAGTGTCAAATTCATTTATTTTTTCAACTTCATCTCCAAATAGTTCCACTCTTATACCATTTTTTCTCTCATTAACAGGAATTATTTCAACCACATCACCTTTAACCCTAAAAGTTCCTCTGTGAAAATCATTCATGCTTCTTTCGTAAAGCATATTAACAAGTTTTTCTATTAATTTATCCCTATCAATAGTGTCTCCAACAGATAATATAAGCATATTATTTTTATATTCTTCTACTTCACCTATACCATATATACAAGAAACAGACGCTACTACAATAACATCTCTAGTTGAAATTAAGGAAGATGTTGCACTGTGTCTTAATTCATCTATTTCATCATTTATAGAAGAATCTTTTTCTATAAACAAATCTTTACTTGGTACATATGCTTCTGGTTGATAATAATCATAATAAGATACAAAATATTCTACTCT
>CAZSRL010000010.1:0-32184 GCA_964609615.1 uncultured Muribaculaceae bacterium
CATAAGATAAACATAATTTAACCAAAAATATGGTAATAATAGTTGACAAAGTAATATAATTAATATATAATTTATGAGTAGTTAAAAAGAGGAAAGTAGTGTATCCACACTCACCTGACTAAAAAGTATTAGTAGGTAAAAGCCAAAACAATAACATATGTTAGGTAAAGTGGATACGTTTGTATTCACTTTTTAAATGAAAGAGGTGTTTTAAATAGCAAGTAAGTACGAAACATTAGTTAACGAAAATATTAGATTTCCTGAAGTGATTGTAATCGGACCAAACGGGGAAAAGATGGGGCTTAAAAACATAACCGATGCTTTAACATTAGCGTCTTATGCTGGTCTTGATCTTGTTTTGATGACTGAAAAGCCACAACCAGTTTGTAAAATTATTGATTATAACAAATATCGTTATGAAAAACAAAAGAAAGATAAAGAACAACAAAAAAGACAAAGAGAAGTTAATTTAGAAACAAAAGAATATCGTTTAAGTGTAGTTATTGAACAAAATGATATGAATACTAAATTAAAAAATGCTAGAAAGTATCTTGAAAAAGGTCATAAAATAAAAGGAAGTATAAGATTTAAAGGAAGACAAATGGCGCATCCTGAACTTGGAAAAGATGTTCTTTTACGTTTTGCAGAGTCATTAAGTGATATCTCAGACGTTGAAAAGGCACCAAAACAAGAAGGAAGAAATATGGCTATATTTTTAACACCAAAAAAATAGAAGGAGATGAATAATTATGCCAAAACAAAAAACACATAAAGGTATAAATAATAAGATTGTAGTTAGAAATTCTGGAAGTACTAAAATAGGACATCCAGGTGGAAATCATAAAACTGGAAAGAAACCAACTAGTTTTAATAGAAAGATGAGAAGTAAGTCTACTTTATCAGCAAGTGATGCTAAAAGACTTAAAAATATAATGTAAGGGGTGTGAAAATAGTATGACAAGAGTTAAAGGCGGAGTAGTCGCTAGAAAAAGAAGAAAAAAAGTTTTAAAACAAGCTAAAGGATATTTTGGAAGTAAGCATAGATTATATAAAACAGCACATGAACAAGTAATGCATTCTGGTGAATATGCTTTTAGAGATAGAAAACAAAATAAAAGAAATTTTAGAAAATTATGGATTACAAGAATAAATGCTGCTTGTAGAGAAAATGGAGTAAGTTATTCAAGATTTATTAATGGTCTTGTTAAAAACAACATAGAAATTAATAGAAAAATGTTAAGTGAAATGGCTATTAATGATAAAAAAGAATTTACTAAATTAGTTGAACTTGCTATGAAAGAACCTAAAAAGGAAGTTAAAAAAGAAGAAAAAGCTTCAGTAAAAGAAGAAAAGAAAGTAGCTGTAAAAGAAGATAAAAAATCAACTAAAGATGAAGATTTATCTACTTTAACAGTAGCGGAACTTAAAAAAATAGCTAAAGAAAAAGATGTTAAAGGGTATACAACAATGAAAAAAGCTGATTTAATTAGTGTATTAAGTTAGGGGAAAAAGAATTTGAAGAAGCATTATACTAAAGATGAAATAAGAGAAATAATTATTTTACGTGATATTTATAAAGAAATGCAAATGAATGATGAATTTGAAGTTAAAGTTAGAGATGTTGATGAAACTAAAATTAATGGTTTGTTATCTCATATTAAAGAGTGTTCTGAATGTAATAAAATATATGAAGAAGAATTAAAAGAGTTTAATGAAACTGAAGAAAAATCATGTTCATGTTGTGAAGGATGTTTAGGGTGTAATTTTTAGTATTGAAAGGATTGACTTGAAAAGAAATGCAATTTAATATAGAAAAGGATCATTCAACGATTGATGAAATGTATGAAGCTATTAAATTTGAAAACATTTATTATGAATATATTGATTCAAATAATTCTAAAAAGGCTAATGATTTTTTAAAAGATAATGGAAAGATTATTAAAGCCGTTAGAGAACATATAAAAACTTGTCCAATGTGTTATAGTTTATATCAAGAAATTAACACTTATTATCAAAGAAATATGCTTAATATTAAACTTACTTCAAACGATAATAAAGCTAAAGCATTTAGAGTTATGAATTTTGAACAATTTTATAAATATAATAAAGTAAAAAATGATCTTATTGAAAAAAATGTACATGAAAAAACGCTATAATTAATAGCGTTTTTATTTTATTTATAAATTATCTGTTGTAATATTCAACGATTAATAATTCATTAATTTCTGCATTTAATTCATTACGTTCTGGATATCTAATGTATGTTCCTGTTTTAGTTTTATTATCCCATTTTACAAATCCAATTTTTGTATCCATATTTTCCATAGATTCTTTAATAACTGGATGTTCTAATGATTTTTCTTTAATACTAATTTCATCTCCTGGTTTTAATTGGTAAGATGGAATATTTACTTTTTTTCCATTAACTAAGATATGACCATGATTAACAAGTTGTCTTGATGCTCTTCTAGTATTTCCAAATCCTAAACGATATACAATGTTATCTAATCTACTTTCTAATAGAATAAGTAGATTTTCACCATGAACGCCTTTCATTTTTCCAGCTTTTTCAAAAGTTTTCTTAAATTGTTTTTCTCCTAAACCATACATAAATTTAACTTTTTGTTTTTCTTGAAGCTGAATACCATATTCACTAACTTTTTTTCTAGAATTACCATGAACTCCAGGTGCAAAAGGTCTTTTAGCAATATCTTTTCCATTTTCAAGTGTTGAAAATCCAAGTCTTCTTGATTTCTTAAAAGCTGGTCCTGTGTATCTTGACATATTTTCCTCCTTTACTTATATTGGTAAATAAAGGTATTATTCTAAATATATAGGGTGTTTATTTCAATATTTTCACTCTTTGGTAAAGTTACTAATAACCTTATAATAAACACATTATAATTTAAATAATATCACCAAATTTACTCGCATACTTAATTATACATTAATAATATGAAAAATCAAGTAATTTAAGATAAAAAAGTGTTTAAAAAATATTATATTCATGATAAAATATGTATAGTAGAGGTGAAAAAGAATGAGTACAGGTATATTAATACTTACAATTATTATTATAGTGATATTTACTGTTGCTTTATCTCTTTTTACTGTTTATTTAATTAGAAACAATAATAAAAAGCGAATGAAAAAAGAAATTGATATTTTAGAAGCAGATAAAAATAGCATTATCTCTCCTTTAATGTTAACTGAATTTAATAAAGTTAAAAGTTTAATTAATAATGAAACTTTACAAAAAAAATATAAGTTATGGCAAAAGAAATTTAATGAAATTAAAAATGTTTTAATACCTAATTTAACAAATAAATTAATTGAAACAGAAGATTTAGTTGAATTAAATGATATGAAAGAGTTTGTTTCTAAACTAGCAAATGTAGAACTTGAAATGTATTATGTAAAAGCAAAAGCAAATACATTATTAAATGATATTCAAAACATTACTATGAGTGAAGAAAGAAATAGAAACGCAGTTACTAAACTTAAAAGTATATATAGAGCACTTGTACAAGAATATAATAGAAATAAACTTAATTATAAAGATATTAATACTCCTATAGAATTACAATTTGAAAATATAGATAAATTATTTAGTGCTTTTGAACTAGCTATGGAAAAAAATGAGTATGATGAAGTTAGTAAAATTGTTAAAGCTTTAGATGAACTTGTAAATAATTTAGCGGCTGTTGTTGAAGAAGCACCTTCAATAATTCTTTTAGGTAAAATGATTATTCCTAAAAAGATTAAAGATATTTTAAATATCAGCAAAAGAATGGAAAAAAATGAATATAATATTGGTTATTTAAACATTGAGTATAATATAGATGAAACAAATAAAAAGTTAAGTGATATATTTGATAGATTAAATGTACTTAATTTAGAAGATTCAATATTTGAACTTAAAACTATGTTAGATTATTTTGAAGGCTTATATAGTGATTTTGATAAAGAAAAGATTTGTAAAAGAGAATATGAAGATCTTATAAAAATGACTTCTGAAAAATTAGAAAGAATTACTAATACTTTAAAAAACATTTATGAAGAACTAGCTGACTTAAAAATATCATATGATTTAACCGCTGAAGAATTAGAATTAATTGATGAAATAAATGCTGAAGTTATTAAAATAAGAAAAGATTATAAGGAAGTATCTGATCCATCTAAGTTGAAAATATTTCCATATTCTAAGTTAACTAAGGATTGTGAAATGATTAGTGTAAGACTTTTTAAATCTGAGGATAGATTAGAAAACACTTTAAGAACTCTTGGAAGTCTAAAAGAAGATGAGTTAAGAGCAAGAGAACAATTAGAAGAAATAAAAAGTATATTAAAAGAATCAAAATATAAAATAAAAGAATATAAGTTATCTTTAGTTCCTAAAAATTATTATGTAGAGCTTAGAGAAGCAACTGAAGGTATTAATGAAATAGTAAAGGAATTAGATAAAAAACCTATTTCTATTAAAATATTAAATACTAGAGTTGATACAGCAAGAGATTTGGTATTGAAATTATATAATACTGCTAATGAATTAATTAAAACAGCTGCTATGGCTGAAATGGCAATAGTATATGGCAATAAGTATCGTTCTACATTTAAGGATGTTGATAACGGGCTTACAAAAGCGGAAAAAGAATTTTTTAAGGGAGAATACAGAAATAGTTTAGAAATAGTTTTAAACACCTTAAATGTTGTTGAACCAGGTATTCATAAAAAACTATTAAATAATTATAATAAATAGAAAGAAGTGAAAATATGGCTAAAAAGAAAAAAAGAGCAACTACAAAATCTAAATTTCAATATAAAGCAGAACTACAAGGACTATTTTTAGTTTTAGTAGGTCTTATTGGTTTTGGTAATTTTGGGGTTGTAGGAAACGTTGTTAAGAATTTTGCTATTTTTATGTTTGGTAATTGGTGGGCAATTTTGCTTGTTCTTTTTGTCGTATTAGGAGCTTATATGGTTGCTAAGAGAAAGGCGCCTGAATTAAATGGAGCTAGGTTAATTGGTTTATATACATTAATAGTTGCTTTGTTATTATTTTCTCATATAACATATTTAGATAATGAAGCAGCAAAAGGTTTAGATATATTAAAAAACACTGTTGATAATATAATGATTTCTGTATCAAACACAGAAATGTTAAGAGAAACTGGTGGAGGAATAGTAGGAGCTTTATTTGCTTTATTATTTGTTACTTTATTTGGTACAACTGGTACTAATATTGTTGTAATAATACTTACTGTATTTGGTATTATTATGTTACTTAATATTACTATTGGAGATATTGGTTCAAAGATTAAAGAAATGTTTGATGATAGAAAAGAAAGAAGAAGAGAAAAGAAAAAAATTAAACTTGATAGTGTAATGAATAATGCTTTAGAAGAAAATGAGAATGTTATTACTATTTCTGATTTAAATGAACTTAATAATGAGGAACAAGTTGATGATCAATCAAATGAAGCTGTATATGATAATTATTCATCAGATTATGAACTTCCACCTTTAAGTTTATTGAAAGATTCTAAAAAAGTTAAAAATGGAAACTCAACAGACTTTATAACAAATAATAGCAAAATAATTGAAAAAACTATGGAAGACTTTAATATAAATGGTAAAGTTGTTGATGCTCATGTTGGTCCTAGTGTAACTCAATATGAAGTGGAATTAAAAGCAGGTACTAAAATTAATAGAGTTTTAAGTATAAATAAAGAATTAGCTCTTAATTTATGCGCTAAAGATGTTAGAATACAAGCACCTATTCCTGGTAAAAATACTGTTGGTATAGAAATACCTAATCAAGTTAATATACCTGTATCTATAAAAGATATTTTAGGTAATACTCCTAAAAAATATGCTAAAAGTAAATTAGTTGCGGCACTTGGAAAAGATATTATGGGCAATAATCAATTATTTGATATTACTAAAATGCCTCATTTATTAATCGCTGGAGCAACAGGTAGTGGTAAAAGTGTATGTGTTAATAATATTATAGTTTCAATATTAATGAGAAATAGACCTGATGAAGTTAAATTAGTATTAGTTGATCCTAAAAAGGTAGAATTAAGTATATATGAAGGAATACCACATTTGTTAACCCCTGTAGTTAATAATCCTAAAAAGGCTTCTAAAACTTTACATAATATTGTTTTAGAAATGGAAAGAAGATATGATATTTTTAGTGAAAGTGGAACTAAAAATATTGAAACATATAATTCGTATATTAGAAAAAAACATGGTAAAGATAGTGATAAAACTATACCTTATATAGTTGTAATAATAGATGAACTAGCTGATTTAATGCTTGTGGCTCAAAAAGAAGTAGAAGAGTCTATTATGAGGATTACTCAACTTGCTAGAGCAGCAGGAATACATTTGATAGTAGCAACTCAAAGGCCTTCAACTGATGTTATAACAGGTATTATAAAAGCAAATATACCATCTAGAATATCATTTACAGTTTCTTCATCAATTGATTCAAGAACAATATTAGATTCAACCGGAGCAGAAAAATTATTAGGTAAAGGTGATATGTTATATTGGCCTATTGGAGATAATGTTCCTACACGTATACAAGGATCAATGATAGAAGATGATGAAATATATAATGTAGTATCATATTGTAAAAAATCTGGTACTGCTAAATATGATGAAAGTATAATGAAAGAAGAATCAGAAGAATCTTATTCTGTAAAAGGAAAAATTACTAATACAGATGAAGATGATCCATTATATAATGAAATTGTTGAGTTCGCTGTTAAAACTGGAAAAATAAGTGCATCACTTTTACAAAGAAAATATCATCTAGGTTACAATAGAGCAGCTCGTATAATTGATTTACTTGAAGAAAGAAATATAGTTGGTCCACAAAATGGAAGTAAACCTAGAGAAGTACTTGTTAAATTAGAAAAAAAAGAAGAGCAATAAACGAAAGGTAGTGAAACTATGTCTACTATACATATAGAAGCAGAAAAAGAAGAAATAGCACCCATTGTATTAATGCCTGGAGATCCAAAAAGATGTAAATATATAGCTGATAAGTTTTTAACTAATGCTAAACTTGTAAATCAAAGAAGAGAAGAGCATGCATATACAGGTTATTACAAAGATAAATTAGTTACTATTTTTTCAAGTGGTATGGGTATTCCTAGTATGGGAGTTTATTCTTATGAATTATTTAATAACTACGATGTAGAAAATATTATTAGAATAGGTACTGCGGGTAGTTATACAAAAGAATTAAATATTAGAGATCTATTTTTAACAACATCATCTTATAGTGAAAGTGAATATGATGAAGAAACGCTTGGTGAAAATATAGAAACCATAAATTCTAGTGGATATTTAAATAAAAAAATATTAGAAAAAGCAAAAGAATTAAATATAAAAATAAAAGAAGGTAAAACACATACTTCCGAAGCATTTTATGGAAAAGCCGAAACAAATGAATATGCTTTAAATAAACAAAAATGTTTAGTTGTTGAAATGGAATGCTTTTCATTGTTTATAAATGCAAAAACTGCAAATAAAAATGCAACCGCAATACTAACAATATCTGATTCTTCAACAACTAATGAAATAATTGAACCAGAAGATAGAGAAAAAACATTAGATGAAATGATTGTTTTAGCTTTAGAATCAATAATTAGTTTATAATCCTTTATTATTGGTTATAATAATTAGAGGAGGAATTATGCAATATAAACAACAAAAAACAAACAATATAAATTATAGTGAAATAAATACAAATAGATTTAAAACAAATCTAATTGATATTTCATTTACAACTCTAACAGATGGGCTTGATAACGCATATAGTAATTTACTAGCAAATGTACTAAATTATAATACTAAAAAATATAATAGTAAAATTGCTTTAGCAAAAAAATTAGAAGAACTATATTCTTGTAATATTTTTTCTAATGTAAGTATAATTGGAAATATTAAAACATTTCATTTTTCAATTAAATATATTAATTCAAAATACCTAGATGAAAATATTGATAAAGAAGCATTAGATATGTTATTTGAGATGATATTTAATCCTAATGTAGATAATAATTGTTTTGATAAAGAAACATTTTTATTATCAAAGTCAAATATAATAGATACAATAAAAAGAATGAATGAATATCCTCTTGTTTATAGTATTAATGAATTTATTAAAGTATTTAACAACAATACACCAATAAAATATCCTAGTATAGGTCTTTTAGAAGACTATGATCTTATTAATGAAAAAAATTTATATAACTATTATAAAAAAGTATTAAATATGAACATAGATGTTAATGTTATTGGAGATATTGATTCAGAAGAAATAAAAAAATATATAGTAAAAAAATTAAAAAACTATAAAATAAATAATAACAATATAAAGAATATATACTTAAATAATAGAATTAAAAACAAAGTAAAAATAGTAAAAGAAAAAAAAGAATTTAACCAATCTCAATTATTATTAGGTTATAAATTTAAAAATCTAAGTGATTATGAAAAAAGATATGTTGCTCCTTTGTATTCTATAATATTAGGTGGAGATATTAATAGTTTACTGTTTACAACATTAAGAGAAAAACATGGTTTATGCTATGGAATAAATTCTGGATATAATAGATATGATAATACATTAATAATATCCTCTGGTATTAATAAAAAGAATTATGATATATCTTTAAAATTAATAAAAGAATGTATTTTACAAATGAAAGATGAAAAAACAATTACTAAATTATTAGAAATAGCTAAAAAAAATATTTTTACTTCATTAAATATATTTTATGATGATGATACTTCAATGTTAAATTATGCATTTTTAAATAATTATGATGATATAGAAAATGTAGAAAAAAGAAAAGAAATATATGACAAAGTAACAGTAAAAGAAATAACTAATTTAAATGATAAGTTAGGTTTAGATACTATATATTTTCTAGAGGGGGTACTAGAACAATGAGGGAAATTAAATTAAATAAAGTTAATGAAACAATATATGAATCAATTCTAGATAATAAATTTAAAATTATTTTATATCCTACTACTAAATCTAAAAACTTTTATATTTGCCTTACAACAAGATTAGGAGCGGAGTTATTAAAGTATAAAAAAAATAATAAAACAATAAATTTATATCCAGGTACTGCTCACTTTTTAGAGCATAAAGTGGTTGATTTAAGCGATGAAGATAAACTAAAAAGACTAGAATCATTAGGATCATCTCCAAACGCTTATACAACTTATAAAAACACTAGTTATGAAATATATGGAAGTAAAGATATTTTAAAAAATATTGAAGTGTTATTTGATACTGTTTTTAATTTTGAAGTAGATGAAAAAAGTATAGAGAATGAAAAAAATATAATAGGTGAAGAAATAGATATATCAAAAGATGATATTTATGTAGAACTTAATAGTGTTATAAATAAAAATTTATTTATAAAAAGCCCCTATAAAAATCAAATACTTGGAGAAAAAGAAGATATTAATAAAATAGATAAAAGTTATTTAGAACAAACTTATAATTCTTTTTATAGATTATCAAACATGTTTATTACAATTACTGGTAACTTTGATCCTTGTGAGGTTGAAAATTTTATAAAGAATTATATAAAAATTATAAAAACAAACAAAGATATAATAAAACCTATAATGATAAAAGAACCTGATGATATAAATGCATGTTACGAAGAACAAGAAGCAAATGTTGAAATTGATAAATTAGCTTTTGCTTATAAAATAAATATGAATAATTTTAAAAATTATAGTAAACAAGAAGTGTTAATTTATTATAATTTATTATTAGATTCTATATTAGGTTCAACAAGTGAATTTTTAGAAAAAGTAAAAAGAGATAATATTATTAGTGGAGAAAGAATAACTTATAAAGCATTAATAATAAATGGTTATTTAATTATTAAAATAATTGCTAATACACAAAAAGATAAATTATTTAAAGAATATTTAAAAAAATTACTATCTAATATTAATGTAGATGAAAAAACATTTAATAGAAAGAAAAAAGTAATATTAAGTAACTATATTTTATATTATGAAGATATTGAAACTGTTAATATGTTTTTAACCGCAGAAGAAATAGAATATAAAAAACTTCCTACTGATTATTATTCTTTACTTAATAATATGAATTATAAAGATTTTAATAAAATTATATTTAAATTTAATAATAATAAAGAAGTAATAACAAGACTATATAAAAAATAGTCTTGTTTTAATAAATAAAACTTGAAATAAATATAAATACTTTATATAATTAATATAATAAAGGTGGATAAAATGAAAAGTAAAATTAAAAGTATTTTATATTTAATAAAAAAATCATCTAAAACATGCAAAGGAATGTTTATTTTAGCATTATTTTTAATAGCGGTAGGAGTCGTTAATCTATTATATCCTTATATTGGTATGGAAGATATAATATCTTTTATATCATATATTTATTTTATATTCTCAGCTTTAACATTTATTTGTTATTTTTATAGTAGAGAAGAAAAAGATTATGAATTTTTATTACTAGCTGTAACTAGTGTAATAATAGGTTGTTTCTTTTATTTAGTTGATGATATAAATGTTGGAATATTACTTGGAACTGGCATATTATCTTTTGGGCTTCAAGCAATAGCTATTAGAACGTATAGAATAGTGTATTTTTATAGAAAAAACAATTATTTATGGTTATCTAAATTAACTACAACAATACTTCTTGGATTAACTACAATATTAATATCAATAAATCTATTTACAGGTACTACAGAAGTACAAACAATGTTATTTGGTTTTTACTTTATTGTATATGGAATAATATATTTATTAGATTTATTGTTAGGAACATTAGTAAAAACAAAAAAATTTGAAAATTTTATACACTCATAAGAGTGTATTTTATTTAGTTAATGTATGATATAATAACTTAATAAACGGAGGATAATTAATGACTTTAGATTGTAATATAATGAGTAAACAAATAAAAGATTATATAAAAAAAGAAATAAAAAAAAATAATTATAAAATAACTTTAGTTATAATAGAAATAGGAAATAATGAAAATAATAAAAGATTTATAAAACTAAAACAAAAAGCATGCAACGAAGAAGGTATTAATTTAATACATATAAACTATTTAGAAGATACAAAAGAAGAAATAATTATAAAAAAAATAAATAAATATAATAATTCTTTATTAGTAGATGGAATAATTATTCAGTTACCTTTACCAGTAAAGTTTAATGAAAACAAGTTAATTAATTGTATTAATTATAAAAAAGATATAGATTCACTAACTAATTATAATAAAGAATTATTAAAAAATAATAAAGAAATATTTATTCCTTGTAGTGTAGGTGGAATAATAAAAATATTTAATTTTTATAAAATAGAAACTAATAATAAAATAATTAAAATAATAGGGGACAGTGAATTATTAAGCAAACCTTTATATAATAAATTTAAAAGTGAAAAATTAAATGTTGAATTAATAAATATAAAAGATAATAATTATAAAGATAAATTATTAAACTCAGATATTATAATAACAGAAATAAATAAAAAGTATTTTATAAAAGAAAGTGATGTAAAAAAAGATTGTATTATAATTGATGGCGGTATGTCTTATATTGAAAATAAAGTATATGGAGATGTTGATCCAAAAGTATATGATAAAGTAAAATATTATACACCAGTACCTAATGGAGTAGGTGTTTTAATTATTCCAATGATGCTTTATAATTTATTAACAGCTCATAAAAGGAGGATGGAAAAATGAAAATAGTAGATGATTTTAAAGATTATGAATTAATAGATATGTCTAATAAAGAAAAATTAGAAAGATGGAATAACGTAATTTTAAGACGCCCTGACCCACAAATAATATGGGATAAGAAAAAGGATGTTCTTTGGAATAACGCAGATGCTGTATATAATAGAAGCAGTGAAGGCGGAGGTTATTGGGAAAAGAAAAAGAGTATAAAAGATAGTTGGATAGTAAGTTATAAAGATTTAAAATTTAATATAAAACTAATGAACTTTAAACATACAGGTCTTTTTCCAGAACAAGCATATAATTGGGAATATATTAGGAGTAAATTAAATGGTAGAGAGAATAAAAAAGTACTTAATTTATTTGGCTATACAGGAGCTGCTTCTGTTTGTGCTTTAAAAGAAAAAGCACAAGTAGTACATGTTGATTCTTCAAAAGGAATGGTTACTTGGGCTAAAGAAAATGTAAAAGTAAATAATTTAGAAAACGAATCTATAAGATATATAGTAGAAGACGCTTTTAAATTTATAAAAAGAGAAATAAGAAGAGGAAACAAATATGACGCTATAATAATGGATCCTCCAAGTTTTGGAAAAGGATCTAGTGGAGAAGTATGGAAATTTGAAAGAGATTTTCCAAAACTATTAGAACTAGTAACTGAGTTATTAAGTATAGATAGTATGTTTGTATTAATAAGTACATATACAACAGCATTATCAACTACAATAATAGAAAACTGTGTGAAAGAAACTATTAATAAAAAATATAAAGGAACTATTTCAAGTGATGAAATAGGTGTTAAAAGTACAAATGGATTAATATTACCATGTGGAAATTATATTAGGTGGGAAAAAGAATAATAAATTATTTATTTATTCATATTTTTAATTAAAGGAGAGATAATATGGATATAATAAAAGTATCATCAAAAAGTACACCACAAAAAATAGCAGGAGCTATAGCTAATATATTTAGAGAAAGTGATGCACTAGAAGTTCAAGCAGTAGGAGCAGGAGCACTTAATCAGGCAATTAAAGGAGTAACAATCGCGAGAGGTCTCGTCACTCCATAAACTCAGTATATGAGACTGTTAGAAGAGGTCAAGTAGCTTTGAGTGAAAAGCCTTATATTATAAGGTATTTTGCAAATTTATATATTTGAATACTGACTTAGCATACTAAACACCGTAATTGGTGTTTTTCTTTTTTTACAATTCTGTAAAAAAGGGTTGATGTCTACCAAAATGCATGGTACAATTAAGCCAAAAAAAGAAAAGGGTATATATCAACCCTGGTAAAAATGAGGTGTTCAAATGGAAAAAATAAATATGTTACAAAATGATTTAAATACTATGGTTCATAATAATATTATAACTGATAATAATGTTTATCCTTTAATCTTTATTTCTTATATGATTAATAAGTATGATTTAAAGATTAATAATAAATATGATAATTATATTACATTTATTAGTTATATAAAAGAAAGTATTGAGAATCTATCTTATTCAAAAGATGAGCTAAGTTTATTTAATGAATCTTTAAGTAATATTACACATAAAATTAACAATGATTCCTTAAAGAGTATAATTAATTTTATTGTGAGTTATGATAAAAATACTCTTATAAAATCTGTTTCACTAAGTTTTAATATAGGAAGAGATTATAATTTTAACTCACCAGATTCTTTATCTGAACTTGTTTTAAAACTTATTAATAGAAATGGTTCTCTTTTAGATATGAATTGTGGTAATGGTGATTTTTTAGTTAAAGCTATTTTAGATAATTCTAATTATTTTGTTACAGGATATGATATTAACATAACTAAACTTTTAAATGCTAGAGTAAGAATGATTATGTTGAATAGTTATTATAATTTTGAAAATGTTTCTTCAATAGACCATGTTATTAATGAAAAATTTGATTCTATATTTTGTATTCCTCCATTTGGAATTAGGATGAATAATGATAAGACAATCAGTTTAAATTTTGAAGTTAAAAAAAGTAATACTTATTACTGGTATTATGTAGATAGAATGATTTCTATGTTAAAACCGAAAGGTAAAGCAATTATTATATTTCCTCTTCTTCCAATGTTTAAAAATCCGGATTCTTCTATAAGAGAATATTTAATTAAAAATAAATATGTTGAATCAATTATAGAGTTACCTGAAAAGATATTTAATAACACAAGTATTGGAACTATAATGTTAGTCTTAAGTAAAAATAATAATTATTGTAAGATGATTGATGCGAAAGAAATGCTTTTAAAACAAAATAGAATAACTAATAAAATTGATGTAGATAAAGTTTATAAATGTGTTCAAGAAGAAAATAAAAATGTAAAATTGGTTTCAGAAAAGGAATTTGAAGATAGAGGATTTTCTTTTATACCAAGTAAATATATGAATGATGTTAAAGACAAAATGAAGAATCCTAATCTTTTAAAAAATTTCTTAACTATTACTAGAGGTTATAGAGGAAAAACATCTAATGACGAAACTAATAAAAAATGTAAATATATAAAATTAAGCAATATATCAAATAGCGAGATTATAAAAAACGAGCTAGAATTTGTTGATTATGAGTATAATATGGAAAAATATCTTGTTCAAGATAAAGACATTTTGATTACAGCAAGAGGGTCAAGGTTTGAAAGTGCAATTATAAGAGTAGAAGAAAACGAGAAAATTATATGTTGTGATAGTATATTCATCTTGAGAATTAACAATAAAGGGTTAAATCCATATTATTTAAATTTTTATTTAAATAGTGAAATAGGCCAAAGTGCAATATTTGCTAATCAAATTAAATCTTTGTCATTGATAATAAATACTAGTGGGTTATTAAATACATATATTGATTTGCTTTCTATTGAAAAACAAAATGAAATAGAAAAGTTAGAAATTAAAAAATATGAAATAAAAGAAAAATATAAAAAAGAAATTGATAAGATAGATAACAAACTTGATAAAATTATTAAATTAGATGTAATGTAAGTCTGTTTGTAAAAAAAGTGTTAAATAATAAAGTAAGATTATTTCAATTAGAGATCTCAAAAGAGGTCTTTTTTATTTTATAGAAAAGTTTTTAGCCGTTATAGAATGACAAAATAATATATTTGATTTTAACTTTTATATAGAACATTTGGATTGTTTTTTATAACATTTTTCATTCAGAAAGGGGGCTTGATAATATGAGTGAAAAAATACTAAAAGTGGGTAGTTTTTTTAGTGGTATTGGAGCGGCAGAAAAGGCTCTAGATAGATTAAAAAAAGAAAATATAATTAATGATTTTAAAGTTGAATTTTTTTCAGAGATAGATAAGAATGCAGTTAAAAGTTATTGTGCTATTCACAATATAAGTGAAGAGTTGAATTTAGGAGATATAACATCTGTAAAAGGAGTAAATTTGCCATATTGTGATTTATGGATAGGTGGCTTTCCATGTCAAGATATATCAATTGCAGGAAAAATGAAAGGATTTGATAATAAAAGTAGTACAAGATCGAGTCTTGGTTGGGAGATGATAAGATTATTAAAAGAAACTAAAGAAAAACCTAGATATGTAATATTTGAGAATGTTGCAATAATAACAAGTAAGAAATATAAAAAAACATTAGAATTATTTAAAAGAGATTTAAAAGATCTAGGATATAATTCATATGATGATTTATTATGTGCTACTGATTATGAAATACCTCAAACTAGAAAGAGGTATTTTTTAGTGGCTAAATTAGATAAAAATAAATTTAGATTTCCAGATAAAATAGGATCTGATGTTAAGTTATATAAATTTTTAGAAGATGAAGTAGATGATTCTTATTATTGTACTAATAATTATAAAAAAGCAGATGATAATATTATATATTTAAAATCAAAAAAAGATAATTCCATTAGATATAAAGTATATGTGGATAAATATTATAATGGTGGAATATGTGGTGAGGATTTGTATTGCAAATTTGCTATGTCTAAGAGAATTTATTCTCCTTACAAGTATTGTCCTACTTTAACAGCAAATAATACGGCAGATAATGCAAAAATAGCACTTATAGATACGGATGATATCAAAATAAGAAAGTTAACAGAAAAAGAATGTTGGCGACTTATGGGCTTTGATGATAAGGATTATGAAAAAGCACAAAAAGTTTGCTCTAAAACTAATTTATATCATCAGGCAGGAAATTCTATTGTAGTAAATGTTTTGTATTATTTATTTAAAGAACTTTTATAAAGTGTGATATAATACTGATTGATGAGGGGATTATTATGGTAAAACAGCAATTAAATGAAATAATAAATAAAAATGGTAAAGTATTATTTAGATTGTTTGGGGTAAGCTATACCATTGAAAAGATAGATAATAGTTATTATATATATCAAACATATAACAATTTAAGACAAAAAAAATACACATCATTAGATGATATGTTTAATAGTTATACTATATATAATGAAACTTTAGAAGACAATAAAAGCTTAATTATTTTGAAATGATAAGAGGTTAGTATATATAATTTGTTAGCCTCGTTTTTTTATTTAATAATTTAATTTTTTGATTTTAAAACAATCTATACGGTGCACCGATGACTTTATTTTTATAACGCGTTATTATTTGATTAGTTAGTAATATTTTGGAGGTAAGTATGAAAGTAAGTGTTGATAATTTAGGCAGAATAGTTATACCTAAAAAGTATAGAGATGAATTAAATATAAGTGTAAATAGTAGTATTAATATGATTTTAGACAAAGAAAGTTTGATAATTGAAAACATGTCTAGTGAAGATAAAATAGATTTTTTAAAAAAATACTTTATAAATTCTTGGCTTAAAAATAATGATCATACAATATTTATATTAGATAGATCACAAATCAAAGAAATATTAGGTAGAGATAAGATAAAATATAGAAATAAATCATTTTCTAAAACGATATATAAAAAAATAAATGATTCGAATTTTAGTTATGAAAGATTGATTAATTTTGAAGTATTTAATAATGATAACGGCATATATAGTTGTAAACTTCTTAAACTTTATAATAATTTAGGAATAATAGGAGGAATAGTAATACTTGATAATGGAGATATAAATAATAAACAATTAAAGTTTATATTTGATATAGTGCACAAGTTATGTGAGGTATGACATGAAAGAAGAGATTATAAAAAATTATGAAGTAGATAGTTCATTGTTGGTATTAAAAAATATATTGCAGATGTATATTCATCATGGAAATACTGATATCAAAAAATTTTATACTGATAGATTTATTACTATAATTAAAATGATTGAAGATATAATAGAAAAGGATCAATTATGTAACAAAGGCTATAATTTAGAAAATGTTGATTTAATTGGAACATTTATCTATACAAGGGAGATTGAGTAAAATGTATAAAAAAATGACTTCTGATGGGGAATTTGTTTTTTTTTTATGTAAAATATTTGAAGAGTTTTTGGAAAACTATGAGATAACAGAAGATTATTTATTAAATTATGTAGAAGCAACTTTTATGATGTTAAAAAAAGATAATTTTGAATTGAATTTTATAGAATTGTAATAAATTATGTAATTATGAACGATATTGGCTAATTTTTAAAATTAAGAAACATCAAAAAAGTGAAATTAGAATAATAATAATTTTGATAATATAAATGATATTATTATAAGCCGTATGAAAAGAAGTATCAATAAATATAGTTTCTCCAGCTTTAAAACATTTTTAGATGTTATTGGGGTAGTATTAAACTAACAAATACTAGAATTTGTTAGTTGATAAGATAGAGAGCCTATATTTTTGGTGAATAAAAACTATAATGTTTTTGCTATCAATTGTTCAAATACAGTTATAGAAAAATACCGCAGAATTGCTCACATAATGATAAATTTAAACGGTTTAATATTGCTAACATGCTTTAAATGATACATTTTATTTATAGTAGCTATTTCTATGTTTGTTGATGGAGAAAATAAAAGTAAGTTTTCTAAGTTTATACATAGTGGTTTAACACAAGTCTTGGCACTTTAATAGTATTGCATAAAGTTTAAAACTTGGTTTTAAAAGAAAAAATAAATAAAGTAAAGATTTTATATTTGATTATAAAATCTTTACTTTATTTTATGTGTAAATATTAATAGTCTAATTTATCTATCTTGAAGTATTCCCTATCATAAAAGTTAATTAATTCGATATTTAAACCTTTACAGATTTTTAAAATTATGAGGTAACTAAAATTTTTACTTCTATCTGATATAATATCTGCTAAGGTTGATGTTGGAATAGCACTTAATTCGGCTAATTTATTAATAGAATACTCTCTTTCTTCGCACAATTCATAAATTCTTCTTATTATAGCCTTTTTATATAACATTAACATCACCTCTAAATACAAGTAAATATTATCAAAGAAAACATCAAAATATTTACGGTGAACCGTTGACATTGCGATAATTAAGATGTAATATGTAGTTGTGAGAAAAATAATTATTGCTAGGTGGGTATATATGGAGCAAATAAAGGAAAAGTATAATTTAATATTATTAATTTCAGAGTTTATGATTGGGGCTGTTTTTACAATTTTTGGATTTTTTATTTTGCCTATATGTATATTATTACTGATTATTGGTTTAGTATTATTATTTACAGGAGTAGTAGATATTATTGTAAAGATAACAGTTAAAGAAAATGGCAAAGTGATAGGTAATTGTAATGAATAGTGTATCACTTATAAAATTTATGAATAAATTTTTGTTGATATGAAACGCAAATTAGCCGCTACATTGTTGTTTAATTAGTATTTTTATGTATAATAAACAAAAAGAGGAATTTATGGAAAATAACGAAAACTTGGTGGATTTATCACTATATAAATTATTTTATTTGGTTTGCCAAACAGGAAGTTTTTCAAAAACAGCAAAGTTATTAAATTTGACACAACCGAGTGTAAGCTATAATATAAAGAAACTAGAAGATGAATTAGAAACAAACCTTTTTGATAGAGGTAATGGAATCACTATGACACCAGAGGCAGAAGAACTATTGCCCTATGTTGAAGAAGCACTTAATAGTATAAAAAATGGAGAAAGAAAAATTAGTGATTTGGTAAACATGAGGAGAGGGCAAATAACAATTGGTGTTCCATCGCATGTTGGAGTTTTTTTATTAACAGATATTTTAAAAAAATTTACCATTAACTATCCTAATATAAAAATAGAAGTAATATGCAAATCAACAAAAGAATTGTTCAAATTATTAAATATTAAAAAATTGGATATATTAATAGATAGTTCTCCACTAGAAGAAAATACAATTGATTTTGTTGTTAAACGGATAGCAAAAGAAAAGTGTGCTTTTGCATGCAATTGTAATAATCAAGTTTTATTGAATAGAAAAGTTGATTTAAATGAAATTAATAATTTTCCTATGATTGTTCCTTTAAAGACATCAGGAAGTACAAAGGAATTAGCTAAAGTATTCCATAAACACAAAATTATTTTTGAGCCAAGTTATGAAATAGCAACTAGTGATATGATTGCTGAAATGGTAGATCAAGAAATTGGAATTGGATTTTTATTTGAGAAAACAATAGAAAAATATCCTAATTTAAGAAAGATTGATGTAAATTGTTTTTTACCTGAATTTGATATATTTTTGTTGTACAAAGATCATTTGTTATCTACAACAGCACAAGAATTTATAAGGTTTATGAACAGAAAAAACATATAAAAAAAATTTATATGCACTATAAAAGCAATTTAATTGTTTTATAGTGCTTTTTTTAATATAATACTAAACGAGGTGAGAAAAAATGACTAAATTTAATGTTGGTTGGGGAATAACTAATTCTTGTAATATGAATTGTCAATTTTGTTATAGCAAGGATACTAGACACAGTACTAAAAATACAACTTTAAAAGATTGGATTCAATTCATAGATGAAAATTATAAATATATTGATTCAATTAATTATGGAACTGGAGAAAATGCACTTAGTGATGATTTTTTTAAATTTATACTATATGTTAGAGAAAAGTATCCATCAATAACGCAGTCGTTAACTTCGAATGGATATATTTATGAAAGAGTAAGTAAAGATCAAAAATTATATGAAATTTATAAAAAATGTATAGACGAAGTTGATGTTTCTTTAGATTTTGCAAACGAAGATAAACATAATTATTTCAGAGGTCAACCTAAGGCATACAATTGGGCTATTAATACATTGAAGATGTTACAAAAAGATAAAAAGACATCAACTATTGTTTTTGTAGGATTTGATGCAACAATGTCACATGATAATATAGATGGTTTATTCGAAATAGCAAAAAAGTACGATGCTTTAATAAGATTAAATATATATAGGCCTGTAAGTGATAATGAAGAAATAAATAAAAAATTTATTTTAAGTTATAATACTTTAATTGATACGCTTGAGTATATTTACAAAAAATATAAAGTTGTTACTTTGAGTGATGTTTTACTTGGAAATATTTATACTAGAGGAAGTAATATAAAAGAAAATACCGGGATTGATAGTATTAGAATATTACCGGATGGTAGTATATGCCCTTCCACATATTTAATTTCAGAAAATTTTAGAAACAAATATAATATCAAACAAAAGAACATTTTATCAAAAATTAAATTTGAAGATTTTGTAGAAGCTCCTGTACCTAAAGAATGTTTTGAGTGTAAATTGAAAGAGCAATGTAAGGGTGGAGTGTATGATAGAAGAATGTTGTGGTATAAAACTTTAAGTGAAAGAGATCCATATTGCCCATTTAGAAATGATGATGATTTAAATAAAGAACAATTTAAGATATTAAAAAGAAAAAGGGTATCAGTACATGACGGATATTTACCAACGATGTTCTTTAAAAATTAAAATAAAGGAGATTAACTATGATAAATGATTTTAAACCAGAAATTGCAATAATAATGAGAAGTGATGAAGTAATTAAAAATTTTAATTTAAAAAGAGTAACTATAAATACTTCATATGGACCTGTACATAGATGTTATATAGGAAAAATATATTCTGTCCCTATTCTTATAATATATGGTAGATTCAATGGGGAAAAGGTTCCATCCAATCAAATCAATTTTCAACAAACGATTGAAGCTGTAAAAAATTCAGGTGCAAAGAAATTAGTAGGTACATTTGTTGTTGGTGGAATTAATCCTAAAATGCCGCAAGGTAGTGTTTACATATTGGGAGATTTTGTGGGAACTGGTGGCTACAGTATTGACTGGAATCAAAATACATCATTTCATAATGCTGAAATGTTCGAGCCATTTTGTAATGTTTTGACAAAAAAATTATGTGAAGCAGGTAAAAAAATGAATTTTCCTGTTACTGAAAATGCTACTTATGTTTCTTTTTATGGATATCCCAGAATAGAAACAAAAGCTGAGTTGGAGTTTTATAACAAAATGGGTTGGGATATTGTTGGACAAACATGTGATCCGGAAGCAACATTTGCAAGATTAAATCAAATATGTTATGCGGGAATAGCTGTACAAATTGATGATCCTAGTGGTAGGGCCGATTATATTAATGATTTAAAAGAAAAAAGAAATTCATCAGCTTATGTTGAAGATATAAAATCATGTAGAAAAAGGACAACAAAACTAATCTTACAATTTTTAAAGGATTATAAAAGTTATGAATGTGATGTTTGTTCAAAAATGGCGAGAAAAAACAAAAATTTTAGAGAATTTCCTGAAGAATTTTATGAGTGAGGTGATGGGACATGAAAGTATTTTTAGCGATTCCATATTCTCAGTTGTGTGATGAAAGCTATGAAGTAAAGGCTGAGTATAAAGAGTTTTTTACAAAATTAACAAATGAATTAAAAAAAATTAGTTGTGACTATTTTTTGGCACATGAGAGAGAAAAGTGGGGAAAAATTTATAGTTCAGCAGAAGAAAGTGCATCCATTGATTTTGAAACAATAAAAAGTGTTGATTTAGTATGTGCAATACCAGGAGTGCCCAGTTCTGGTGGTGTTCATGTGGAAATGGGTTGGGCTTCCGCCAATAAGAGAGAAATGATAATTTTTTTAAAAAATGGATATTCATATTCTCCGATGGTTACCGGAATACATTGTTTGACTGAAGTTAATTATGTTTATTATAATCAAGATTACAGTGACGAACTTATAGAATTGATTATGAATTCAATAAAAAATGTTGAAAGGAGGTAATATCATGATGCATGAAATAAAACTTGCAATTAAAAATTATGCGGTATTGAGAATTTATACTAGTTCGGAGCAATTAAAAAATAAACTAACTCAAAAAAATTCATCAATTATAAGAACTATACCAATAACTGAAATCACATGTACTGATGTTGATAAAAATGATATTGTTTATAAGGATGCAATTATACTAAATAATAGCGAAAAGAATAACATGTATTATGATGAAAATTATAATGTTTCTATTTTGAATGCTGATGAAAAAAGAGTAAGGTTTCCAGATATTGTCTATATAAGTTTAGCAATGTTCTCTAAAATATTAGCAACGAATGAAAAATATTTTTTACATAGTTCTTCGTTAGCACACCCTTCAAATAATGGTTTTGTCTTAGTTGGAGATGCTAATGCTGGAAAGACTAGTTTAGCCTATGAGTTAATGTCGAAACATAATTGTAAACTTATTTCTAATGATCATTCTATTATTGGATTAGAAGATGGGAAGCCTATGATATTGGGCGGAACAAAAGAAATTCAAATGAGATTGGGAGCAATCGAACTCTATTTTCCTGATTTATATGATAAAATTAATATTGAATCTGATGATAAATGGAATAAAAAATTAGTTGTTAATGAGTTTATAGATAAAAAACAAATACTTGATGAGCATAATGATAAAGTACCATTAACAAATGTGTTTAGTATAAGTACAGCTAATTCAGGAGAAACATTTATTAGACAGAAAGATAGAATTGATGAGTTTTTATTTTTATATGAAAGTATGTCAAGAATAATAAAAGGAACTTATCATTATATCACAGGTTTTGATTATCCTATGCCATCCATGGAAGATGAGAAAACATTAGTACAATTAAGTGAGCTATGTAAAATTATTGCTGAAGAATGTAATGTTAGCGAGGCTAAAGGTTCAATCAATGAACTTGCGAAAGTGTTGGTAAGGAAACATGAAAGCTAAAAAGATAATACTAACTACATTGTCGCCAAAAACTCATAGAACTTCAGAAGAAAACTTAGGAATTGGGTATTTAAAATCATCTCTTGTGAAAGCTGGATATAGTGTTGAAATTATCGATGCATGGTTAAATGAACTTGAAGTTGAAGATGTGTATAATAGGATTATATCCCAGAAAGAAGATATTTTATTTGTGGGTATTTCTTCTTATATGTCCAATACTGAACCGACAATTAATTTAATTTCACTTTTAAAACAGCATAATCCAAAAATAAAAATAGCATGCGGAGGTTTTGGACCGACATTTTATCCAGAAGATTATTTAAAATCAGGTTCTGATTATATAATGAGAGGAGAAGGAGAAAACGCAATATGTAGACTAGCTAAATGTATAGAAAATAATGAAATACCCTATGGTGTAAAAAATGTTGGCTTTTTTGATAATGAGGGTAATGTTATCTTAAATGAAATGGAATGTTTAAATGATGATTTAGATTCATTGCCTTTTCCTAGTAGAGATACAATGAAAACAGTTTTGAGTAAAAAATCATCTGTTAATATGGTGACGGCAAGAGGATGTTCAGGTAATTGTGAATTTTGTTCTGTAATTTCTTTCTTTAGATTAAGTGATGGTAAAGTATGGAGGACTAGAAGCATTACTAATATAGTTGATGAAATAGAGTTATTATATCGTCAAGGAGTTAAATATATAAAAATTGTAGATGATTCTTTTGTAGATGGTGTTAGAGATGAAAAATGGTGTGAAGATTTTGCCAACGAAATTGAAAAAAGAAATATTAAAGTGAAACTTAGAGGCCAAATCAGAGCAGATAAGATCACTGATTCGATATTATGTAATTTAAAGAGGGCAGGTTTCTTCTCCTTTGCTTGCGGTATTGAAAATGGTTCGCAAAGTGCCTTGTCACGAATGAATAAAAATGCTACTCTCGAAGACAATAAAAATGCATTAGAATTGTTTAAAAAATATGGATATATTGTCCAAATGGGATATATATTATTTGATAAGGAAACAACTTATGAAGAATTGTTTGAAAATTATGAGTTTATGTTAGATTATGATTTTGCGGTAACGAAGGGTATATTCTCTGAAATGTTTTCTGCTGAAGGAACGAAATTAAATTCAAGATTGAGAGATGAACACAAATTACAAGAAAGTGATTTTATTAATAATAATAATAAATACACTATTGATAATACTGTAGTAGAAAAGATATATACTGCACTTAAAAAGTGGCATAAAAGTCATAGTGAACTATATGATATGACAATTGATCCATTAACAGCACCAAAAGCAATATCAGATGAGGGAATGCAAAAGTTTTATAATTATGCTATGAAGTTGAAGAAATTGGATTTATTGATGTTTAAAAGTATATTGTTGAGTGTAAAAGACAATCCTGATTTAGATGTCGAACAATATGTTCAAGAATTTATAAAAGAAACGAAATCAGAATATGATTCAATAGAACATGGCGTAACAAAATTATACAAAAAAGATAAATTATCTTATAATGCTGTTTCAAATCCATTTATTTGATATTAAATTATTATATATATATACAAAAAAACAAAAATTTATGCTATACTACAGTTGGTAGATAAGTTTTGCATTATCGCTAAGGAAAGAATGAAATGGAGGAAAAAAAATGAAAAAAACAAATGCTAAAGATTATTTAGGAAAAGAAGTAAGTATGAAAGTAGATAGAAAATTAGGTTCTAGGCATCCAAAACATGGATTTATGTATATGTTGAATTATGGTTATATACCAAATACAACTAGTGGCGATGGAGAAGAACTAGATGCGTACTTAGTTGGAGAATTTGAACCTGTTGATTCTAGCACGGGTAAGGTTATTGCTGTAGTGCATAGAACAAATGATGATGATGATAAATTGATTGTATCTAGAGAGGGAAATGATTATTCAGATGATGCTATTAGAGCATTAACAGAATTTCAAGAAAAATATTTTGAGTCAGTTATTATTAGATAACTTACTTTGGAGGGGGGGGAGACAAAATGAAAGCTTTAGAATTAGAAAAAGAAAAAGTAAAATTAAAGAAAACTATTGAAATTATTGGTGAGATTTTAAATGAAAAAGAATTAGATTTGAAAAAAATATTTAATGATTTTTCAGGAGATAGAGAAGAATTATGGAGAATTGCTGATAGAAAAAAACTTCATATAAGTAATTTAAAAACATCATTAAATAAACCATATTTTGCTAGAATTGATTTTACTTCTGAAGAAGATGGAAAAACAAGTTCAATATATATTGGAAAAAATGGTGTAACAAAGGATACAGATATTGTCGTTACGGATTGGCGTGCTCCGATTAGTTCTTTATATTATGATGCAGAAGTTGGGGATTGCAGTTTTGAAGCACCAGATGGCACAATAAAGGGCAATATGTCTTTAAAAAGGCAATATGAAATAGAAAATGGAAAATTACAGGATTATTTTGATGTTGATTTGGTATCTCAGGATAGCTTGCTTCAAAAATATCTTAATAGTAATAATGATGCAAGATTAAAAAGTATAGTTTCTACAATTCAAAAAGAACAAAATGATGTTATTAGGCGAAAAATATCAGACAATATAATCATTCAAGGTGTAGCTGGTTCAGGAAAAACAACCATTGCTCTACACAGAATTGCATATTTAGTTTATAACTATATAAAAAATATAAATCAAAATCAATATTTAGTAGTTGGTCCAAATTCTGTATTTTTAAAATATATAAAATCAGTTTTACCAGATCTGGATGTTGATGGAGTAAAGCAATGTACCTATGAAGAGTTTGTTAAAAATTATACTGGTGAAGATATTAATATCAACGATTCAGATAAAAAGGTAATTGAAAGTATTTCTGGTAAAAAAGAGCATGATGTTGATAAATTTAAGTGTTCAATAAAGTATCAAAAAATGTTGGAACAATTTATGAATCTATATTTTTACAGCATTACTTCAAAATCTCTTATGTTAGGTGATTTTGAAGTGTTGCCAAAGGAAATGATGACTGAAGTATTTCAAAGTACTGCGACTGGATTTTCAAGTAATCTAAGTAGTAGAATAGAAAATACTATTGATAGATTGTGCAAATATATTGAGGAACATCAAGATACAATAAAGCGAAAATATAGTAATTATTCTCACGAGTTATTTCAAACAGCACAAACTGAAGAAGAAAAAAATAAGATGAGAAAACAATTTTCTAAAGAGAGAGCAGAGATAACAAAAAATTGTAGGAGTACTATACGAAAATATTTTAACAAAGTAAAATTAGAGCCAACAAAAATATATAAGTTATTTATAAGTACTATTTCTGATTTTGATCTTTACAAGTATGATAATTTAAGTGAATTGAAAAAGATAACAACGAAAAATATAAAGAGTAATTCCTATGATTTTGAAGATTTAGCAGCATTACTTTATATTAAAGCACTAACATCGCCAGACAGAAATTATGAAAAAATAAGACATGTTGTTATTGATGAAGCACAAGATTTAGGAGAATTTAATTTTTATACTTTAAAAAAAGTTTTACCATCTGCTACTTTTAGCATTTTTGGTGATTTGGCTCAATCAATATATGATTATCGTGGTATAGATAATTGGAATGATGTTAATAGAACAATGTTTGATAACGAAGGAGAAATTGTTAATTTTAACAAAAGTTATCGTACAACGGCTGAAATAATGGAAGCTGCAGATGATGTGGCTGAGAGTATAGGCTTGAATCGCTCTGATTTAGTTGTAAGACATGGTGAAGATGTTAATTTAACTGAGGTTGAACAAGAAAAAAACATTGCTAGCCATATTGCAGATAAAATTCAAGAATATAAAGAAAAAGGCTATAAAACTATTGCAGTAATTAGTAAAACAGATTTACTATCAAATTCTATTAACGATGAATTAGCGAGTGTCGGGGTTGATATACCAAATGTTACTGCAAATGATGATTTAAGTGATGAAAAATTTAGGATATGTACAATTTCTAATCAATTAGGAAAAGGTTTAGAATTTGATGCAGTAATAATTAATAATGCTAGTGAAGAGAATTATTCATCTGATAATGATTTGGATATGAAACTGTTATATGTAGCAATAACAAGAGCATTACATGAGTTAGATATTGTTTATGCTGAAAACCTAACTAAACCATTAGAAAATAGAGTAAAAAAAAACAAAACTAGAATGAAAAAACATTAGTGTATTGTATAGTAATAAGTAGCACTTTTCTAACTACTTATTACTATTTTTTTGTATTATAAATTTTTATTGTAATTATTATATTGAAGTAGGGTATTAAAAAATTTATTTCAAACCATGTTTTATTATAGTTTCTTGATATTTTTTTTAGCTATAGTATTATTATAGTATAATAATGTACATATATAGTTTGTTATTTTCCTTATATAAATATTTAGCTTTAATTTTTTATAAATTATAGTGGATATTTTAATTTTGGAAAATATAATGAGTTATATCATGCAAAAGAATTGTCATTGCCCTTAAATTATAGATCAACAGAAGATATTTTAGGATTGGCTAGAAGCGTTATTGGAAATAATATTAAAATAATAGGAACCAGAGATCACAATGAAAAAGTTACAATATTACAACATTATGATGAATTTACAGAAGCTAATCATATAGCAGAAAAAATCAAGGAGTATGTTGTTAATAAAGATGATAACTATAGTGATATTGCAATATTATATAGAACACAAAAACAATCTGATATAATTTCAAATGTATTGGATAAAAAAAATATTCCTTATGAAATTTCTAAAAAAAGAACATTAAATGAAATACCCGTTTTATGTTGGTTTATATCATTATTAAAATGTTCGATAAATAATAAAGATAAAACTAATTTTATAAAAGTTTTATCTGATGATAATTTTGGAATTTGTACAAATGCAAAAGCAAAAAAACTTATAAAAGAAAATAAGGTAGATTTAGTGTATAAAATTTATAACTTTAATAATTTTATTGTTAAAGAAAAGGATGTAAAATAAATATATAATTATTTTCAGTTAGATAATTATATTATGCCAACTTCATTTGAATATCAAGAAAATAAGTTATTATTAGATACTTTAATTAATAAGATATCAGTTTACATAAAGGATACTAAATTAGATATCAAGAGTGCGCTTAATGAATTTATTAATTCTTCAGCATTATATGGTTTGAATATTCTTGATAATACTATAGATACTGAAAATGATTCTGTAAAACTAATGACACTTCATGCAGCAAAAGGTTTGGAATTCAAATATGTTTTTATTATTGGCGCAAATGATGGTATGATACCTTTAATAAGAAAACCATACAATTTTGATGATATTGAAGAGGAAAGAAGACTTTTTTATGTGGGCATTACGAGAGCAATAGATAATTTGGAAATTTCATATTATGCTAATCCGAGTTACTTTGGTGCGTTTAGTGATATTAGTCGTTTTTTGCCAACAATGTCTAGTATTGGAACAAAACATATAGGTGATGAATCAAAAGCACAATATTCTAATTTTCAAAATATTATTAGAGAAATGGAAAAAAATAATATTGCTCCGAAGGAGAAAATAGAGGATAAAAAAATTTCTAAAGTAAAACACCCAAGATATGGTGTTGGAATAGTGATAAACGAAACAGAAGATATACTAGAAGTAGAATTTGAAAAGTATGGGAAAAAAGAGTTATTAAAAGCGCTTGATACTGTAGAAAGACTTTAATATAGTTTGAGTAATGCTGCAATAATTTCTGCATTAACATAAACAAGATACAATTATACGCAAATTAAGCGCATCTTTTGCCCCAAAATGAAAAAATTCTTGACAAAGGACAATATTAATATTACTATAGGTCTCAGATTTATATTTGAGGGGTATGGTATAGTGTTACATATTTTTCTATTGTTTTATGAATTTGATCGTTTTATATCGTTAATTTACAAATCGAATAGGGAATTTTGTCCTCAAAAAGTTGAAATAATTAAAAGAGTGAAAAATAGTTTAGAAAATAGGCTGTTTCTCACTCTTTTTTTGCTTTATAGAAATTATAAGATTCATTTCCTCCTCAAGAAAAATTTTATAAGTAATTATAGTATTAAAATAGATTGGGGGAAATGAAAATGAACTTGAAAGTAGCCAATGATAGGATTATTGTATTAGAGAGTCAAATAAATAATATGTTGAATAAAAAAGAATGTGAAAAATCAAAAGTTTTGCCACAAGCTACTGTATATAAAAAAGATGTTGTTTTTACAAGCAGAGTAGAAAAGAATAAGTTTTTATATTATATTTTTAACAATCAAAAATATGATGAAGAATTATCAATACTTTATAAAGAAAAAGAAATACTTTTAAAATATATTAGTACAGAATTAAAAAGATTAAACAAATATAAAGAAAAGGAAAAATTAATTATTTATTATAAAGAAGATTTAACACAAAAATTGAAATGGACTGAGATATCAAATAAGGTTAATTTATCTGTATCGCAATGTAGACTTATTTATAAAGTTTATAAACAAAAAAGAAATATTTAAAAATATAAGATGGACATTCATAATCACTTTTTTATGGTAACATGGTATTGTAAGAAAAAAATTTCTAAAGAGTGATGTGTATTATTGCATTGCTCTTTTTTCTTGCAAGGAGGGTATAGTATGGAGCTAAAACAGGCAAATAGTGAAGTTGAAAGAATAGAAAATTCAATTGATTACTGGTTAAGTATTAAAGAATTAGAAATCGAAAAACATGAAATTTATCATATTTATACTGATGATGAGTATAAGAAAATAATAAATGCAATAAGTTTGGAAATAGACAAATTATATGAAGAAAAAGAGAAACTTGTTTTATTTATAGATGATGAATTAAAAAAAATTTTTGAACTATATGTCTACGAAAATATTGGTACAACAAAGTTAAGCCATAAGTTATTTGAAGAATATGGATATACAAATAGTAAAGGAAATCCTATTCATGCATCTAATATTAGAGACATAATTAGAAATCCTAAATATAAAGGATACTATTGTGCTAATAAAGGTGAAACAATAGACTTTAGAACAAAAAAGAGAAAGCTTCATTCAAAGGAAGAATGGATATTGTATAGAGATAATGAAAATGTTCCTCAAATTATTGATGAAGAACTTTGGAAAGAAGCAAATGAAAAAATAGATGCTAGAGGAAAAAAACATTCTGCCCGAGATAAAAGTGTATATACTAGAAGATTTCCTTTATCTGGAATGCTTCAGTGTGCGCATGATGGTTGCACATATATTAGAGGCAATTGGAAACTAAAAAATGGTAAGAGAGTTTATTGGGGTTGTGATACTTATAGAAAAAATGGTAAAGCAAAATCTAATGGCTGTAATTCTCCACTTTTATATGAAGATGAACTTATTCAAGCATTTAAGCCGATAGTGAAAAATATTATTGACAATAAAGATGGTATTCTTAAAGAAATATGTACTTTACTAAACGAAGCAAGTCACACAACTGATTATAAAAAAGAAAAATCTAAAATAAGCAAACAAATTATGACTGTTGAAAAGCAAAAGGATAATTTATTTGCAATGAGAAGTAATAATGAAATTTCTTCAGAAGAATTTGCAACATATAGAAATAAATATAACTCTAAAATAGATACTCTAAATGAAGCATTTGATAAAATAGCAGCACTTGAAGAAAATGCAAAAACATCGTTAGAATCTGTTGATACATTAAAAGAAACAATTGATAATATCATAAATATAAATGATGATAGTGTTTTATCAATTTTATCTTCTTTATTTGAAAAGATTATTGTTGAAACAAATCATGAAAATAATGGAAACAAAAAAGCAGTTCTTCATTGCCAATTAAAAATTGAGGGAGACAAAAGGTATAATTTACCTTTGTCTCAATTATCACTTCTTTTTAAGAGTAACGAGAGGATTTGTAGCTCCTAGTGGAAAGAATTTAGTTATTACACCCGAGTTTAATGATGTTTTAATTGGCGGTGAAGAAAGAACAGCAATAAAACTAATAGTAGAGTCTAAATAAGACTCTTTTTATTTATCTATCAGTTGTTGAAACTAGTTTAGCATGCATAACAGTTTTTTTGCCTTTTCCGTAGCAAGTAGACAAGGTAATTATGTTATCCGTTGAACTTAAATAAACATCAAATTTATAATTACTTCTTTTTTGAATTTTATTTAAAAATTTAGTGTATTCTTTATTATCTTTAAATTGAACTTGTATATAATCATCTGTAGTTGGTATTGTATAAATACTAAATACTTCCCATATTTGTTTAGTGTCATTTGTATAATATTTTATATAATAATTATCTTTATTTTTATACCAATTACTTTGTAATATATTTTTTAAACTTCCAAACATTGTTTTATCTAATCTTGAATGGCCATATATTATTGTATTTTTATCAAAATTAGTTGGGTTATTTCTAAAGTCCATAAATATCCATCCAGCTGAATTATATTCTTTATTATAGTCATGTGTTAAATAATAAGAATTATTTTTTGCTTGAACAACAGGATAGTTTATTTTAGTTCCTTTTACTTGAACCCATCCTACTGAATCTTTATTTATTTTTTTAAGTTTAGGGATACTTATAGATTTAGTTTCTTCTACAATAGTATTTGCTTTATTAATTGTTTTTTTAGTTTTATTATTATCTATTTGCCATGATATTAGTTTACCAACAGAAAAAATCATTATATTAAAACATATAAAAGTAAATATTAATACTATAATTTTTTTTCTTTTTTTACTTCTCATAAATATCACTCATTCTATTATTATAGGATATCATACTTTTATTATATCTAATACTAAAAAAAATAACAAGTATTGTCGATTTTATAGCGTAAAAGAAATGTTTATAATATAATTTATTTGGTGAAGAAAAATGAATATAATATATAGTGGTAATAAGTTGTATGTTGATTTAGATATTAATGATAAAAATATTAATAAAAATAGACTTTTTCCTATATTAGATAGTTATGAAATTAGAGAAATAATTATAAATACTAATAATAATATAAATGATGAAATTATTGGAAATTTTGTTAATGAATATCATAATAAATATGATGGAAGAATAAAAGTTAATTATAAATCGTTAGATAAAAAGTAAAGTGCACAAGTGAGTGCATGAATGTTCATAAAAGTGT
>CAZSRL010000011.1:0-28986 GCA_964609615.1 uncultured Muribaculaceae bacterium
TTTTTATATCTTTTATCTCCTTTTAAAGCAATTAATCTTATTATTTTTTCTATTTCAACATCTGAATTAAAACTAATATTTTTTAAGTCATCATCAGTATCAACTTCATAATAATTTAATTTATATTCACTACCTAAAGTTTTAGATAATTTATCAAAATATTTTCTTGCTTGTTCTTTTGTTTTAAGCTCATGATTCATTGTTATATTATAACCATAATCATCTTCAAAAATATTAAAGTTAAAAGGAATATCATAAATCATATGATTATGAACCATATCACTTAAATAAGTTTCTCTAAATTCTCCTGTAACTATATTAATGTTTTTATCTTTCTTTTCAATAGTTAAATTATCTATGTATGTTCCAATTAATCTTTGTTTTTCTTCTTTAGGTAATTCAAACCAATTAGATATTCTATTCATAAATTTTTCAGGATTTGCAAAATGAGTGATTTCTTGTTTATCTTGTAATATTAATAAATCATCAACTGTGAAATTTAAGTTATCATATTGTTTTTGTTCTTGTTGTTTCTTCATTAAATCATTTCTTTGAAATTCAATATGTTTTATCTCTTTATCAAAATCTTCTAGTTTTAAAATACCTTTAATATATGCTATTTTAATTCTATCTAATTGCTTATCTAATTCTTTTATCATTTTAGAATAATCTTCTTTTTTATTGTTTAATTTTGATTTAATAAACGGTGTATAATAATCGTTTATTAGTTCATCTTGTTTAGATATTTCTAGCATTAAACCCATTAATTGATTTTCAATATCTTCCTCGTTAAAATATGTTTTACAATGTTCACATTTATAATAGTAATATTTTTTACCATTCTTTTTAGTAGTAGCACTTCCACCTAGAAAGCAACCACATTTAGAACATTTAAGTTTATTAGTAAATAAATAGGTTGCTGTTCTTTCATAATGTCTTGCATTTCTTTGTTTTTGATATTGGCAATCTTCCCATTTTTCTTTACTAACTAATGGCTCAACGACATTTTCATAATATGTAGGGTGTTTTGTACTTCTTCCATGCACATAATCGCCTTTATAGATCTCGTTTGTTATCATTCTACTTATTGTTGAATCTAACCAATTAGTTTTTCCTAATACTTTTTCTTTATTATAAATATTTGCTATTGTTTGATAACTTTTACCCTCTAAATATAAATCATATAATCTAACTATTATGTCTTTTGTTAAAGGATCAAGTATCATCTTTTTATCTATTCTTTGATAACCTAGAGGTAAGGGTCCAGGAATATGACCTGCTTTAATAGCACCTACAAGTCCGAACTTTGTTCTTTCTGAACACTTCTCAATTTCATTTTGTGAAACACTAGTCATTATTCTCATAACCATTCTACCATTTGAAGTAGTAGTATTAGATTCATCAGCCATACAATCAATATCACAATCATTATCATTAACAAATTTCATTAACTTTTCAATATCAAAAACACTTCTTGTTAATCTATCTAGTTTAAAAGCAACAATTACATTTATTTTTTTATCTTTAATATCTTGTATCATTTGTTGATATGCTGGTCTTTTATCATCTTTTGCACTAATTCCTTCATCTGCATATACTTTATAAATTTCATAACCTTTAAATTTACAAAACTCTCTTAATTTTTCTTCTTGTTCTGGTAAACTAAAACCTTCTCGTTTTTGGTCTAGTGTTGAAACTCTTTTATAAATACCTGCAATTTTCTTTTCTTCATTCATAAATCATCAACTCCTTTTCTAACAAAAAGAGGTGTCAAAAGTATTAAGTGCTTAATACTACTGACACCTCTTAAAATCTAATTTTGAATAATATTTGCTTTTAAACTTGAATCTCATAACTATTTAACCCCCTTAAATAGACATAAGTCTTCTTGGCTCTATATTCTATCACAATTTTAAGAAATGTCAAATATTTGGCTTAAAAATGGCTTTTAATGTAATTTTCAAAGTCTTTAAACTTAATTTTTTTATCATAACCATTAATAAATATGTCATCACATTCATCAAACATTAAATAATCAATATTATTAACTTTAATAATATGTGGCATTACATAAGCGATATTTGTTTCTTTAATACTCTTGATATTTCCATTTGTAAAAGTAGGTTTAGCACAAGCAAACTTACAAATCATTTCAACCTTTCTTTTTAATTCAATACTTATCTCTAATTCTTTAGTTTCTATTGTTAACATATAATCACTCATCCCTTCTTAAATAACAAAAAAACTAACTATTTCTAGTTAGCATTTATTACTCTCGAAGTGTATTAGTTCGAGTTTCCTATCATATTGGAGCAACCCCAACAATAAAACCAAACACAAATTCACTAAGAAGTCAAAATGTTTCAACACAATTTGAAACAGCACAAAAATTTGAATCAACAACATATGGACTAAAAAGTGAATCAAAAATGATAAAAGATGATGAATGGGGAGCGGTAGCATATCTATCACATTCAACATATGGAAAAAATGGACAAATAAGAATAAATAATTATTATAACTCAGCAACATTAACAGGATGTGGAGCAGATACAGATGATAAAGCCGAAAGTACAACATGTGATATACCTTATGCATCCACTACAAACTACCCACAAAGTACAACAGGAAACATAACAGGAATATTTGATATGTCTGGAGGAGCACGGGAATATACAATGGGAGTATTAAAAGCAAGTGATGGGAAACCATATTCAGGAACATGTGTATATACAAATAATTTTAACTTAAACAGTGGATATAATGGATTACTCGGAAAAACTGATGGTAATGCAAGTTGTAATACCGAAATAACGAAATTAACAACAGGAAAAGATTTTCCTGGGGCAAAATATTATCAACTATATGAAACAACAAGTTATAATACAGCATGTAGTGGTGGAGTATGTTATGGAAAAGCACTAGGAGAAACAAGAGGATGGTACTCTGATTATCAAGATTTCGTTACGGCGACGCGCCCGTGGTTCGTGCGTGGGGGCTGCTGTTTTGATCGTGCTGACGCGGGTGCGTTTGCCGTCAGCAACTTCCATGGCGGCTACGGCACCATTTCGTTTTGGGTGTCCGTTCCTCGCTAATACGAGCGATAGCGAGTTTGCTCTTTGGCACAGAGAAAATGAATATCTAAAATAAAAAAATCTATTTTAGATTTTTTTATTTTTTTTATAATTTATAATTTAATATTATTAAATTCATCACCTAATACATCTTTTATGTCTTGTAGGTGTCCTCTTTTTTTGCTTATTAAATAGTATTGAATAAGTCCATAACTTGGATATTCGTTTCCTTCTAATAGTTGTGGTCCATCTTTTGTAATAGCAACATCCCAACCAATATATCTTATTTCTGGTACTTCTAGTGCTGCTTGTTTAACCATATTAAATGCTTCTTTTGCAAATGGTACTTTTAGTGTGTTAAATTTAACATTTATATTTGGATGTTCTTTATATATTTTTTGATTATCATCTACGCAATCACTTATTAGGTTTCCATCTTCATCTATTTTCATAAATGCATCAAAACAACTAATAGCGTCATCATCATTTATGTTAATTCTAAAAGCATTTCCAATAGTGTGTACTTTATTATCTTTATCAAGTAGTGTAATTATTCTTAATGTATCAACTGCGTATGGATTGAATTTATCTAGTGTAGGGTGTTGTTTTATTCCTTCTTCAACTAATATTTGTTTGTTTATTATTAATTCTTCATATAGTTTATTTATGTCTTTTATATCTTTTAAAACAATTTTTCTTATACCATGTGATCCAAAGTCATTTTGTACTTTTCCAAATATTATATCTTTTTCTTTAACAAATTCTTTAAATTCTTTTAGAGATGTTGTTCTTAAATCAATCCAATCTCTTTTTATGTAATCTCTAAATATTTTATTAAATAATATTTTATCTCTCATTGTATTTATATATTCTTTTTTATTTAAATAGTTTAGTACCGTTATGTAGTTTTTACTTGTTAAATGATTTTTCTTTTCTTCTTTTGTTAAGTTTATATAATCACTTTTCATATAGTCTGTATAACCAATTTTATATTTTAGAAAGTTTTTTATCATATCTCTTTTTACATAACTAACACTTTTGTTATTTTTGTTTGCGATTTCTTTTGCGATAGTGTTAAGTTTAGAGTTATCCATTTCTTTAAATTTTTTTATATATACTTTTAAATACATATTTATTCACCTCTTTTATGTATTAATTTTATCATTTTATTGCCAAAAAATAAAGTGTCAAAACATTTTGAAAAAAATTTACAAAAACTTTACATTTTTTGTTGCTTTAGTCATTAAAAAAATATATAATGAGTTTAGAGTAGTTTGTCTACTAAATATAGGGAGGTTAAATAGGAAATGGCAGAAATTAAAAAAGTGAAAAAGGATATTCCAAAAAAAAGGGATGAAAGTGAAGAAGCCGATAAGAAAACAATAATTATAATAATAATTGCATTGTTATTAGTATTAGTTTTAATTATTGGTGGAGTATTTATTTTTAATAGCAAAGATGATGGTAAAACATCAAAAGATGTTGTTAAGAAAAAGAAATTAGTAAAGGGAGATACAATTAAAACTGAAGAACTTGAAAGTGTTACTGGTGCTCTTGCGGTGATTGATGAAATATCACCAAGTATAGGTATAAGTGGAGAACATTATCAAACAAGAGTTATAGATGCTTCAATTAGTGTTAAGGATAATGAACAGCTAGTAGCAGTTGAATATGGTTTTTCAAACAGTACATCAGTTGAACCAACTTATAATAAAGTAAGTACTAATGTTAAAAAGTATTCAAAAGATATTATTTATGATACTGGTACTGACTATTATAAAGTAAGTTATCTTTGGGTAAAAGCAACTGATAAAGAAGGTAATGTATCTGTAGAAAAGAAAGAATTTATTACAGCACAGTACATAAATGTAGTGCCTAATAATAATGCTAATGTAAGTGGAGATTTAATTATTACTAAAGCTGGAACAAATATAAATGGAATGAGTATTAATGGTAGTATTTATATTACAAGTGGTGTTGGACTTGGAGATGTTACTATAACAAATACAACTGTTAAAAATAACATTTATGTTAATGGTGGAGGTACTAATAGTATCTATTTAAATGATGTAAAAGTAGCAGGTAAAATTATTGTTAATAATAATAATCATGTTAGGCTTGATTTTGGAGGAGTAATTAATAAGACAAATATTGATTTACTTACTAATACAACAATAACTGCGAATGATACAAATAAAAATCTTACTTTTAATGTAATAGGAGATATTACTGTATTAATAGAAGGTAAAGTAGGAAAATTAAAAGTAACTGGAAATGCAAATGTTAAAGCAAGTGACAGAGCACAAAATGATGCTGTAATTGGTTTTGCAGATGTGGATAAAAATTCAAGTGCAAAAGTAATTGGTTATGTTGAAGCAACAAACTATGATATTAAAACAAACAAAAAAGCAATCGTTTCACCAGTAGCGTCACTTAGTGTTGTATCAAATGGAGATTATGTTAGTACAAAGTTTACAATTAATAGAAAAATCATTGTTAAAAAAGGTGAAACTGTAACAAAAGAAGTATATCTTAATAATGTTAAAGCATTAATAAACGCTATTAATGCAAATGATGAAGCAGCTTTAAAAGAGGCTTTAGCTAAGTTTACTGAAAATGATATAATTGTATATATAAAATATACTGATAAAGAGGTTATTAGAACTGCTCAATATGCTGATATAACTGGTGGAACAGAAGAAAATAGAGATCCTCATATTAAAGAATATGGAGATGATACTTCTGATGGTACACAAGCAAGCACTGAATATTCAGTAGCAGATTATAGCGATCAAACTAATATTGAAGAATCAAGAGTTATAGTTCTTGAAAAAGATCCTGATAGTGATTTAATAAATTGTTATTACACTGAATCTAAAGATGTAGTAAAAGTAGAACCACAAGAATCATCTAATCCGTATGAAAGATAAATATATAGAAAGCGTAATGCTTTCTTTTTTTTGTATTTTATTTTATAATATTAATAGGAGAAAGATATGGAAGTTAAACTAGATGGTCATATATATAAAGTTGAGGTAATAAGAAAAAACAATAAGAATCTTTATTTGCGTGTTAAAGAGGATTTAAAAATATATGCTACTGTTCCTTTTTTAGTAAGTGATAGAAGAATAAAAAGTTTTATATTAGATAATGAAGCTTTTGTTTTAAAAATGATTGACGAGCAGAAGAAAAAACTAGAAAAGAATAAATATTTTTATTTTTTAGGTAATAAATATAATATATATTATGATGTTAATTGCACTAAAACTTATATTAAGGACAATTATATAATTACTAAAAATGATAATACATTAGAAAGTTATAAAAAAAAGTGTGCATTAGAAATATTTACTGATAGATTAGAAATATGTTATTTGTTATTTGAAGAAGATATTAAATATCCTGATTTAAGAATATATAAAATGAGAAGAAAATGGGGGCATTGTAATAAAAGTACTTGTACAATAACTTTAAACCTAGATTTAGTAAGTTATTCATATAGTGACATAGATTATGTTATTATACATGAGTTAGCGCATTTAGTTTATTTTGACCATTCTTCTAACTTTTGGAAAGTTGTTAAAAAATATAAACCTGATTATAAAGAAAATAAAAAATCATTAAAGGAGTGATAATATGAATATAACATCAACTAATAATGAGTTAATAAAATATTTTGTTAAACTTAGAAATATTAAAAATATAAAAGAAGAAAAGAAATATATTGTAGAAACACCTCATTTAGTTTTAGAAGCTTTAAAATGTGGTATTGTAGAAGAAATAATTATGCTTGAAGGCGAATATATACCTAAAGAATATAATGTTAAAGTAAATATTGTTAATGAAAAGGTAATGAAAAAAATAAGTACATTAGATACTCCTTCATCTATTATGGCTGTTTGTAAAGTAGAAGAAAATGATACATTAGGAGAAAAAATTGTTTTATTAGATGACGTAAGAGATCCAGGTAATGTTGGTACTATTATAAGAAATTGTGTTGCTTTTGGAGTTGATACTATTATTTTATCTAAAAATAGTGTTAATAAATATAATGATAAACTTATTAGATCTACTCAAGGAATGTTTTTTAAAGTAAATATTATTGAAGAAGATATTATAGACGCTATTAATAGAATAAAAGAAGATAATATTAAAGTTATTGGAACATCTTTAAAGGGTTTTAGTGAACTTAAATGTTTAAATAAAGATAAAAGTTATGCTATTGTATTTGGAAACGAATCAAAAGGTATAAGTGAAGAAGTAGAAGTTCTTTGTGATGAACTTGTATATATAAATATTAATTCATCATGTGAAAGTTTAAATGTTGCTTGTGCAAGTGCAATAATTCTTCATTATATGGAGGATTAATATGGAATATATATATATTGGTAAATTAGTAAATACACATGGAATAAAAGGTGAAGTTAGAATAATTAGTTATTTTACATATAAAGATAAAGTATTTAAAAATAATAAAGAAATTTTTATAGGAGAAGAACATAAAAAAGAAACAATTAATACATATAGAGTACATAAACAATATGATATGATTACTTTTAATGGAATAAATGATATATTAGATGTGCTTATATATAAAGGGAAAAATGTATATGTAGATAAAGAAAAACTAGAATTAGATGATAATGAAATATTAGATGAAGATTTAATAAATATAGAAGCATATTTTAATAATAAAAAAATAGGTGAAGTAAAAGAAATAATTAATAATAATGGATATAAAATAATAAGTGTTAATAAAATATTAATACCTTATAATAGTAATTTTATTAATAAAATAGTTTTAAATGAAAACAAAATTATATTTAAAAATGTAGAGGAGTTTATAAAATGAAAATAGATATTTTAACTTTATTTCCTAAAATGATTGAACCTTTTATAAATGATAGTATAATAAAAAGGGCAATTGATAAAAAACTAGTAGAGATAAATATAATTGATATTAGAGATTTTTCAAAACTTAATAATAATCAAGTTGATGATACACCATACGGAGGAGGAGCTGGCATGGTTATTATGTGTGAACCTGTATTTGACGCTGTTATAAGTGTTAAAACAAAGGACAGTAAAGTAATAATGTTATCTCCTAGAGGAACAAAACTTAATCAAAGTAAAAGTACTTTATTAAGTAATGAAAAGCATTTAATATTACTTTGTGGACATTATGAAGGGTTTGATGAAAGAGTAAAACAAATAGTTGATGAAGAAATAAGCATTGGAGATTATGTTTTAACAGGAGGAGAAATACCAGCTTGTGTTTTAGTAGATAGTGTTGTAAGACTTATTGATGGAGTTATAAAAAAAGGAAGTTTAGATAGTGAAAGTTTTAGTGATAATTTACTTGATTATCCTGTGTATACTAAACCAAGAGAATTTAGAGGAATGAAAGTACCAGATGTTTTAACATCAGGAGATCATCAAAAAATAAAAGAATATAGAGAAGAACAAAGAATAGAATTAACAAAAGAATTAAGAAAAGATTTATTAAAGTAGGTGAGTAAAAATGGCATATGATTTAAAAAAGAATAATGATATTAAAAAAATTACTTATTTTTCTTATAATTATAAAGGTTTAGTTATTAAAAGAAAAAATAAAAAGAAATTTGATAAAATTACTTTAGTAGATCAAGAATTAATTGATAATTATATTAATGCCAAATTAGATAAAAAGTTTAAGAATTTAGTAGTGCTTATTTTTGAAATGCTTAGAACACCTGGTGAAACAGAAGAAGGTGTTGGTGAGATTTTAGGTGAAATTAATAAATTAAAAGGCTTATTAGAAAATAAATATAAATATTATCTTAATATATTAGAATATGAAAGATTTTTAAAAAAAATATCTTTAATAGAGAAAAGTCTTAGAGAAAAAATGATTGAACTTAGAATGAATGAATATTATTATGATGAAACATATGAAGAAAAAAGTAATAAAAGTAGATAAAATGTTTGTATTATAAAATATAATATGTTATACTTTAACACGTAATCCGCTGAATTTTGTGTTTAAGATTATTATAAAAGAAAAGGAGAGATATATCGTGAATTTAATTGATAAGATTAATAAAAAGCAATTAAAAAAAGAAGTTCCTGAGTTTAGAGTAGGAGATACTGTTAGAGTAGATGTTAAAATAACTGAAGGAAAAAGAGAAAGAATTCAAGCTTTTGAAGGTGTTGTTACATCAAAAAAAGGTGGAAGTGTTACTGAAACATTTACAGTGAGAAAGAAAACTGGTAGTGTTGGAATTAATAGAATTTTTCCAGTACATTCACCTCAAATTGATAAAATAACAGTTATTAAAAAAGGTAAAGTTAGAAGAGCTAAGCTTAATTTTCTTAAAAACTTTAAGGGACAATATAAGATTAAAGAAAGAAACAGCAAATAATTATTTGTTGTTTTTTTTGTAAAGTTTTGTTTTTTTTAATAAAAAATAAGTATTTTATAGTATAATATACATGGAGATGATAAAAATGAAATTATTAAAAACATTAATGCCATATATAATAATAATTATATTAGTTATATTGGTTAGAACATTTATAATAACACCTGCTATTGTGCATGGAGATTCAATGGAAAAAACACTTCATGATGGAGAAATAATACTTGTTAATAAAGTTTATATGAAAATGGATAAATTAAATAGATATGATATAGTTGTTGTTAAAACAGAAGATGATTATATTGTAAAAAGAGTTGTTGGTTTACCAGGAGAACATATTGTTTATAAAAATAATAAATTATATGCAGATAAATTATTAATTAATAGTGAATTGAAATTTGAAAAAACAGCTGATTTTGAAATACTTAAAGTACCAGAAGGATCATATTTTGTATTAGGAGATAATAGGGATATTTCTAAAGATAGTAGAGTTTTAGGGCCTGTTAAAAAAAATAATATTGTTGGTAAAGTTAATGTTGTATTATTCCCATTTAGTAAATTTGGAATGGTAAAATAAAAATGTATAAAATAAAAGAAGAAATACCAAAGTATTTGTTTAGACAATATGATATAAGAGGAAGGTATAACGGAGGAATAGATGAAGACTTCGCATATACCTTTGGTCTTTCTTTTGGGACATATATTAAGAATAATAATAGTGATAAATGTATAATTGCTCATGATAATCGTTTATCTTCCCAGAGTCTTTATAATGCTCTTATAGAAGGCTTAATAAATACAGGGGTAGATATAATAAGTTTAGGTTTAACAACAACACCAATGTTTTATTATGCCGGGATAAAACTAAATGTATATCCAGGAATAATGATAACTGCATCTCATAATCCAGCAAGTGATAATGGATTTAAATTCTCATTTGATGAAAGAGGAAATGCAAGAGGGCAAATGATAGAAGATTTTTATAATTTTACTGAAAAAAAAGAATTTATTAGTGGAAAAGGAACTATAACTAATTATGATATAAAAAATGATTATATAGAATTATTTGACAAGTCTTTAGATATAAAAGAAAACAAATTAAAAGTAGTAATTGATCCAGGTAATGGAACAACATCAATAATCGCAAAAGATATTTATAAAAGATATATAAATAATTTAACGTGTATTTGTAACGAAAGTGATGGTAGTTTTCCAATACATCATCCAGATCCTACAGTAGAAGATAATCTAACATGTTTAAAAGAAGAAGTAAAAAAACAAAACGCAGACATAGGAATAGCTTTTGATGGAGATGGAGATAGAGTTGGAATAATAGATAATAATGGAAAATATTTACCAACAGATAAATATATGGCAATTATTATAAGAGATATTATTAACAAAGTAGATAATAAAACATTTTTAATAGATGTAAAATGTTCAAATCTTATTAAAGATGAAATAACATCATTGGGTGGAAAATATGTTGAGTATAGAACAGGTAATTCATATACAAAGGCAAAAACAAAAGAAATAGATTCTCCATTCGGAGGAGAATTATCTGGTCACATATATTTTAGAGATAGATTCCCAGGTTTTGATAGTGGACTATACGCTGGTCTTAGACTTGTTGAAATAATGAGTAAAACAAATAAAAATATAGATGAATTATTAGTTGGTGTAAATGAATACTGTTCAACTCCTACATTAATAATTCCAACCACAGAAGAAAACAAATGGAAAATAGTAAATGAAATAAAAGAATACGCTATTAATAAAAATTATAATATAAATGATATAGACGGTGTAAAAGTTCTTTATGAAGATGGGTTTGCTCTTGTTAGAGCAAGCAACACTGGTCCTAATTTAACATTACGTTTTGAAGCTAAAACAAGTGAAGTATTAGAACAAAGAAAAAAAGAATATATGGATTTAGTAAATAAATTTAACGTAAAAAACTAAAAAGGTGAATTATATAATTCACCTTTTATATGCTATAATAATTATGAAAGAAAAAACCATAGTAAAGGATATGATAATATGAATAATAGAATGAATAAACAACAATTATTAGATTTGCTAAAAACATTAAAAATAGATAATAATGAATTTTGGATATTATTATCAGGTGCTTTAGTATTAAGAGATATTTTTCCAGATGCAGGAGATTTAGATATAGCTGTTACAAATGAGGGATTAAAACAATTAAAAGAGAGTAGTGATGATAATGAATAACAAATATATTATAGTAACAACGCTTTGCGATAAAATGGATATTGCAATAAAAATAAGAGATGTTTTATTAAATAAAAAATTAGTGGCTGGAGTTCAAATAGAAAAAATTGATTCTTTATACTGGTGGAATAAAGAATTAGAAAAAAATAAAGAATATAGAATGCAAATATAATAGTTCAAGAATTAAATAAAGGAGGTAGTTAAAATGCCAAAAAATATGTATCAAAAAAGAGCAGAAAGAAAACAAAATAAAGTAAATAATACTGAGGTAGAAAACAAAACGAACATCAACTGGTATCCAGGGCATATGGCTAAGGCTAAAAATGATATTAAAAAGATTATTAAACAAATTGATATTGTTTTAGAAATAGTAGATGCTAGAGTACCTTATTCATCTAAGGTAAAAGATATTAAAGAATTTACTAATAATAAAGATTCTATTATTGTTTTTTCTAAATATGATCTATGTGATAAAACTGAAACTGATAAGTGGAAAAGTTTCTATGAAAAAGAAGGTTATAGTGTTGTTTGTACTTCACTAAATAACTCTAATAGTATTAATAATCTTGTTAATGTTATTGGCAAAAGAATGGAAAAGATTAATGATAAAAGAAAAGAAAAAGGCTTACTTCCTAAAAAAGCTAAGGTTTTAGTAGTAGGTGTACCAAATGTAGGTAAAAGTACTTTAATAAACTCGGTAGCGGGTAAAAAGAAAGTTATTGTTGAAAATAGACCTGGTGTTACTAAGAGTTTGTCATGGATTAAGGTAAATGATAAAATTGATTTAATGGATTCACCAGGGATTTTAGTTCCTAAACTTGAAAATGAAGAAGTAGCTCTTAATTTAGCTTCTATGTCTATTATTAAAGAAACTGTATTACCTATTGAAAAGGTATCACTTCATATCTTAGATAAGCTTAATTTTATGTATAAAGATAAATTAAAGTCTTATTACAATTTAGATAATTATGATATTAATAATATAATGGAAGTTTATGAAACTATTTCAAAATTTAGAAATATAAATAAAATTAATAATGAAGTTGATTATGATAGAATTAATTTATTAATACTAAATGATATAAAAAATGAAAGAATAAAAGACATAACATTTGACAAAATATAGTTTGTTTGATATAATATACAACCATAAAAAAGGGGAGTGTTGTTTATATGTATGCAAATAGAATATATTTTAAAAAAACAAATTATGCAGAAACATCTTTTCCATATATGGCTTTAATAAAAGAAACGTATGGAGTAGATATTAGGGAAGAGTCAAATTTTAATACAGTGTTAATGTCTAAATTTTCATCTTTGTTAGCAACTTCAAGAATAGATAAGATTTCTATGTATATAAAGAATTATAAATATTTATGTTCTTTATTAAAAAAATATTATACTACAGAACAAATAAATAGTATTATATTAAGTAATTTTGATATGCTTAATGATGAAAAATCAAACATATTTAGAATATTAACTAAAAGTGCAGTTGTAAATGAATGTGATTTAGATAAGTTTTATGATAATATAAAGGGAAATGATGAAGTTTTATCAAATGATCTTATTACTATAGGTAATTTAGCTTTATTAGAAGAATTAAGCATAAATAATAAAGTACTAGAAGAAGATTTTAGTTTACTTGCTAAAACTCCAAGTACAACAAATGCTGCTGTTAAAATGGCAAATAAGTCTAATATAAAAACAGTTTTAGAATATAAGAATATATTAAATAGTATTGATCTAGAAAAAGCAAAAAAGAGTAATTCAATACAAAATAAAGAATTACTTGAAAAAGCAAATAATTATATTATAAACGTTGGAGAAAAGTATTCTAATCTAAATAATTTCAAGAAGGTTAGATAATTATGAAATATTATTATAGAGAAAATGATTCTATTTATGATGAAAATGAAAAATTATTATTAAAGTATTGTTCTAAAAATCAATTACCATTTTATACTATATTACCACTATTAAAAAAGATTGATTTTAAATTAAATAAAAATGATTTTGAAATAATAAAAAATAATTTTTTACTTTTCTATAGATATAATGTTTTATATGAAATAGATGGTAATGAATTAGGATTCTTATTTAATCCTAGTTATGTTTATGCTAAAATACTATTAATGAAAAAAGAAGGTAGAATAACAACTGATTTCTTTGATGTAGAATATAGAGATAAAGATATTGATAGAGAACAACATGATAATCCATTAACATCTACAAGAATAAAATTATTAAATCAAGTTTATAAGTCAATTGAAGAAGTATCTAATGAATATCATAACAAAGAAAGTTTAACAAAAAGGAATAAATAAATTCCTTTTTTTATTATTTTTGATAAAATATATATGAGGGATAATTATGCAAAGATATTTTGGAAAAGAAAAAAAAGATAATAATATATTAATTAAGGAAGAAGATATACATCATTTAAAAAACGTTGTTAAAATAAAACCAAATGATGAATTAATTATAAATATTGATAATAAAAGTTATTTATGTGTTTTAAATAATGATTATTTATCTGGTAAAATAATTAAAGAAGAAAAAAGTATTGATAATTTAAATGTTATTTTATATGTTCCAATACTAAGTGATAATAAAATGAGTTTAATAATTGAAAAAGCAACAGAACTAGGAGTAAAAGAAATAACTCCAATTATGTTAGAAAAATGTAAGTTTAAAATAGCTAAAAACAAAGAAGATAAAAAAATAGAAAGATGGAATAAAATAGCACTAAGTGCTTCAATGCAGTGTGGAAGAGTAAATATTCCTTATATTAATAAAATAAAGAGTATAAAAGATATAAAAAAAGAAAAAATAAATATACTTTGTTCGCTTGACTTAGATTGCGTAAATAAATTAAGTGAGGTATTAAAAAGTTATAATTCATGTGATATAATACAAATAGTATTTGGCCCTGAAGGGGGATTTATGAAACAAGAAGAGGAAGAACTTGTTAAAAAAGGTTTTACAAAAGTAACATTAGGTAGTAGAATATTAAGAACAGAAACAGTTCCTTTATATGTTTTAAGTATTATTAATAATATAGTAGAAAATGAGTGATGTATATGAGTAATTTAAATGATTTTATAGTAAAAGTATTTACTCCAGATAATATTATGATATTATTAGTTATATTTTTATTTATTTTAGCAATTATAGTGGCTTGTTTAATCGCAGCTAGTGTTAGAGAAAATAAGAATATACTTAAAGATGATAAATTAAAAATAGAAAATAATACTATAGAAGAAGATTTAATAAAAAAAATAGAACCTAAACAAAATATTGAAAAGATAGTAAAATATGAAAAAGAGCAAGAACAAAAAGCAATAATATCATATGATGAATTATTAAAGGGTGCTTCTAAATTACAAGTAGATTATGAAGAAGATGAACAAATCGCAGATATTATTATTCAAAAAGTCGCAGTTAAAGAAAAAGAAGAACCTACTATTAATAATTATAAAACAAATGATAATAGTTCATATAATGAAGAAGAAACATTTTTAAAAACATTAAAAGAATTTAGGGCTGATTTATAGCCTTTTTTAATAGGAGAAATTATGAAAGTATGTATAAAAACACTAGGATGTAAAGTTAACACATATGAAAGTGAATATATGACAGAATTATTTAAAATAAATAATTATGAAATAGTAAAAGATAACGCAGATATATATGTTGTTAATACATGTACAGTTACTAATCAAAGTGATAGTAAAAGTAAAAAAATAATAAGAAGAATTAGAAGAGAAAATCCAAATTCAGTTTTAATAGTAACTGGATGTTTTAGTGAGTATTTAAAAGATGAAATAAGTAGTGTTATAGATGCTGATATTATTATAGGTAATAAAGATAAATCAAAGATTATAATGTATTTAGAAGAGTTTTTAAAAAGCAGAAAACAAATAATAAAGTTTTATGAAGATAAAAAAATATTTGAAGATATGGAAATAAAAGAATTTGCTTCTAAAACAAGAGCGTTTGTTAAAATTGAGGATGGTTGTGAAAACTTTTGTAGTTATTGCATAATTCCTTATGTTAGGGGACCAGTTAGAAGTAAAGAACCAAATAAAGTAATAAATGAAATAAAACAACTAGTAAAAAATTCTCATAAAGAAGTAGTACTTACCGGTATACACACAGGGCATTACGGAAGTGATAAAGATAATTATAATTTTGCTATGCTTTTAAGAGAAATAGAAAAAATAAATAATTTATATTCTTTGAGAATAAGTTCAATAGAAATAACTGAATTAACGGATGAAATATTAAGTATTTTTAAAAGTTCTAATATTTTAGCTAATCATTTTCATATACCACTACAAAGTGGATGTGATAAGACATTAAAAGATATGAATAGAAAATATGATACTTTATATTTTGAAAACATAATTAATAAAATTAGAGCTATTAATAAAGATGTTTCTATAACTACAGATGTTATAGTAGGTTTCCCAGGAGAAACTGAAGAAGATTTTAATAATACATATGAATTTTGTAAAAAAATAAGTTTTTCTAAAATACATGTTTTTCCATATTCAGAAAGAAGAGGAACAGCATCTTCTTTTATGGATGATAAAGTAAATCCAAAAGTAATAAAGAAAAGAGCAAAAAAACTTATTGACTTATCAGACAAATTAGAAAAAGCTTACTATAATAAGTTTCTAAATACTGAGGTGAATGTATTAATAGAAGAAAAGAAAGAAGACTATTATATAGGTCATACATCTAATTATTTAAAGGTATTTATTAAAGATAAAACTGGTTTAAATGAAATAAAGAAAGTTAAAATAGCAAATATTTCTAATAATATTTATGGTGAAATCATAGAATAAAGTAATAAAAATAGTGAAATTTTTATAAAAATTTACTATTTTACTTGCTTTTTACCTTATTTCGTGTAAAATTATAAATGTAAGCATAGTATGTGCTTAAAATAGAAATTAGGAGGTAATGTAAATGAAAGCTCAATTAGTAGAATATGTAGCTGCAAAAACTGGACTTACAAAGGCTGACGCTGGAAGAGCATTAGATGCTGTATTAGAAGGGATTGTAGACGGACTAAAGAAAGATGGAAAAGTTGCTTTAGTTGGTTTCGGAACATTCTCAGCTAAAAGAAGAGCAGCTCGTAATGGAATTAACCCATTAACTAAAGAACCTATGAGTATTCCTGCTAAAACAGTTGCAACTTTTAAAGCTGGAAGCAAATTAAAAGATGCTTTAAACTAAAAAGCCTTTGGCTTTTTTTTTGGCTTTCATATAAATTATGGATAAGAAAATAATAGATATATTAACTCATATAGAAGAAAAAGGATTTAATGCTTATATAGTAGGTGGTTTTGTAAGGGACAATTTACTTGGTAAACATTCTTTTGATGTTGATATTTGTACAAATGCATTACCTAAAGATATTTTTGACATACTAGAAAATATAAATGTAGTTGAAGAATATGGTGCTGTTAAATTAAAGGTTGATAAGTATAATATTGATATAACTACATTTAGAAAGAAAAGCAAGTATAAAAATGGTGTTCCTGTTGGAATAGAATATGTTAATGATTTAAAATCTGATTTAAAAAGAAGGGATTTTACTATTAATACAATATGTCTTGATAAAGACTTTAACATATATGATTATGAGGGTGGTTTAAAGGATATGAGAGCCAAACTTATAAAGACTGTAGGAAAAGCAGAGGATAGGTTTAAAGAAGACCCTACACGTATATTAAGAGCTCTTAGGTTTATGATTACATTAGGATTTAAATTAGATGATGAAATAGAAGAGTATATAATAAATAATAAAGATGAATTACCTAAAATTAGTATTACAAAGAAAAAAGATGAAATTAGTAAAATATTATTATCAAATAATATTTATGATTTTATAAAGTTTATAAAGAAAAGAGATCTAGAAAAATACTTAGGTATTAAATTTAATAAAATAAAAAGAACAAATAACTTAGTAGGGATGTGGGCTCAAGTTGAATTACTAGAAGATTTAAACTTTACTAAAGTACAAACTGAACAAATAAATTCAATAAAAAAGCTTGTACAAAAAGGAAGTATAGATAAATATGATATATATAAATATGGTAATTTTATAACTACAACCGCAGGAACCATATTAAACAAAAATGTTAGAAAACTTAATAAAATATTTGATTCTCTTCCAATAAAAGAAGTAAAAGATATAAATATTAGTGCTGAAGAAATATGTGAAATATTAAAAATAACCCCTTCTAAAGAATTAGGTGATATAATAAAAGTATTAGAAAAGGAAATAATTGACTTTAAATTACAAAATAAATATGATTTAATAGTTAAAAGACTTTATAAATTGAAGGAGGAACTATGAAAGATTTAAAAGATGCTTTAAAAGCTAAAGATTTTGTTATTAAACCAATTGTATTTACAAGTGTAGATAAATTTAAATTAAATATTAATGAATTTTTACTTATTATATATTTTATTAATGTTAAACAAGAATTAGATTTAGAAGATATTAAAAGATATTTTAAAATAGAAGAAAGTAATATATTAAATGCTTTTAATTCTTTATTAGAAAAGAAGTTAATAGAAACAAAAGTTAATAAAACTAAAAATGGAATAGAAGAAAAAATATCTTTAGATATTTTTTATGATAAACTACTTTTAGAAGATAATAAAGATAATAAAGATAATAAAGATAATAAAGATAATAAAGAAAGTGATATATATTCTGTATTTGAAAATGAATATGGTAGAACTTTAAGTAATACAGAATATGAAACAATAACTGCTTGGTTAGAAAAAGGTTATAATGAAGAAGATATTATTAAGGTGTTAAAAGAATCTGTATTAAATGGTATTACTAATTTAAGATATATTGATAAAGTTCTTTTTGAAAATAATAAAAAAGATAATAAAGAATATAAACCTTTATTTGATTATAATTGGTTAGATGAAAATGAATAGTGATGATGTTTTTAATGTTTTAAATAGTTATTATCCCGCATCTAAAGTAGAATTAAATTATAATAATGACTATGAGTTATTACTTTCTACTATGCTTAGTGCTCAAACAACTGATAAGAGGGTTAATGATGTAACTAAAGATTTGTATTTAGAATATAATTCATTAGATAAATTAAATGCTCTATCAGAAGAAAAAATAGCATCTATTATAAAACCCTTAGGTTTTTATAAAACTAAGGCTAAAAACTTTAAAAACATAGTTAAAAGCTTAAAAGAAATTAATAAAGTCCCAAACGATAGAGAATATTTAGAAAGTTTACCCGGAGTAGGTAGAAAAACAACAAATGTAGTTTTAGCACAGCTTTATAATGAACCCTGCATAGCAGTTGATACACATGTATATAGAATTTCTAAAAGACTAGGTATAACAAATGATAATGATGATGTTTTAACTACTGAGAAGAAGTTAGAAAAGTATTTTAATAAAGAATATCATAATAGATTAAATAGTTTAATTGTTTTATTTGGTAGATATAGATGTAAAGCAAAAAATCCATTATGTGATGATTGTAAATTAAAAACTATTTGCAAATATTAAAAGAGTTCATAGAACTCTTTTTAATTTGATTATTAATTAATCTTATCTTACAGTAAGATTAATATTAGCATTATAATCACTTGATAAATAAGATTGGTTATTATATTTTAATGTATAACTAATTGTGTAATTACCGGCAGTTGAACTTGCTACTGAAGATGAAACTACATTATTATTAGAATCATATATATTATTAATTGTAACTGTATAATCAGTTGAATTAATAGTTGATCCATCAACGCTAAATCTAATATCACTAGGGGATAAAGTAATACTACTTCCCTTGGTTATTTGTTTTGTATTACCACTCATGCTTATAGAGGCTGATTCAAGAGATTTTTCAACACCACTACTTTGATTAGTTTTAAATTTATTATAAGCAGTTTTAACAACTACAGATGTAGTACCAGTTGGAATATTAAATGAATATGTTGTATTTGTTGTAAATCCAACTTTTTTCAATTCTCCATTAACTTTTACATATATATCATATCCAAACTCACCCATAGTGTTTTTATTATAAGAAATACGTTTATTAAAATACTTTGTAGCATATTTTCCATAACCAGTACTAAAGTAAGACTTTAACCAAGTTGTATCTGCGAAGTCAGGAGTAGCAACTTTTGTCCAAGAAATATTTGCTTTAGTTCCACTTTTACTTACATTTAAACTAGTTGTGTTTTTAAGTGTTGCAAATCTTTCAGATGTACCTTCAGGTTCAGTACCTTTAATAAATAAGAATGTTCCTTTTAGTTTACTTGGAGTATTAGCACTTGGTCTTAAAGCAGGTATTGTTTCAAGCTCAACACTTACTGAACTAATACCACTTGGTTTTGTAAATGTACCACCTGATTCGGTTACTCCTTTAGTAAGTAATCTTTGAATAATATTTCTTTGATATGTTGCTGATGACATTGTTAAATAATAATCACTTGATAATTTATCATATCCATACCAAAATGCTACTGCATATTTAGGAGAGTAATAAGATACCCAACTAGATTGTATTGTACTTGATGGTACTTTATATTTTTTTAGTGCTTCAGTTTCATAAGAACTAGTACCTGTTTTAGTTGCTACTTGTGATGAAGATGAGTTATTTTTAGTAGCAGATCTTAATATATCTGTTATTAAATATGCTGTTTGAGCACTAAACGCTTTTGTTTTCTTTTTACTAGGAGTTACTTCCTTACCATTTTCTCTATAAACTATTTTAGTATAAGTATATGGTTTATTATAATATCCTCCATTTGAAAATGCTGAGTATGCCGCTGCTAATTCTTGTGGAGATGCTCCGGTAAATGCTCCGATTGAGTGAGCAGAGTGAAGTTCATCATCTTCTCCAAATTCAGCTCTTATACCTAAAGCTTTAACAATTTTTACTTTACATTCATTACTTGTTTTTTGGAATGCTTGTAATGCACAAGTATTTCTAGATTCTGCAAGTGCAGATTTCATAGTCATAAATCCTTGATATCCACCATCCCAGTTTTTAATTGTAGTATTACCATAACTTGTTGGATCATCAAAGAATGGAGTATAAGTAGACCATTTTTCACATTCAATACCAGGCGCATAATCAAATATAGGTTTAGCAGTACTTCCTGGGTGTTTATTAGTCATTGTAGAGTAGTTAAAACTTAATTCCTTAGTTTTATTTCTTCCAGCTCCAACTGCTGTTACAGCTCCTGTTTGTGTATCTATAACACTAATACCTAATTGTATCTTTTTATCAACAAATTTATATGTTTTTCCATTTTCAATATCATTAACAGCATTTTGTTGACTTCTATTCATAGTTGTATATATTTGCATTGATGTATTATATGGGTTATTACCAGTTTTCTTTATAACATCTTCTACAACTGTATCAATAAATCCTTGATATTTATTTAAATTTTTAGAATTATCACTTGAATTATCAGCCAATATACTTTTAATATTAATACTTTGAGCAGCATCACGTTCTTCATCTGTTATGTAACCATGTCTTACCATTAATGATAAAACTTGATCTCTTCTTTCTTGTGCATTTTCTGGATATACATATGGATCATATGAACCAGGTGCTTGGAATAAACCAGCAATTGTTGCTGCTTCAACTAAAGATAAATCTCTAGCACTTTTTCCAAAGAATATTTGACTTGCTTGTTCCACACCATATGCTCCACTTCCTAAATAAGGAGCATTAACATAAAACTCTATAATTTCTTCTTTAGTGTAGTTTGGTTCAACTTTAAATATAGACATATATATATCAGTAAATTTTCTTACAATACCAGCTATACCAGAAGATGTAGTAGAAGTAAAACTATTTTTTACTACTTGCATGGTAAGAGTAGAAGCACCACCAGCACTAGAATTACCAAGTAATTGTCCTCCAGAAGCTTTAATAAATCTTGCTAAATCAAAACCATTATGTTGAAAATATCTAGAGTCTTCAGTCGCAACAATAGCGTCAACTAAAACTTCAGGTAATTCATCATATTCTAACTTTTCACGTTTTTCACTACCAATAGACGCAAATTGGTTTCCTTTATTATCATATAACAAAGTAGCTTCTTTCTTATATAATTTACCTGGATCAAATTTAGGAGCACTAAACACTATATAAAAGAAAAACAATATCATTAATGCAAACATAATTAATAAAAATAATGCTATGCCTGTTAAAATATAATATTTCTTACTTTTCTTTTTCTTTTCCCTATTATAATATTCTTTAGCTCTTCTAGTTCCACTTTTTACTCCCTCTTTAGCACTACTAACTCTTTGTTTTATTTTAATTGTGTCAAAATCTCTCATTATTTTCCCTCCTCAAAGTAACATTTATTTATTACTTCTATATAATCTATTCTAGGATTAAATTTTTCTTTTATTAAATAACCATTTTCTTTTATATATTCATATGGAATACTTTTTCTATCTGAACAATTAATATATTCTAATAAATCTTCTCCCTTTAATAAAATAAAAATATTATTCATAAATATTATTAAAAAAGATATACCTCCATGATTAATAATATTTTTAATATGATTTAATTGATGTGTTTTTATATTAGATAGAGGAAAAGATGTTTTACTTTTACATTCTTTAGCATCAAATTCAATATATTTTCCTTTATATATACCTACATAATCTAATGTAGATAATTCTTTAAATACAGCCTTTTTAATAACAGTGCTTTTTCTATTAGGATAATCAACATCTAATACTTTAATTGGTGTAGGTTTTTTATAGATAAGTGCTATGTCTTTATTTAAATAATATGTATTAGTATTATTTATAATATTTTCAAGCCACATACCTCTATTTTTATATGTATTGTTATTTGTTATTTTCAATTAAACCACCTTATAAAAATTATACAATATAATAGAAAAAAAAACTAGTAATAAAAAACTAGAGTAAATTTACTTTACAATGTACTATAATTATAATAATTTTATTTAATTAAAAATATGTTTTTTTAAAGAGTAAAAAAAGTTGTAAATTAAAAATGTAAAGTTATGAAAACTAATATAATTTTATTTATTTAACGATTAATTAACAATTGTTAAACTAAAACAACCATATAATGTTTTTTTTAACAAAAAATTACAAAATACAAAAAAACTATTTGTTAAAAAACATAAAAAAAGACAAAAAAAAACATTTGCTTTTTTAAATATATGTACTTATACTTAAAATAGAAAGAGGTAATGGATATGGAAAAGGAAAGATTATTTGACGAACTAACAGTAGTCAAAAGAAGCGGCCAAAGAGTCGAATTTAATGGAAGTAAGATAGCTATAGCTATACAGAAAGGATTTGGAAATGTTTATGAAGATCCAAATGAAGAGGATGTTAATAAAGTATATTTAAAAGTTTTAGATAAAATTGAAAAAGAATATAATGATAGAAAAACTATTAAGATTGAAGATATACAAGATTTAATTGAAGAAACATTAAAACAAATGAAATATAATGAAGTATTTGAAGCATTCAGTGGATATAGAGAAAGAAGAAATGCATCTCGTGAAGCATTTACAGTTAAACAACAACATAAATTTGTTAAAGCTATTGAATCATTAGGATTAAAAACTTCGAAAGAAGAAAACTCAAAAAGAGAAAATGCTAACGTTGATGGAGATGGACCTATGGGAACAATGTTACACTTTGGTTCAACAGTTTCAAAAGAATTTACAAAAGCATATTTACTTGATAATAAAATTTCACATGCTCATGATGATGGAGAAATACACATTCACGATTTAGATTTCTATGCAATGGGAACAACAACATGTACACAAATAGATATAGAAAAATTATTTAGACATGGTTTTTGTACTGGACATGGATTTTTAAGAACTCCAAATGATATAATGAGTTATACTGCTTTAGCGGCTATTGCTATTCAAAGTAATCAAAATGATCAACATGGAGGACAAAGTATTCCTGCTTTTGATTATTATATGGCACCAGGAGTAGTAAAAACATTTAGAAAACAATTTAAACAAGTATTATATGACTTTTTAGAATTAGAAGGATTTGAAAACTTTGTTAATTTTAAAAAGATAGAAAAACAAATATCTAAATTAGAAAGTATTGTTGTTGATATAAAAGAATTTGAAGAATATTATAAAAACAATGAGGTGTTAGAAAATATATTTAATAAAGCATATAAAAAAGCATATGCTAAAACAGATAAAACTACATTTCAAGCAATGGAAGCATTTATTCATAACTTAAATACAATGCATTCAAGAGCAGGAGCACAAGTACCATTTAGTTCAATTAACTTTGGAACAGATACTTCTGAAGAAGGTAGAATGGTAATGAAAAATTATTTATATGCTCTTGATTCAGGCTTAGGTCATGGAGAAACACCTATATTTCCAATATCTATTTTTAAAGTAAAAGAAGGAGTAAACTATAATAAAAAAGATCCAAACTATGATTTATTTAGATTATCATGTGAAGTATCTGCTAAAAGATTATTTCCAAACTTTTCATTCTTAGATTCTCCATTTAATAAACAAGCATACAAAGGAGACTATAATACAGAAGTAGCTTATATGGGATGTAGAACAAGAGTTATGGCAAACGCTGTAGACGAATCTAAAGCAATAACACCAGGAAGAGGAAACTTAAGCTTTACAACTATTAATTTACCTAGATTAGGTATTGAAAATGGACTTGTAAAAAATGATAAAGCAGATATTAAACAATTTTATAAAGACTTAGATGAAAAACTAGAATTAGTAAAAACACAATTACTTCAAAGATTTGAAGTTCAATGTTCAAAAGATGTGACTAATTTTAAATTCTTATTAGCATCAGGAGTATGGATTGATTCAGACCATTTAAAGCCTGGTGATAGACTTAGAAAAGTTTTAAAACATGGAACACTATCAATTGGATTTATTGGACTAGCAGAGTGCTTAAAAGCCTTAACAGGTAAACATCATGGAGAAAATAAAGAATCAGAAAAACTAGGACTTGAAATTATAAAACATATGAGAAAAAAATGTGATGAATTTACAAAAGAAAATAATTTAAACTTTACACTTCTTGCAACTCCAGCAGAAGGATTAAGTGGAAGATTTACTGCAATAGATAAAAGTATATATGGATCTATTAAAGGTATAACAGATAGAGAATATTATACAAACTCATTCCATGTACCAGTATATTATCCTACAACAATAAAACATAAAATTGAAGTAGAAGCACCATATCATACACTTACTAATGCAGGTCATATTTCTTATATAGAACTTGATGGAGATACTACAAAAAATGTAGATGCATTTGAAAAAATTGTAAGAATGATGAAAGAAAACAATATGGGATATGCTGCTATTAACCATCCAGTTGATAGAGACCCAGTTTGTGGATTCACAGGTGTAATAAATGATATGTGTCCTGGATGTGGAAGAACAGAAGATGAAGTGAAATTTGAAAGAATTAGAAGAATAACTGGATACCTAGTTGGAACAGTTGACAGATTCAATAACTATAAGAAAGCAGAAGTAAACGACAGGGTAAAACACAAACTATGAAAATAAGATTATCAGCTCCACTACAAGGAGATAGTATAGTAGATGGACCTGGAATTAGAGCTGTTATATGGACACAAGGATGTTCACATAACTGTGAAGGATGTCATAATCCTTCAACTCACTCCTTTAAAGATGGATTTTTAAAAGATATAAATGAACTTAATGAAGAAATAAAAAACCTAGATTTAATAGATGGAATAACACTATCTGGAGGAGATCCATTCTTTCAAATAAAAGAGTCACTAGAAATTGCAAAATATGCAAAAAAGATAGAACTAAATGTATGGGCATATTCAGGCTTTACTTTTGAACAACTCTTAAAAATGAAACAAACAAACAAACAACTAGATGAACTTCTAAAAAATATAGATGTAATAGTAGATGGTAAGTTTGAAATAAAAAATAAAAAACTATCACTTAACTTTAGAGGTTCAACAAATCAAAGAATAATAAACGTTAAAAAAAGTTTAAAAGAAAACAAAACATGTCAAATAAAAAAATATGATAACACACAAATAAAAAAAACAAGCCATAAACATATATATGTTTAGCTTGTTTTTAATAGTTTCTTTTTTTATTTTTTCTTTCTCAAATATAATAACATTGTAATAGGGAATGAAAGTAATATTAATATAAGTAAATCCCCGAAAATTAGAAATAGTAATTCTAGTGAAGTAAGTGATGCAATATAGTCTGGGGTTCCAACAAAGGTATAAATCATTTCTATTGTTACAATAATAAAGAGTATGCATAGTATTATTAAAGAAAATAAATTATCAAATTTTTTTGTTTTTAGTGTTTCTTTTTTGTTTTCTTTTTTTTCTATTTTGTTTTGATTTATATAACCTATTATCATAATAATTGATGGTATAAATAGAACAATGGTAATTAATATTATACTAACTATTGCGACAAGTATATTTATATTAGCTAAGCTTGCTATTATAGAACCTATTTCAGTAGCTGTCATTAATAACGAAAATAATGATAATATAATAATTGAGCACATTATCCATGATTTCTTTTTATATAGAAATCCAATAACAGCAGCAGTAGTTGCAGCAGTTATCATTAGTGTAACAACAATTATTAAATTTACTCCAAGAAAATAAGTGAATAGATCAGCTGACGACGCATCAAATAGGTTATTTGTATTTATTTCTGGGAGGTTAAAAAATATGTTTATTATTCCTGGAAACATGTATGCTGTTAATAAAAGAAGAATTATTATACCTGAGAACAAAACTTTACTTCTTTCCTTAAAAAAATTTTTCATTTTTTCTCCCTTCTATTTTAAATTCATTATAATTTTATTTAATTATATTGTAAATAAGAAATATATTTTATTTACATTGACAAAATACGACTTTTATTCTAAAATTATATAAGAGAAAAGGGACTGTGAAGATTATGTATGAGGAAAAAATAATTTTATCTGAGAAAGAAATACTTGAAAAGGATTTTAAAATTGATGCTAGAGGTTATAGACCACAAGAAGTTGATAAATTTTTAGATATTATAATGAGAGATTATTCTGAATTTAAAACTAATATTAGAAGACTTAAACATGATTTACAAACAGCAATAGAAGATAATGAAAGATTACGCGCTGAACTTAGAAATATGAAAAGTAAATTAGAACTTGTTGGAGAACAAAAAACAGTAACTAATGTTGATATACTAAAAAGAGTAAGCGAACTTGAAAAAATAGTATATGGAGATATAAAATAATATCTTGGGCAAACGCTGCATAAAATTATGTAGAGGAAAGTCCATGCTCGCACAAGCTGTGATGCTTGTAGTGATCGTGCTAAAGGAAAAAATAACTTTAGGTAGTTTTTACTAACGGCTCTGAAATAACCAAGAACTGGTTAAAGTAAGAATAAAGTGCCAAAGAGACGATGCTTTTCAGGAATGAAGAGAGTGGAACGAGGTAAACCCCACGAGCGAGAAACCCAAATTTTGGTAGGGGAACTTTCAATAGGAAAACGAACCGATTTGAAGGATACGAAAGTATAGATAAATGTTTGCCACCTATATGGTACAGAACATGGCTTATTAAGATATTATTTATTAAATGGAGGCAATAAATTGAAAGACGTAGGAAAATCATTTAAAGAAAAAAGAGAGAGTATGGGTGTTAAACCTAGAGAAGTATGTGAGGATTTAGATATTACAGAAGCACAATTAGAAAATCTTGAAGATGGTAATATTAATGCTTTTAAAGATGTTTTCTTTTTAAAAGAATTAGTAAGAAAATATTCTAAATATTTAAATATAGATGAAGAAGAAACTATGGACAAGTTTAATAAATATATATTCGATTATACTTCTAAAATTCCAGTTAAAGAATTAACACAAAAATTAAAACAAATTAAGCAAGAAGAAAAAGAAGAAAGAAAAATAATTTCTCCTTATACTCAAAAAGTAAAAGTTAACGAAAAGGTTAATCCGATATTTACTTATTTATTATTAGTTATAATTATAGTATCTATTGGAGTAACTATATTTACAGTAGTAAAAAGAGATATAGAAAGTCAACATACAATAAGTTATGTACAAGAATAGGAGGATATTATGAATTTACCAAATAAAATAACAATGATTAGAATAGTTTTAGCTTTTATAATGTTAACACTTTTAGTGTTTCCATTTTATGCTTTTAATTTTGAATTTCCACAATATTTAATTGCTGGGAAAGTGTTAGTTGATATTAAATATATAATAGCAGGAGTAATATTTGTTGTTGCGGCTTGTACTGATTTTATAGATGGTTATATAGCTAGAAAAAGGAATTTAGTTACTGACTTTGGAAAAACAATGGATGCTATTGCTGATAAGATTTTAGTAAATGGATTATTAATAATACTTGCATATGATGGGTTTATTAGTGTACTGGTTCCAGTAATAATTATTACTAGAGACATATTTACTGATTCACTTAAAATGGTAATTGCAACCAGTGGAGAAGCAGTGGGAGCAAGTGTAACTGGAAAAATTAAAACAATATTTATGATGAGTGGATTAGCTCTTATATTATTCTATAATTTACCATTTGAACTTATTAATTTAAAAGTAGCAGATATCTTTATTTTAATAGCAGTTGTTATGGCAGTAATAAGTGCTGTTGAATATTTTGCAAAAAACAAAAATTTTATTTCAGAAAAATAAATTATACAGAAAAAGTTTTCTTTATAGAAAACTTTTTTATTTTTAAAAAAATGTTTTAAATAAAAGATTATTTTAGTAGCAAACAATTGTTTGAAAAAAGTGTTGACAAATAAAAAATTATCTTGTAAAATTAATTTAGAAAGTAAGGAGGACATAATGGCAAAGCAAACACAAAATGAAAACAAAGCTTTAGATCAAGTATTGTTAGATATAGAAAAACAATTTGGTAAAGGCGCAATAATGAAATTAGGAAGTGAAGGAAAAAGGAATATAGATGTTGTATCATCTGGAAGTATATCTTTAGATATAGCTTTAGGTGTTGGTGGATATCCAAAAGGAAGGATTATTGAAATATTTGGACCTGAGTCAAGTGGTAAAACAACATTTGCTTTACATGCAATTGCAGAAGTGCAAAAACAGGGAGGCAAAGCTGCTTTTATAGATGCAGAGCATGCTCTTGATCCCGTGTATGCAAAAAACTTAGGAGTTAA
>CAZSRL010000012.1:0-13717 GCA_964609615.1 uncultured Muribaculaceae bacterium
CTTCTCTAAACTATATATAATTTAGAAAAGGCTAAATATCCCCATAAATCAAAGGTTTTCTTGCAAATAAATGGCTTAATCTTTGTATCATAATTGGAGTTGTTTGGTCATTTATTCTAGTGTTTTTTTTAACTTCATATACACCTGGATTTTTAACTTCTCCTTTTATATCTACTATTAATTTTTTTTCTTCTTTTATTTTTATTTTCTTTATTATTTTCTTTTCTACTATTTTTATTTTAGGTTTTTCGTTTATTTTATAAATAAAAAAACAAGAAGTAAGAAATATAATTAAAGATAATATAATAATTGCTGTATTCTTTTTATTATGTTTTATATAATCTATTATTTGATTTATTGTTTCCATATAAAAACACCTCCTACTACTTTATTCGCTAGTAGGAAGCGTTTACTCTCGTTTTATATATTTTTTATTTCTTTTTTATATTTATCATTTTCTGACTCTATAACAACACGTTGTACTAAAAACATAGCAAGTACTACACATATTGTAATACTACCACCATAACTTAAGAATGGTACTGGTACTCCAGTTAATGGAATAAGTGCTAATATACCCATAAAATTAATAACTAAATGAATTGAAATGTATGCAAAAACCCCATAGCATATTATTGAGTTTCTAAGATTTGATGCTTTTTTTGAAATCCATAGTATTCTAAATAACATAAATAAATATCCTAATATTATTAATATTCCAACTATTAATCCTAATTCTTCTACCGCTATTGGAAAAATAAAGTCAGTATATGCTTCTGGTAAATATAAATATTTTTGTGTAGAGTTTCCAAGTCCTTTACCAAGTAATCCTCCATTATTAATTGCTATAAAACCATTACAAACTTGATATCCTGTTTTATGTGTATACCTATCACACGGTTCTTTATATGTAAAACGACTCATTTGTTCTTTTGTAAAGAAACTATTATTAGTTGATAAGAATATAACTAAAACAATACCTATTGCAATTGCTATATATTTTAAACTCTTTACCCAATAGTTTCCTGATATTGGTACTGCAAAGAATGTAAACATTACAATACCCGCAATTATAGTAGCAGTACCAAAGTCTGGTTGCATTGCTACTAAAGCACATACTATAATACATATTATAAGTGGTCTTAAAAAATCATATTTTTTTGCTTGTTTGTATTGATAACTTCCAAAAAATATACCTAAATATAATATTAAAATCAGTTTACCAAATTCACTTGGTTGTATACCAAAGCCCGCTATACTAAACCAACTTCTAGCACTATTTGTTACTGTTCCATACATAAGTAAGAACAATAATGATCCAATTAATCCTATTAATAAAATAGATATTAACGGTTTATATTTTTTTATGGGAAAACGCACAACAAAAATAAAACCAACTGCATATGCCATTAATAAAAATATTAGTTGTTTTATAAAATAATAGTAAGGACTTTGATTATATTGCATAACAGATATTACACTTGATGCAGACATTACTAATAAAAGTCCAAGTATACTATATATAATCATCATTATTAATAAAGGTTTATCCATCTTTTTTAATATTTGTTTCATATTATTCTCCTATATAATTTTAGCATATTATAAAAGTTTATTAAACTTTTTTTATAAAAAATGGGTTAATTTAATGTCAAAATGTGTACTTATAACGTACATTATAATAGAAAGTAAAAGGAGGCATAATTATGTATTATTACGGATATAATGGATACGGTTCAAACAACACTTGTTGTGGTGGATATGGAGGCTATCCTCAATATGGATACCCAGCAACTGGTGGATATGGAGCTGCTATTATATTAGTCTTATTTATTTTATTAGTTATAGTATTCGGAGCTGGATTCTTAAACTATGGAAATAATAATTAAGGAAGTTTAATAATTAAACTTCCTTTTTTTTTATAAATGGTTTACAATACTATACACTTCTTCACTTATTTCATTTATTGTTTTTATATCTTCTTTGTTTTTAAACTTTTCTTTTGAAATACAATTTATAACTTCCCAATTATATTTTTTACTTAATTCAACATATACTTTTTCAGCATGTATTAAGTGATCTTTATTTTTTTCATGTTCATCTAGCTTTTCTCTGTTTTCTTTCAATAAACAACTTGCTTCATATGGCATATGTAAAAATATTGTTATATCTACTCTTGGTAATTCACATATTTCATATTCTAGTGTATCTAAATTATTATAAAACTTTTCTCTTTCTTTATCATCTTTTATCTTGCCACCTTGATGAGCTAAATTAGATGATACATATCTGTCTAAAATAACAAAGTCATTTTCTTCTATTTCCTTTTTTATTGTATTTATATAATTATATCTTCTATCAGCGGTGTAATATAATGATGCTACTAATGCATCAACGTTAGTAGCGCCTTCTAAAAAAATACAATCCCCTATTTCTTCTTTTCCTAAATAAGAACCCCCTACTATTTTACCAGTTGGGCTATCATATATTGGAAATGAAAAATACTTTACTTTGTATCCATCTTTTTTTAATTTTTCAACTAATAATTTAGTTTGAGTTTCTTTTCCAGAACAATCTGTTCCTTCAATAGTTATTATTTTAGACATATTTACTCTCCTTAATATATTAATTATAACATGGTTTTGTTGAAATTGATTTTTTGTTTTTTTTTTGGTAAAATATATGCGTTAAGGAGTAAGTTGTATGCTTAAACAAAAAGATATATTAATTGAAGGAAATAAAACACTTAAAAGAAAAAGTGAAGAAGTTACTTTTCCTCTTTCTAGTGAAGATAAAGATATGATTAATGATATGGTAGAATATTTAAGATTATCTCAAAAATTAGATTATGCTGAAGAAAACAAAATTAGAGCGGGTATGGGTCTTGCTTTTCCACAAATAGGAAGAAATAAAAGAATATTTGTTATATCTTTATTAGAGGAAGATGATACTTATACTGAATATGTTGTTATTAATCCTAAAATAGTATCTCATTCTGAGGAAATAATATATGTTGAAGAAGGAGAAGGATGTTTAAGTGTTAATAGAGATGTTAAAGGTATAGTACCAAGACACGCTAGAGTTAGTGTCGTTTATTATGATATACTAGGCAATAAAAATAAAGTTAGAGTTAGAGAAGATATGGCAATAGCGTTCCAGCATGAGATAGATCATTTAAATGGAATATTATTCGTTGATTTAATTAATAAAAATAATCCATTTAAAAATAAGGATTTATATAGAGCTATTTAAAAATGTAAAGATTTACATTTTTTTATTTTTTTTGATTCATATATATTATTTTCTATATTATAATAAAAGGTAGAAAGTAGGTAATTATGAAAAAGTATATGGGATATATTATATTTAATATTTTACTTATTGTAGCATTATTAGTTTTAGGTTTATATGGATATTTAAATAAATCTAATAACTATTCTTCTAAAAAAGAAATTAATAATAAACAAGTTACAAACAATAAACTTACTACTGATGATAAAGCTTATTTGAAGAATGTTGCTATATCTATATTTAATGATAGTTTTAAATTTTTAACATTTAAAAGTGATGAGGGTATTATAATAAGTGAAGAAGGTAAAATAACAAGTACTGCTAAAACTATGTATTTAAATGGATCATTAAATACAACTAAAAAAATGGATGATACTATAAAAAAATCTATTGTAACTAACACTAAAACTTTATTTAATAGTGATGTTACTTTTAAAGATTTTACAATAAACTATTCTAATGATTATTGTGGTATTGGAGGATATAACTCAAATTCTGGTGAACTTAAAGATACTGATAATAATTCTAGTGGAAAATGTAGTCTTCCATTTATGGTCTTTGAGGTAGGAAGTGCTTCTTATAAAGATAATGTTTATTCTATTAAAGTATATAATGCATTTGTAGAACAAGAGCAAATAACTGCTTCTAAAGAATGTAAAACTAATGAAGAGGGTTTTTCTAAATTATTAAAGGGTTATAGTGATTATTTTAAAAAAGAAAATATTTATAATTCTAAAGTAGTTGGTTGTTGTACTAAAGGAACATGTGAAACAGCAGCTATATATGGAGAGAAAGATAAAATAATGAATATTGCTAAGGAAAATAATTCTTATTATTTATTATCATTTACTAAAACTAATAATAATTTTAGTTTAGAAAGCATAACAAAAGCAGAAAGTTAATTTCTGCTTTTTATTTTACATCTTCTAATTTTACGCTTACTACTTTACTAACACCTGACTCTTGCATTGTTATTCCATATAATAAATCTACATATTCCATTGTCTTTTTTTTGTGTGTTATTATTAATAGTTGTGTTTTGCCTTTATAATTATCTAAATATTCTCCAAACCTTACTGCGTTTGATTCATCAAGTGCAGCTTCTACTTCATCTAATATAGCAAATGGAACGTTATTTAAATTCATTATAGCAAATAATAAAGATATAGCTGTTAATGTTTTTTCTCCTCCAGATAATAAAGAAATATTTGTTAATCTTTTACCTGGTGGAGTTGCTTTTATATCAATACCAGTTTCTAAAAAGTTATCTGGGTCTGTTAATTCTAAGTGTGCTTCTCCCCCACTAAATAAGTTATTAAATACTTTATTAAATTCTTTATTTATTTTATTAAATGTGTTTATAAACTTTTCTTCCATTGTATTATCCATTTCATTAATAATACTAAGTAAATTTTGTTCACTTGAAAGTAAGTCTTCTTTTTGAGAATTTAAGAATTCATATCTTTTATTTACTCTTTCATATTCTTCTATACTACCTAAATTAATATTTTTAAAATTCTTTACTTTTCTTTTTAATTCAACTAGTTCTTTTCTTGCTTCTTCTTCATTCAATGATACAATATGCTCTTTAGCACTTTCAAATGTTAAGCTATAGTTTTCGTTTAATATATTTAATAAATTATCTATAATAGTTTCTACTTTTATTTTTTCTATTTCTTCTTCTTTTAATTTATTATTAAGATCATTATATAATGTATTTTCTTTTTTAATAGTATTTTCTATACTTTGTACTTTTTGTAATAAATCTTCTTTATTATTTTTTAAATTATTTAATTCTTTACTAATAAGTTTATTATTTTCTTCTTCTTTATAGTAATCTTTCATTAGTTTATCAAATTCTTTTTCTAAGTCATTACTATTTAACATACTAATTTCATCATTTAATTTATTTAGGTTGTTTTTATAATCATTAAGTGTAGTGTTTTTAGTATTTAATACTTCTTTTATATTTACATTTAATAATGTTTGTTTATAAATGCTATCTTTTAATGTATTAAGATTATTTGTTAACTGTTCTAAAGTTAAGTTTTTACTTTCTTTTTCCATTTCATAAGACTTAAGTAAATTATTAATTCTTTGAAGTTCAAACTTATCTCCTATTACACTTGTATTTTTATTACTACCACCAGTTAAAGAACCTCCTACATGTATAATGTCTCCTTCTAGTGTTACTATTCTATACCTATTTTGTATCTTTCTTCCAATCTTTATAGCACTATTTATATTATCAGTTACTATAATATTACCTAATTGATTTGTTACTATGTTTTTATATTCTTTATCATACGTTACTAGGTTAGATGCTATGTCTATAAAACCATTTTCATTTTTTATTTCTTCTATTGTGTTTGAATCAACATATCTTGATTTTATAACACTAAGAGGAAAAAATGTTACTCTTCCTAGTTTATTATTTTTTAAATATTTGACACCTTCTTTAGCACATTCTTCATCATCAGTTATAACAAAGTTTATAGCGGATGATAAAGCTGTTTCTAATACAAGTGAATACTTTTCTTCAGTATTAATAATATTCCCTATAGTGTTTCTAATACCACTTAATCTAGGATTATCTAATATACTTTTTACACTATAAGGTACTCTTAAAGATGAGTTTATATTATTTTGAGTTAATTCTATTTTATTTTTAAACTCTAATATTTTTTTATTAATATTATTTATATCTTCTTCTATTGTTTTTAGTTTTTTTTCTACATTATAATATTTTTCATTATTAGATTTTAATTCGTTTTCTATTTGTTTTTTTTCTTTTTCTTTATCTTTAATTTCTTTTTCTTCTAATTTAATAACACTTTCTAGTTTTAATATTTTTTCTTTAGTTTCTATTAAATTATTCTTAACTTTAATATCTTCAGAATTATATTTACTTCTTTCTTTACTAAGTTCTTTCTTTTCAGCTAAAGATATAAGGGAATGATTAGATAAAGATAGTTTATTATTAAACTGTGTTATTTGCTCTTCTATGTTTATTTCATCTCTTTTTAACTCTTCTAATTTAGTTTCTTCTTTAGTATTATTAGTTGATGTTGAAAGTATTTTTTCATTTATTGCTTTTATAGATTCTTCTTTTTGTTTAAATATATTATTATTATTTTCTATATCTAATACCGCTAATGTTACTTCTATATTTTTTAGTTTATCTTTTTTTTCAATATATTCTTTAGCATCTTTTGCTTGTTTTTTTAATGGTTCTATATTAACGCTTAGTTCATTTACTATTAAGTTTACTCTATCTATATTTTCATGTGTTTTTGATAATTTTCTTAAACTTTCTTCTTTTCTTCTTTTATATTTTAAAACACCTGCGGCTTCTTCTAGGATAGTTCTTCTATCTTCAGGTTTGTTTGAAAGTATTTCTTCTACTTTTCCTTGAGATATAATATTAATACTTTCTTTTGATGAAAATGAATCTATAAATAAATCTGTTATATCTTTTAACCTACATTTACTTTTATTTAAAAAGTATTCATTTTCCCCACTTAAATAAACAACTCTTTTTATACTAACTTCATTGTAATCAGTAGGTAAATGTCTATCTGTATTATCAAATGTTATTGTTACACTTGCACTACTTGATTGTTTTCTACTTTTACTTCCATTAAAAATAACATCTTTCATACCAGATGATCCTCTTAATGTTTTAACTGATTGTTCTCCTAAAACCCATTTAATAGCATCTACTATATTACTTTTTCCACTACCATTAGGTCCTACTATACCCGTAAAGTTTTTATTAAGTTCTAAATGAACTTTATCTGCGAATGATTTAAAACCAGTTGCATTTATTTCTTTTATATACATAACTTTTCACCTACTAATTAATTTGCTTTTTTTTCAATTGCATTTTTTGCTGCCATTTGTTCTGCTTCTTTTTTACTTTTTCCTATTCCACTACCAAAAACTTTTCCTTCAATTATAACTTCTACTTCAAATGTTTTATTATGTGCTGGACCTGTTTCTTTTGTAACGTTATATTCTACACTTTTTTTGTCAGTTTGAACTAACTCTTGTAATGAACTCTTATAATCAGATAAGAAATCTACTTTGTTGTTTTCAATATAAGGAACAATTAGTTTATTAAATAGTTTTTCTACTTCTTCTATTCCATTTTCTAAATATATAACTCCTATAACCGCTTCAAATACATCTGCTGTAACAGCTGCATTTGGAGATTTTATACCTTTTCCTAATTTTATATATTCTTTTAAATGTATTTTTTCAGCATATTCATCTAATGCTGTTTCACACACATAAGCACTTCTTATTTTACTCATATGGCCTTCTGCATATTTAGTATTACTATATAAATAATGACTTGTTACAAGCTCTAAAACAGCGTCTCCTAAATATTCTAATCTTTCATATGATTCAACATTATTTTCATAAGCATATGAAGAATGAGTAAGTGCTGTTTCAATTTTACTACTTTCTTTAAATATAATATTGTACTCTTCTAATAATTTCATTTTATTCACCTACTTTATTATACACTAAAAAGTGTATTTTTTATATATTTAATTTCTTTTTTTTATCTTTTGTATTATAATATTTAGAGGAGGAATTATGAAAAAGATATTAATTAAACTTATTAATTTATATCAAATAACTCCACTACATACTCATAGTTATTGTAGATATATTCCTACTTGTAGTGAATATACTAAACAAGCAATTAATGAATATGGTTCTATAAAAGGAATATATTTAGGTACTAGAAGAATACTTAGATGTAATCCACTACATAAAGGAGGAATAGATAATATTCCTTGGAGGGAGAAAAAATGAAAAAATTAATTATACTACTAATTGGGTTATCACTAGTAACTACTGGATGTTTTACAAATAAAAAATTTGATGATAATGTAACTTATACTACAGTATACCCTATTGAATATGTTACTAAAGAAATATATGGAGATTATACTAATGTATATAGTGTTTATCCAGATGGTGCTGATGTTGATAAATATGTTTTAACTAATAAGTTAAAAGAAAACTATGCTAATTCTGATACATTTATTTATAATGGACTTAGTAATGAAAAAAACATAGCAGTAGATTTTCTAAATTTAAATAAAAATATTGGTATAATTGACGCTATGCAAGGTATGAGTGTTCAAAATAGTAATGAAGAACTTTGGTTAAATCCATCTAGTTATTTAATGATAGCGGAAAATATAAAAAATGGATTATTACAATATAATGATAATGTTTATACAAAAGAAGATATAAATAAACAATATGATGAATTTAAAGTAAATATTTCTGAATTAGATGTAGAACTTAATTTAATAAGTAAAAACTCTGAAACAAATACTTTAATAGTAAGTGATGATACATTTAAATATTTAGAAAAATATAATTTAGATGTTATATCACTTGATCCAGATAATCCTAATATTGATAAAGCTTATGCTGAGGCAGAAGACGCTATTGAAGATGGAACATGTAAATATGTTTTTGTTAAAAAAGGAGAAAAAATTAATAATAATTTATCTGACTTTTTAGCATCTCATCAAACAAAAACATTAGAAATACATATGCTTAATACTATTAGTTATAATGAAAGAAAAACTGGAGAAAATTACGTTACAATTATGACAAATAATATTGATCAATTAAAAACTGAATTGTATAAATAAAACTGTGAAAATTTCACAGTTTTTTATCCCAACGCAACATCTAATATCATCATTACAGAAAAACCTAATAATGTAAATAGTGCCATTATTTCTTTTTTCTTATTACTTTGACTCTCAGGTATTAATTCCGCTACTACAACATATATCATAGCCCCCGCAGCAAATGCAAGAAGGAATGGAAGTAATAATCTTATTTTAAGTACTAAAAGTGCTCCTAAAACTCCTGAAATAGGTTCTACAATACCACTTAATTGTCCATAGAAAAATGATTTCCCTCTTGAAAAACCTTCTCTTCTAAGTGGAACACTAACCGCAGTTCCTTCTGGAAAGTTTTGTATTCCAATCCCAAGAGCTAAAAGACAAGCAGATAAAAGTGTTGCTCCTTCTAAACCATAATATATTGAACCAAAAGCAACCCCTACCGCTAAACCTTCTGGAATATTATGTAAAGTAATTGAAATAATTAACATTAATGATCTTTTTAAACTTTTTTTACTTTTACCATCGTTATTTTTATTTGTTATTTTTTTACTAATTATTGTAAATGTTTTATCCCCAATAAATAATAATAACCCTCCACCAAAAAAACCTAAAAAAACTATTAAACACGCATTTAACTTTAAAGATTGTGCCATTATAATTGCAGGAGATAATAGCGACCAGAATGATGCCGCTATCATTACTCCAGCAGCAGAACCTAACATAGCATCCATTATTCCTTTTTTTACTTTTTTAAAAAAGAAAACAAAAGCAGCTCCAAGTGAAGTTATAAACCAAGTAAATAATGTTGCTATTAATGCTTGAGTTGTGTGATCGAGATTGATAAATAAATTTATCATTACTTCATCACCTCTATAAATAAAATATGTTATTATTTTTTTTTGGTTAAAAAAAAGTGAGTTATCACTTTTTATTTATATTGTGAGTTGTATGTAATAATCTTTTAGATGTTTTACTTAATGGTTTTTTTAAATATTCTCTATATAATCTTTTTATATCTTTATTATCATGAGCACATTTCACATCTTTTATCTTATCTCTATCATATAAAGCTTTCATTCTTTTTTCTTTAACTTCTTGTTCCATTGGAGAATCATATTTTGGTTCTCCTCCTCCTCCAATACAACCTCCATAACAATTCATTATTTCTATATAATGATATTTTGAAGTGCCATTTTTTACTTCATCTAATATTTCTTTAGCGTTTGATATTTCATGTATAACACATACATTAAGTTTAGTGTCATTTATATTAATTGTTGCTTCTTTTACATTATTCATTCCTCTTACTTTTTTAAAATTTATTTTATCTTCTTCAAGATTTTTACCACTAAGCATAAAATATGTATTTCTAAGTGCTGCTTCCATTACTCCCCCAGTTGTTCCAAATATAACACCTGAACCTGATCCTTCACCTAATACGCTATCGTATTCACTTGGTAAAATATCTTCATATTTAATATTTTGTTTTTTTATAATATCTATTAATTCAGATATTGTTAATACTTCATCTGTTTTGTAGTTTTTTTCTAATTTTATTTCAGCCTTCTTTGCAGTACATGGAGTTAATGCTACTGAGAATATTTTATTAGAGTTTATTTTATTTTTTTTAGCAAAATATGTTTTTACAATTGCACTTTCCATAGCAATAGGGCTTTTACATGTAGAAATATTTTTTAATAATTCTGGATAATGTATTTTAGCATATTTAACCCATGAAGGACAACAACTAGTAAACATAGGTAGTTTTTTATTATTCTTTATTCTATCTATTAATTCACTTGATTCTTCCATTATTGTTAAGTCAGCTCCAAAGGTTGTGTCAATTACATAATCAAATCCTAACATTCTTAACAATCCAATTAATTTATCTTGAAGAAATACTCCAGGCTCCATTTCAAAAGCTTCCTTTAACGATACTCTTACTGCTGGGGATGTATAACAAACCAATATTTTCCCTTCTTTTTTTGCTTTCATTATCCTATTATAAGGGCTTTTTGAACAAAGAGCGCCAGTAGGACAAAATTGTATACATTGCCCACAGTTTAGACACTTACTTCCATCATATTCAAAATCATATCCTTCTCTATCAATACATGTACTTTTACAAACACCACAATTAATACATTTTGTTAAATCTCTTTTTACAGCAATATTTTCTTTATCAATATATACTGCGTTTGATGGTGTATTTTGTATTTGTTCTTCTTTTATTTGTTTTTTTCTTTTTCTAAATATATATTTCTTCATTTTTACTCCTCTATTATTTATATTATATCACGCAAAAAGAAGTATTAAAACTTCTTTTATTTATGAATTTATTTTTAAGAATTGAGAATTATATAATTCAGCATATTGTCCTTTTTGCTTCATTAATTCATTATGTGTTCCTTGTTCCACTATATTTCCATCTTTCATCAGTAGTATTAAATCAGCATTTTTTATAGTAGATAATCTGTGAGCAATTACAAATGATGTTTTGTTTTTCATTAGTTTATCCATCGCTTTACTAACTAGTTCTTCTGTTCTAGTATCAACATTAGATGTTGCTTCATCTAATATTAGGAATGGAGCGTTTTCTAACATTCCTCTTGCGATAGTAAGAAGTTGTTTTTCACCAGATGATACTGAATCATTATCTCCTAACATTGAGTCATATCCTTTAGGAAGAGTTTTAATAAAGTGTCCTGCTCCTATGATAGAACATACTTCTTTTATTTGTTCATCGGTTATATCATTGTTATTATATTTAATATTTTCTTTAACAGTTCCATTAAACATCCAAGTGTCTTGTAAAACCATTGTAAATAGTTCATGAATATTTTCTCTTGTTAATTCTTTAGTTGATATTCCATCTATTTTAATGTCTCCTTTATTTATTTCATAAAACTTCATAAGTAAATTTACCATTGTTGTTTTACCTGCTCCTGTAGGCCCTACAATAGCTATTTTTTGACCAGGTTTTACACTTGCTGTAAAGTCATTAATAATTGTTTTATCTTCATCATATCCAAAATTAACATGATCAAATTCAATATAACCTTTTACCTTATCTTTAGATAAATAATTCTTTTGTGTTTCTTCTGTCATTTCTTCTTCACCAATAAATTCAAATACTCTTTCACTAGCTGCCGCTGTTGATTGAAGTGAAGTAAGTGACTGCGCTATTTGAGAAAGTGGATTAGAAAATAGTCTTACATATACCATAAATGCTACTATTACACCAAATGTAATAATATCTTCATGTACTAATAAAGCACCTACTATACATACCGCTACATAACCAAAGTTTCCAATAAATCCCATTAAAGGCATCATAAGCCCTGATAAGAATTGACTCTTTCTATTAGCTTCATATACACTTTTATTATATTTATCAAATTTTTCATCAGAATCTTGTTTACCATTATAAGCTTTTACAACATTTAAACCAGAATATATTTCTTCTATATGTCCATTAAGTTTTCCAAGTTCTATTTGTCTTGCATTAAAGTATTTTTGTGATTTCGAAAGTATAACTGACATAAAAGCAAATCCAAATAAACTAGCAAATATTGCAGTAAGAGCCATAATCCAATTTGTATAAAACATCATTATTATTGCTCCAAAGAATAATGTAAGAGAACTTACTAACGTAGATAAACTTTGATTTAATGATTGAGCAATAGTATCAATATCATTTGTCACCCTTGATAAAATATCTCCTGTTTGATGTTTATCAAAATATTTAAGAGGTAATTTATTTATTTTATGTGATACTTGTGTTCTTAATTTTTTAGCAAATCCATTTGATACATATGTCATAGATATTGCTTGTATATAATTAAATATTGCACTGAGTATATATATAACTATTAGAAATAAAGCAATGTTTTTTATAGTATCAAAATTTATTGTTGGTTCTAATAATTTTTTAATATTTTTAGGTAATTTATCAATCGAAGAATATAATGTTTTAGTATTACTACTTTTATTTAATCCACCCATTATCTCTAAGTATTTTATTTGATCACTTGATGTTATTTTAATATTTTCTAATTTAAAAGTAGGAAATAATATTTTTTTTATATCACTTGGAAGTGATACAATATAATTCATTTGTTTATTTCTATCTTTTTCATTTTTCATTTTACTCATAGTATTAGTAAAACTAATTTTATCTTCATTACTAATAGCATTACTCATCATTATACTTTGAGCTTTTTTACCCATTGTTTGTTCATCAAAGTTTTTTGTTATGCTTTTAGTTATTACTTGCATATTTTTAGTATCAACAACAAGTCCTTTAGCAATTTCATCAGTTAAATCAGATAATTTATTTGGAGATATTAATGATAATACACTTCCAAAAATAGCTAAAACTACTGCTACTATGATTAACACTTTAAAATCTTTTAACTTTTTAATTAATTTTTTCATTACTCCTTTAAAGTCTTTTGCTTTCTCTGGAGCTTTTGAGTCATTATGCATTTTCTAATTCCTCCTTTGAAAGTTGTGATAAAGCAATTTCTTTATACACTTTACAATTTTTCATTAACTCTTTATGAGTACCTATTCCTACACATTTTCCTTCATCTAGTACTATTATTTTATCAGCATTTAATACTGTTCCTATTCTTTGAGCTACTATTAAATTTGTTGAATCTTTTGTATAGTTTCTAAGTTCTTTTCTTAAAATAGCATCTGTTTTATAATCAAGAGCACTAAATGAATCATCAAATACATAAATTTCAGGAACTTTT
>CAZSRL010000012.1:13727-28975 GCA_964609615.1 uncultured Muribaculaceae bacterium
CCTCCGCTTGAGATATGTGATTTTTCTTTCTTTTCCATTTTTGAAACAAAATCTTCTGCTTGAGCAATCCTTAGCGCTTCTTTTATTCTTTTCTTAATATCTGTTTTTCCATTACGTCCATAAGAAACATTATAATTAATACTTCCATTAAACATTACTGCTTTTTGAGGAACATAACCTATTTTATTTCTTAAATATTCTTCATCATATTCTTTTACATCTACACCATCTACTAATATAGTTCCTTTAATAGCATCATAAAACCTTGGTATTAGATTTATTAAAGTAGATTTACCACTACCAGTAGAACCAATAAACGCTATTGTTTCTCCTTTATTTGCCTTAAACGAAATATCTTCAAGTAAATATTCATCAGCATCAGGATATTTAAAATAAACATTTTTATACTCAATAGTTCCAACTAAATCTTTAGAATTATTTGTAACATTACCATTTTTAATATCAATATCAGTATCCATTACTTCATTAATTCTATCTGCTGAAACTTGAGCTCTTGGAAGTATCATAAAGACTACTGCTAACATTAGAAATGACATTATTATTTGCATTGCATAAGCAGAAAATACTATCATATCACTAAATAATCCAATCTTTTGTGTTAAACCTGCTCCATCTATTAAATAAGCTCCTACAAAGTATATAGATAGGGTTAGAAAATACATTACAATATACATTACAGGCATTAAAACAGAGAAACCTTTTTGTACAAATATTTGTAATTTAGTTATATCATTATTAACAACACTAAATTTCTTTTCTTCATATCCCTCAGCATTAAATGCTCTAACTACACGAATACCAGTTAAATTTTCTCTTGTAACATTATTTAACTTATCAATTAATGATTGAATTTTCTTAAACTTTGGTAAAACAACAATTACAATAATACCAATTACTATTAACAATACAACAACAGAAATAGCTGTTATTAAAGACCATTCCCAACTTTTATTTACTATCTTAGTTATTGCCCAAATAGCTGTTATAGGGGCTTTAAATAAGAGCTGAGCTCCCATTACAACAAACATTTCAACTTGAGTAATATCATTAGTTGTTCTAGTTATTAAACTACTAGTTGACAAATTCTTAACATGAGCCATATCTAAATTTTCAACTTTATCAAACAAATTCTTTCTAGTATTCCTAGAAAAAATAGCAGCAATATTAGCAACTAAATATCCAACAATAATAGCGGATATTAAACTACCAAAAGCACATAATACCATATATATACCTTGTTCTATAATATCAGACATAGTGCTGCCAGTAGTTTGTACCAAAGTAGTTATTTCTGACATATAATCAGGTATTTTTAAATCAAAATATACACCTACACATATCAATACAAATGATATAAAGCCATATATTAAACACTTTTTATTTAAATTTTTTAATAATTTTAACATAAATTTCCTCCATCATAATTTTACTCATTTTCATTCTTTTTATTATTAATTAAATGATCTATTTTTAAACATAACCTAATATACTCTTTAGCATCCTTTTCACCCAGTTCTTTAAAAACAGATGCGATTTCCTTAATTGCTTCTTTCCATTTCTTTTCAGTATGATTTTTAACCTCATCACTTACTCTAACCATTACTTTTCTTTTATCAACATTATCAGTAATTCTCTTTACATACCCTTTACTCTCTAAAGAATTTAAAATAACCGCTACCCTCGCAGTAGAAATATTAAGTGACTTACTAATCTCACCTGATAAAACATCCTCACCTATAAAAGTAAGATATGAAATAACACCAGCTTCACCCGCGCTAAACTCATTTAATATCTCAAAAATTTTAGGTTTATTTTTATGTTTCCCAATTTCAATTTCCAAAAATTGTTTTGCTAACTCTTCATACATTTTACTCACCTCATTTTATCTAACGCTGTTAGATAATAACACATATAAAAATACATGTCAATAGATATTAAAAAGAAAAAGTCACTTTTGTGACTTAATTAAAATTTTTTTATAAAATCTATATTATTTTGATTTATCACTAATATTATCTCCATTTATTATATGGGAATATATATATGGATATTTGTTTTTTTTATTTAAATTTTTTTTAAATTCATCATCTATTTTTATACAATCATCTAACATTACTTTTTTTATAATTTCTCCAGTAGGAAAACTAATGTCTAATTCTTTATATTTTTCCATAGCACTTTTATCAATATTTTTAGAAGCATGAATATATAACTCTCCTCTATATTTTGTTTTCCAAGTTCTAAATTCATATTCTTTAAATTCATTTATTATTAATGAAGCATATGGTTGTTTAATGCTTAATACTTTTATATTTATACCTTCTTTTACAAAGTTATTATACCATATTTTTTATTTTTCTTTTATTAAATTCTTACTACAATAATATGTTAATAAGAAATATCCTCCATATACAACAAGCATAAATAATGTTGTTAATAATATATTTGAAGTTAAATCAATTGAACCTAGTGTTACTAATAATGAATTAATTTCTTTTAAACCAAAATATGCGTGTATTAAAGCTATTACTAACGGAAATAAAAATGTTATTGCTATACCTATAAATAGTGACTTATTAATCATTTTTTGATCAGCACCTATTTGTGTTAATACTTTATATCTTTTTTTATTATCACTTGATTCTGATAATTGTCCTATTGCTAAAATAGTTGCACTACTTATAGCAAAAGTTATCCCTAAATATAAACCAATAAATATTGCCATTGTTTTAAGGCCTAAAGTTGATGCTTCCATTTTTGTTCTAGTTCTATAGTCATGTGCTACTCCACTTTTAACAATTAGTTTTTCAAAGTTATCTTCGGTTTTATCACTTTGTTTATTGTTAATAAAATTTCCTACGCAAGATACACTTATCATATCAAGTCCTTTTATTAATTCATCTGTTACAACTACTATTCCATCATTTGATGCTCCTGCTCCATTTTCTATTGCAGTATTTATTATTTTATCACTAGCAGGTGTTAGTTTTTTTCCATTAACATTAATTGGAGTTTTGTTTTCATAATGATTTTTATATGAATCAACAACTATGTCAATATTAGCAAGTAATAAATATTCATTTTTGTTAATATCAATATATTTTTTATTTACAAGTTTAGTAAATTTTTTATATTCAGTTTCACTAATAATTGTAACATTTCCCTCAAATGAAAATGCATTTCCATATTTTTTTGTTAAATAATCCCTATCTTTTTGTATCATTAAAACTTGTAATTAAAGATACATTATAATTATTATTTTCTAAAAATGTTTTTAATTCGTTTCTTAAATTTTCATCATCTTCTACAATTAATATTTTTTTCATAAATACACCTTAAAATATTTTAGGAATAAATATTATTAACCCTACTGCGATTGACATTAAAGCACTTATTAAAACAGCTCCTGCGGATATATCTTTTGCTAGTTTTGCTTTTGGGTCAATATTTGGCATAGCTAAGTTAGTATTAATTTCCATAGCGGTATTAACCATTTCACTACTTATAACAATACCAAAACATACAATACACATTATCCATTCAAAAGAATTTATTTTATATATAAAACCTAGTATTATAACAAGTAACATTATTATAAAATGTATCTTCATATTTCTTTCAGATTTAAATGAACCAAACATACCCATAAAAGCATATTTAAAACTACTTATAATATTTTTATTTTTCATATATTCCTCCTACTTATTAAACAAATATATATTTTTTATTTAAATATATATTTGTTTTTTCTATACATATTATAACATTTAATTAGTATAAAAAGAATATTTATATGTTATATTCTTTAAAAATAAAAACAAAGTTTTACTTTGTTTTATTTTAATTTATATTTTCTATAAGTTGACCATGGAGCATATATTGTTTTACCATTTGAATATGTAAATGCTCTAACTTTGTAATAATATGTTTTATTTCTCTTTGTTTTTTTCTTGTATGAAGAATATTTATAGTTTAATGTTTTAATTACTTTATATCCTTTGTTTTTCTTTGTAGAACGAGCGATTTGATATCCACTTTCTCCAGGTATATTACTCCATTTTATTTTTATATATTTTTTACTTGATTTTGTTATTTTTGGTCTACTTATTTGTTTAAGGGTATATATTCCTCCTGAGTAAGAATAATTTAGGGAATAGAATGTTCCAGCACTATTATTTGTATATGGGATTATTCTATAATAATATATTTTTCCACTAGATAAATTAGAATTATATAAATATGTGTTTGTAGTTGATCCAATATAAGAATATGCTCCTCCTGTTGATCTATAGATATTATATCCAGTAGCGTTTGTTACACTATTCCAAGTTAATAATATACTATTATATCCATACAATCTTTTATTAAATCCATTTATATTATTTAAATATGTTGTTGTGTTTATTGTTGTTGTTTTATCACTATAATATATATTTTGTCCATCATTTATTTTTGTTTTTATGTAATAATAATATGTTGTCCCAGTTGCTAATGAAGTGTGAGTAAAAGTTGTTGTATTTTTATCTGTTATTTCTTTTATAATTTCATCTTTGTCATTATATATTACATAACCTGTTGCTCTTGAAATTTTATCCCATGATAAATTTATTGTATTTGTATTTGCATTTGTAATTTTAAAATTATTTGGAGTATCTGGATTATTTGTTGTTGATGTTTGAATAGGGCCATATATACTAGGTGTTTGTGAACAAGTTAATTCATTTGCTCCAATACATGATTCTATTTTAATATAATAATATTTATCTGTTTCTAACCCATTTAATATTGTATTTAAATCTTCTGTTATTATAGGTGTACTATCAAAACTAATGCTTTCTTGTGGTGTACTAGAATTATCAGAATAACCATATGTTATTTTATATTTTGTTACATTTGGTACTTCTTTCCAACTAATTTTTATACTTCCTTCGGTTAATCCTAAAGTGTCATCTTCTCCAGAATTTATACTAGGAGCATCTAATTTTGGAGTTGCATTTACAATTAATGAATAATCATCACTTTCAGTACCCGATAAAACTGATTTTAATTTGTAATAATATGTTGTATTTGTAGTTAAGTTAGTATCAGTATATGTTAAATTAGATGTTGTATCAATTAATGAGTATGTTCCATCTTCACTTGTTGAACGATATATTTTATATTCAGTAGCACTATTTGCTTTTGTCCAATTTAGTTTAACGCTATTATAAGAGTACTTTACAGCTGTTAATCCAGTTGGGGGTAATAAAGTAAATGTATTTGTTATTTTTTTCCACTCAGTTGGAATAACGTTTTGATAACCAATATATTCACTTGTATATGAAGTTACTTTTACTCTATAGTAATATGTTCTATTAATATCAGCAGATGTATCTATAAAACTATATACTTCACCATTTTTTACTAATTCATTCTTTTTACCAGTAGGTTCTCCATATTCAAGTGTTATTTTACAACTTTCAGCATTACTTGAATAACAACTTTCTAAATTATTATTATTTTCTAAAATATCATTTGGATTATTTATTGTAGTTCTCTCAATAATATATCTATGATCTGGTGCATTTGACTTACTTTCATTCCATGATATTTTTATATTATTATTTCCAGTTGTTTGTGTTTGTATATTTGTAGGTGTTGATGGTCTTACATTACCAGAGGTATCAGTTCCATCTAAATTTGTTTCTCCACTTGTATATGAAGAATAATTTAGCGAATATGCTTTACAAATATATCTTCTTCCATTTCCAGTATATGTTGGTGCTACATCACTACTTGTTAATTTATATGTATCTGTTGTTGTATTAAGATTATTAATTGTAAAATTATTTTCTCCTACATAATTACTTCCATCAATGTAATACCAATTGTAAAAAATATTATCTTCATCTTCTCCAGAAATAGTTGCATTACATTTTAATTTACCACCCTCTATAGGGGTAGTTGCAGTTATTCCAGTAGTTGTTACATTTGCACTTCCACTAACTTTACTTCTTTGTATTAAAGTTCCATTTTCTCCATCTGTACATGTTCCTGCAAACGCAGAAGACTCGGCTTTATCAGTAAATGATATTTTATAACAATATCCTCCTAATGAAGTGTTTGAAGAATACAATTCATCTTCATCATTTGCAGTTCCACCATTTCCTCCAATTAGTGTACCTGTTCCTTTTAATTTATTTGCACTCTCATCTGTGATTAAAACACCTGAACCCGCTGTGATATCGGCAGCTGAAACAGAAGCTTTAACATTACCTGTATCTCCACCTTTTGCAGTACCATTAATTTCAAGTTCTCCAGTACTTAATGAATAAATACCAAACGCCAGCCCATTTCCTCCACCACCTGCAAAGTTCCACTGACTATCTCCACCTTTTCCACCTTGAATTAATCCTGATGAATTTACTAAAATATTTGGAGTATTATCTCTTACAATATATATTGCATCTGCTCCAAAAGAACCACCTACATTTATTCCTGTACCACTTCCACCATTTCCGCCATATACTTTTCCAGAAATATTCATGTTAGTATTTGCAGCAATATCCATTGCACTTCCTGCACTTTGATTAGTTTCTGCAGATGACATGTATTGTTTTAAAGTTATTGTTGTGTCTCCGCTATTTCCCCCTTTAAGAACTCCATTTGATCCAATATTAATTGTATTTGAGCCCCCATTATTATGTTCTATTGCATTTCCACCAGCACCAGAGGAATATAATGAAGAACTAGCATGTTCAAAATTAGATTCTAAATTACTATTATCTACAAAGTTTCCACCTTTTCCACCTTGAATTAATCCATTTATAACATTTAAACCAAACGTAACATTATGTCCTGCTGCTGGATAATAAAATTTATTACCAATTCCATTACCACCTTCACCACTATAATTAATTAATGTTTCACTATCTCCAGAAGATGTTGTATTAAAAACAATATCTGCTCCTGCTCCTCCAATTATTTGTGCATCATTATCAATTTTAATAGTTCCTAAAGTTCCTTCACAAAGAAATATAGCATTACCACCTTTACCATGAACATCATTTACATCAAGTACTTCGGGATTCATAGCATGTCCATCTCCACCAGTTATTTTACCAGTTCCATTAATAGTTAAATCAAAATTACCTGATAATTCTAATGCGTTTTCTCCATCACTTTCAGCTCCATTTGATGAAGTACTATCCTCTGCATTTAAATTATATCCATTTAAATTAATAATTACTTTATTTACACTACCGCCTAAAGTTATTTTTAATGCCTCAGTAAGAAAAATATTATTATTTAATGAAATAGTTAAAGTATTACTAGCAGATGTAACTGTTGCTTTATTATCAAGTATAGATTCAATAGAAGAAACACTATCATTAGTATTAATACTTCCCCCTATAACAGAATCTGCATTTACATTAAAACTAAATGCTAAACTAAATAATATAAATATAAAACCAATAAAAACTTTTTTCATTACACTTCACTACTTTCTAAAATTATTATAACATTTAATTCAAAAAAAAGTAATAAAACATATTTTATTACATTCTTCCATTATAACGATATAACTTTTTTGTTATATCTTTATCATAATCTATTTTAGATAAATCAATATTTTTTTGTTCTGCAATTTGTTTTAATAAATACATTGATTTTAAAGTTAAATTATAATTATTTATTACTTTCTCCTTTAATAATTTCGTATAACATGTTAGGATTATCCCCATAAGTTAATAAATATTTATATACTGGATATTCACTTAAAACATCAACACCATAATTATTACCACTATAACTACTAAGAACAATATTATCATAATTGTTTATATTTTCATATAAAACATCTCTAGGTTCCATTACTTTACAAAAACAATTATTCTTTTCACTAAGAACTAATGAGAAAAAATCCGCCACTACTTTTGAGCCACCACTACCAACACATAAAGTATTACCTTCTATATTTTCTAGTGTAGTTTTTATTCTTTTTAAATCACTTGAATTCAAAGTATCAAATACTCTATCCTCTAACATATCAAAATTTTCTTCCATTTTTACCTCCAAAACATTAAGTATTATTCTATAACATTTTTCATTAACTTATAATATAAAAAGATTTATTTTAATTCAAATAAATCTTTTTCATAATCTTTTACAAAATATTTAATATTCTTATTTCCTTTAGTTCCAATTTTAAAGCCTTCCTTTTCAAGCATTTGTTTTTGAGCTTCTACTCCACCAGGATACTTAGGATTAAGTTCTCCATCTGTCTTTAATATTCTCCAGTATGGAGTTATATCATCTTCTCTTTGATATGATGCCCATGCACATATATTAATAAATATACCAGCAGTTAAAGGACAAGTTACATCAACATTATGTTTTTTAGCAACATACTTTCTTATTTCAGATGTAGTTAATAACTTGCCACTAGGTACCATCTTCATTATTTCATTATACTCTGGTGGAGGAGCTATTACCATTTTTTCTCCTCCCCATTTTTCACTAGCCTCTTTTCCTATGCCACAATTTTGTAAAAAATAAACTATTTTATAATCTGGTTTATTTGGATTGTCTTTTTTATCTAATTCTGCTAAAACACATGTATTGTGTGCTACAGCATTTCTTAATTTTACTATTTCTCTTAATATAAACACATTTTTATTTTCATCTATCAATTTATATTTTTTAGTATAAAATTCATAAAAATTAACTAATTCTCCAAATGTTATTATTTCTAAAAATTCCCAAATAGGAATATTTTTTATGCTACTATTTTGATCTAAATCATATTTAGAAAAAATATCTTTATAATAATTATTTCCAACTTTTTTAAAAATGCTTTTATGAACTTTCTGTGGAAAATTTTTATCATTATAATCTTTTTTTAAGTATAAATTTACTATTCTATAACCATCTTCTTGTTCTATTGACTCTATTTTATTTAAAATTTTTATTTTCAAATAATGTTCTATGTCAATAATTAATTTAAACAAAGCCAATCTTAATCTCATATCAATTATGGAAAGGTCCTTTAAGTATGCAAAATCTAAATCAATATATTTTCCTTTCAAATCACCTTCATAATATTTTTGAAAATTATTTCTATATGATGTTAAATTGAAATAATTATTGTTTTTTCGAAGATAGTCCTCCGCAATATTTTCTGATATAATATTAAATGTTATGTTTTTCTTTTTTAAATATTCTATCATTTCATCTACACGCATAATTGGACGTAATATGTCTTTTTTCATTATTGTAAATCACCTTCATTCTAATTCAATATCAATAGCATATCATATTTTTTACGTTTTTGCTCAACAGTTCAAATTTTTCGGACACTTTATGTTTGTTATTTTTATTTTTAAACCGTGATAAATTGTAACTGTTTCATTTCTTTTTCTTTATTGTATCTCCACATTAACTAGATCCTCTAGTTTTATCTTGGTGTTATCTATTAATGTAATTGTTTTATATATCATATCTATTTTTTTTATGTTGTTTGTTATAGTTATATATTTTCCTCCTGTTTTTTTGTTATCTTTTTGATAGTAAGTTATTGTTATTATTGGTTGTTCTTTTATATGTTTTTGTATTGTTTGTAGTTTTTCATTTATATGTTGTTTTGCTTGTTCTTCTAGTTCTATTTTGTTTTTTGTTTGTCTTGCAGTTTCTTTTATTTCATCATCGTAACTTGTAAGAGCGGCGAATGGAGCAAATTGAGCTGATCTTTCATATAGGGTCATTGGTTTATGTATTTTACTTTTATGGTGAACGTTGTTAATAATATCTTCATATTTTTTCATTTTTTATGTCCTCCTATTTGATTATTTCTTTCTATAGTAGTTGCTCCATCTTCTAAGTTCATTCCTTTTAATATAGAGTTTTTTCCATATTTTTGTTTTATATTTATTATAGCTTCTTGTATTTTCTTTTCTTCTTTTTCATATTTTTCTGTTTTTATAATATCTTCATAATCACTAAATAAGTTTATTTGTTTATATTTAACTTTTTTTTCATCATCGTGTTCTAAATTATTAAAACTTATATTTATTCTTCTTATTAAAAGGTTTTTGTTTATTATTCTTTCATATAAATTAACCACTTCTTTTATTGTAACATTTGAAGATGAAGTAATGTATTCTAAGTTTGTACTTCCATGAGCATGTTTTGGTATTTTTCTTCCATAGTGATCTATTGTTATTTCTCCGTTATAATTTATATTTTTATTTATTATATTTTCTATATCATAACCTATTGTTAATGTTATATTACTCGCTATTAATTTTTTTCTGACAAGGTCTTCTGTTAGTAACTGAGTCATTTCTTTTATTATTATTTTTGTTTTTTTATAATCATATGGTTCTTTTAGAACTTGACCAGAACTAATGGAATTAGTTCTTGGCCTGTATGATTTTATACTTTCCATAGTACATGGTTCATATCCCCAAGCATGATCTATTAATAATTCTGCGTTTATACCAAATAATTTATATAATAATTCTTCATTATTTATTGAACAAAGTGCTATATCTCCCATTGTGTATAAATTATTTGCTTCTAATTTTTTTCTATAACCTGCTCCTACTCTCCAAAAATCACTAATTGGTTTATGATTCCAAAGATTTTTTCTATAACTTTGTTCATCTAAATACGCTATGCGTACTCCTATATCATTTGCTTTTTTATGTTTTGCTTCTATATCCATAGCTATTTTAGCTAAGTATAGATTAGTTCCTATACCTGCTGTAGCAGTTATACCAGTTGTATTATAAACTTCCTTTATAATCATTGAAACTAGCTCCTCGGGCGTTTTTTTATATGTTTCTAAATAAGTAGTTATGTCACAAAATACTTCATCTATTGAATAAACAAATATATCTTCTTTAGATAAAAATTTTAAATAAACATTATATATAGCAGTACTATACTTTATATATAAACCCATATTAGGAGGAGCAACTATATAATCTAATTCGAAATTATTATTATTTTTAAGTTCGCTATCAAAATAAGATTTGTTAGTAAACTTATAATTTTTACTATTTTTTCTTCTTTCATAATTTATATCTTTCACCTTTTTAACAACATCAAAAAGTCTAGCTCTCCCAGATATACCATATTGTTTTAAAGAAGGAGTTACTGCTAAACAAATAGTCTTATTAGTTCTACTTTTATCCGCTACTACTAAATTAGTATCCATCGGATTTAATCCTCTAATATTACATTCAACAGAAGCATAAAAGCTTTTTAAATCTATACATATATATATTCTTTCCATATATATCACCAAATAAATTATATCACGAACATTTGTTTTTATAAAGAAGAAATTATTGGAAATTATAAAAAAAAGAAAAGACCCTTAAAAAGGATCTTTTCTCCTGTATTGAACACACTTGTGAATATTTGTCTTCTTGTGAAGACATTTATATAGTACACTATTTTATTTATTTTGTAAACATTTTTTTTATTTTTTTTGAAAATTATTATATTTTTCTTAAAAAAACACTATTTTAAACCTATATTACTTGATTTTACGTGATTCTAAATAATAACGTTTATCGTAACTATGTCCCATAGAAAATGTTTTTCTAGGAAGTGCTCCATCTAATATTACTGTTTTAAATAATTCCTCTTTTTTCATAGATTCAAATATAATACCAATATTATTTGGTTTTTTAGCCATATTTTTAGTTGTTTCATCTCCGTGTATATAATCTATCTTCCCTTTATTATTTTCTAAGTATTCATCTAAGAATATTTGAACTGATCCTACTGCTAGATTAGACTTAGGATTTTCTATAAACCATTCTTCATCTATATCTTCGGTAACTATTTCTATTTTTTGACCATTTCCATCTTTATTAATATTATAATATTCTTTTAAACTAGATATTAGTTTTTCTACATCTGTATCAAATATAACTCTATGTATCGCTTCAAATTCTAAAGCATCACTATGAAGATTATTTAATTCTACTAAAGCATATCTAGCTGGGTTATTTAAATATTCTTCTTCTGTTAATGTTTGCTTTAAGTTTTCGTAACAAGCTTTAGCAGTTGCTAAAGAATGATTACCATCTCCCATAGCAAATAATAATACACCTTTATCTTTTACATCATATTTTGATTCAAAGTTATCTTTATCAGCTAATAGTTCTAATTTAGATTCAATATCATTTATTAAAGATTCATTTAATTTATAACCTTTAATATGACCACCATTTTTCATTAAATCAAAATCATATACAATATCTTCACTAGATACATTATTTTTTAATGATTCAATAATATCTTTTTTATCATCATCTATTAAAATCATTATATGCGGTAATTCTAATAAAGCATTTTCTCTTATTTTAACTCTAGGCGGTATTCTTTCAATAACTGTCTTTTCAGTTGCTCTAATTAATGTTTGACTACCCTTTTCATATGAATAATCTTCTAGGTCAACTATACCTATAATTCCTTCACGAACCTTACCATCATTTTGAGTTCTTTCAAGATATATCATACTATTAGTAAGTTCTTTAAACATATCATTATCAACATATGATTTCATATTATCATTAACATTACTAATTCTTGTTTCAACATCTTCTTCCTCTAAGTATATTTCTGGTAAAGTAAGTTTTAAAGTAGAAGGATCTTCCCCTACTATTTCTTTTACATCATTCCAATATTCTGGTTCACTTGTATATTGATCACAAGCTACTACACTCCATTTAGTCATATCAACATTTTTTGGTATTAAAATGTTTCCAGCTTTAAATGGCACATTCATTTTATCATCTCCTCTAATTTATAATTATACTACATTTTGATAACATATTTAAGATAATATTTTAAAAAGATATAATTATTTTGTTAAAATGTCACCTATAAAATATATATTTTATAGGCTCTGCATTTTTCCCCGGAATAGATTCAATTATTCTAGCCATTCCTTCTATGTCAACTACATCAGTTAAACGATATTTACCATCTTTGGCTTTTAATTTCAAACCGTGACATTTTGTCACGCTTTCATTACCATCTTCTTTAAGTCTTTGTTTAACTTTTCTCCAATAACTTTGGGAATCCTTACATTGTGAAATAACTCTAACCATATCAACAACACATATATAGTATTTTTCATCTTTCTTATCCCATAAAGTTCTAATCGTTTCATTATTAATTTTTTTAATTAAACGGAAAAGAGCTGAAAGGCACTATTATAAAGTTGATGATTTAGACAAATGAAAAAAAATAGAATTAATCTTTTTGCTTCCCACATTCTATTGTAATTTCATAAATATTTTTTTAACATTTATACAATGATTTCAATTCTATTGTAATTATATCTGTTCAACAAAAGTATCATGGATTCTAATGTACCTATATGTAATTCTATTTGTTCCTTCTTTTTTCTCTTTTATAACTATATCTAATTCGGCCATGCGATTCAAAATATTGTTTATTGAGTTAATATGCACACCTAATTCATTAGACATTTCTTGAGATGTAAAAACAATTTTTTTCATCATCAATGGATGCATTCTAAGAACAATACTACCATTAATATTTTTTTTAATGGTTTCTTCGTCTTCATCATATACCTTATTAATTCTTTCTATTTTACCAATATTTCGAGTACATTGATCTACAACACATTGTAAAAAAAATCTAATAAATCCATCAACATTTCCATTTCTACATTCGTTTAGTGCGTTATAATAATTAGCTTTAAAAAGTTCAATTATTTCAGATAAAAATAAAATTGGTTCATCATCTTTAATTTTCGCTATTTGCAATGTCATTAACACTCTTCCCATTCTACCATTACCATCATTATAAGGATGAATAGATTCGAATTGAACATGTGAAATTGCAACTTTGATAAATGCCTCTTCATCATACATATTATTCATATATTCCATTAAATTGTCCAATAATTCAGAAACTTCTTCTGGAATAGGTGGAACGAATGTTGCCCCTTCTTTTCCCAATCCACGAGGTCCAATATAATTTTGTATTGAACGAATTTCTCCAGGAGATTTGTCTTCTCCTCTAACTCCAGATAATAAAATTTTATGCATTGAATTTATCATATGTATACTAAAATTTTTATCTTTCAATTTTTCATTTGCATATTCTAACATTTTTTTTAAATTCTTAACTTCTTGAATATTATCATTTGATTTTTTATAATTCATATAATACATATCATCTTGTGAAATTTGCGTTCCTTCTATTCTTGATGATCTAATGCTTTCACCTAATACTAAAGAATCTAAAAAATACTTTTGATCAAATTTAAACATTTTAAGTAAAGACTTATACTGCCCATATTTGTCATTAGCTTGACCCAATAATTTGATTGTTTCTTTATCGAGTTTGTATTGTATCGGCAACAATTTGGCTTTGTACGGTTCCATCTTATCACTCTCCTCTATTATAATATATCATATTTTCGCTTTTTTTACACATTAATTTTCGATTTACTGTATATTTTATACTATTTTATTACATTATTCAAGCATTTGTTGTTATTTTTATGAAAAGTTATATTGATATTATGCTTTTATGTTCCTTTTCCTATTTTTACATACTTTTATATACATTAACAAAAATTAATCTTTGTGATGTTAGTATAGATATATAGACACGAAAATTGGCATTTTTTATTAAACGGTTCCTGAACGGTACCGGAACTCTTCAAGGAGTTCTTTGGAATTGTTCTAAACCCTTTATTTTCTAGTATAAAAAAAGTGAGAGACTATTTCTAATCTCTCTTCAGGGGGCAACCTGGAAATGGTTTTATTAAAATTAAATTGTTTTAAAACAAAGAAAAAAGTGATATTTTAATTTAAAAAAGTTTAAAATATCACTAATAATTTTATGTGGTTTTAAAATTTTGCTACCTAAATGCTACCTAAAAAATTATTTTAATAAAATATATTTTGTTAACCATTTCTTAAAATTTTCAACAGATTTATAATAAACAGCATCCTTATCTGAATCAGCTTCTAAATAAGCAATAATCTTTCCATTACGATAAATAACTACTGATGGACAATATTTTACATAATCAGCAATATTGGTATCTTTAATACTTGAAAATAAGATTTTATAAAAACTCATTTTATAAGTATCTAAAAATTCTGTTACATAATTATTAAGATCATAAGATGTAGAACAAAGTGGCTGATAAACAAAAACAACAAATGTTTTTTTATCTTTCTCTA
>CAZSRL010000013.1:0-24805 GCA_964609615.1 uncultured Muribaculaceae bacterium
AAAGCATAACAGAGTTTTCATCAAGAATATGGCAAGTACATCCTTTTAGAGAAGGCAATACAAGAACAACAGCTGTGTTCATAGAAAAATATTTAATATCATTGGGCTATAAAGTGGATAATACTATGTTTAAAGAAAAATCAGTGTATTATAGAAATGCATTAGTTAGAAGTAATTATTTTAATAATTATTTTAATATAAAAGAAAATAATAGTTACTTAATTAAGTTCTATGAAAATTTATTGTTAGGTAAAAATAATAACTTAAATTCAAAAGATTTAATAGTAAGCGAACTGGCTAAAAAGCAAGATATAAGTTTTTTGAAATAGTCATAAAATTCAAAATTATTATTTTTCATTAGTAAAAAGTAAGTGTCCGAAAAGGACATAAAAAAAAAATAAAAAATAAATAAACCTATAATTTTGAAAAAAACAATGATAAAAGATGGATACCAAATGGTGTTGTAATAGATAACATAAGTAATGAATATATAAAAGAAATAGAAAACTGGTTAAATAATTATCCTAGAGTTATGTTTGACTACAAAATGTTCTAATGTAACATTATCACTAAATGATTACAAATAATGAATATTAAGTTGACTTTATATAAATTTATAATATAATTAGATTAGAGATATACTTAACCTTTTTGGTTAGGTGCTCTCTTTTTGGGGAAGCACACTAACAAATAACGTTAGCGTGCTTTTTTTATTTAAATAATATTAAAAATATCAAAATAAATAAGAGGAATATAATAATTGATAAAAGTATTTCTCTTTAGTCATTATATCACCTCCTCTATTTTTTTTAGAGAGCACCTAACGCTAGTTAAGCATATCTTTTACATCATAGTGTTTTTTTTATTTAAAGTATGTTTTATTGTTTTTTATTATAATTAAATTTCTCTTAAGAAAAATATAATTATTTATGTAAAATAAAAAAGTTAAATTATTATTATTATACAAATTTAACTTGTTTATTCTTCTTCATATGAATTTATTATTTCATTAAATCTTTTTTCTGGTTCTACATTAAATTCCATAAATTCTTTTGTTATAGGATGCTTAAATCCTAAATATTTGGCATGTAACATTTGTCCATAATCATTTATTATTTTTTTACTATATATTGGATCATTTATTATAGGATGATTTATATAATTCATATGTACTCTTATTTGATGTGTTCTTCCAGTTTCAAGAACTAGTTCTAAAAGTGTTGCATTTTTATATCTTTTTAATACTTTAAAATTAGTAATTGCTTGTTTACTATTTTTTTCTGTTACTGACATTTTTTTTCTATCATTTATACTTCTTCCGATTGGAGCATCTATTTTTCCAAAGCTTTCTTTTATAACTCCACTAACTAGTGCAATATATTTTCTTTTTATAGTATGTTTTTTAAATTCTTCTGATAAAATATTATGTACTTTATCATTTTTTGAAATTAATAATAATCCACTAGTATCTTTATCAATTCTATGAACTATTCCTGGTCTATCTTCACTATCCATATTTCCAAGTGTTTTACAGTGATATAACAAACCATTTACAAGTGTATTATGATAATTACCATTAGCAGGATGAACAACCATACCACTAGGTTTATTTACTACTAGTAAGTAATCATCTTCATATACTATATCTAGTTTTATATTTTCTGGTTTTAATTTTGTATCAACATATAAACTCTTTATAGTTACTTCATCATTTTCTTTTAATAAATAACCTGTTTTTACTTTTAAGTTATTTACAAGTATATTTCCTTCTTTAATATTTTTTGTTATTTTACTTCTAGTAGTATCTAATTCTTCATTTATAAATATATCTAAACGTTTTAATTCATTTTCTTTAGTAACTATTATTTTGTTCATTTTTACCTCCGATGTTAAATGAAGAAAGTATTAATAGTATAGCACCTATTACTATACAAGCATCACTTATATTAAATATTGGAAAATTTAAATTAAATGGATTAAAGTCTAAGAAATCTCTTACATAACCTAAATATATTCTATCTATTAAATTACCTATTAAACCACCTATTAAAAAACAAAATGATAAAGCAGTAATTTTTTCTTTATAAAACTTTTTAAGCTCATATAACAAAACTAATAACAATAATATACTAACACTTATAATAACTATTTTAGCTCCCGGAAACATACCAAAAGCTATCCCTGTGTTTTTATAATATGTAATATAATAAAAATTTTCTATTAATTCATAACTATCTTCTACATCAAATTTTAAATTAACAATAAATTTAGATATTTGGTCTACTATAATACAAAGAAAGATTATAAATACAATTGTTTTCTTTTTCATATAACTACTCCTCTATTTTTATTCTAACAAAAAAAAAGAATTATTCAAGTAATATCTACTAAAATAACATCTTCTCCAAGTTTTTTTATTTGATCAAATTGTATATTTACATCTCTTTCACTATTAAACATATTTCTAAATAATTTAGTTGTTTCTACAATCATATTTAACATTTGACCGTTATTTTTATCTAATTCTATATCTATTATTCTACCTATTTTTTTACCAGTATTTAAATTAATTATATCTTTTCTTTGTAATTCAGAAAGTTTCATATATCATTCACCTTAATAATTATATGAATAAAAAAATTAACTTATTAATTTTTTTATCTTTTTCAAAGCATTTTTTTCTAATCTAGAAACTTGAGCTTGAGAAATATTTAAAATATCTGCGACTTCTGATTGTGTTTTTCCTTCATCATATCTTGCTTTTATAATATTTTGTTCTCTTTTATTAATTGAATTTATTGCTTTATCTAAACTTATTTTATCATCACTCTCAACTTTTGCTTTTTCATCAGCAATTTGTTCAATTAAATAAATAGTGTCTCCACCTTCATTATATATAGGATCAAATATACTCATGGGTTCTTTTAGTGAATTTAAAGCAGAAGAAATATCATAATAATTTAGTTTTAAATTATTAGATATTACTTCTGGGGTTGGCTCTATGCCATTCTTTTTTGAATATTCTTCAATAAATGATAATATTTTATATGCATTTTCTTTTATACTTCTACTTATTCTTAAACTATTATTATCTCTAATATATCTTTTTATTTCACCAGATATCATAGGAACAGCATATGTTGAAAATAAAACATTATGTGATAAATCAAAATTCATAACTGCTTTTACAAGCCCTACACAACCAATTTGGAATAAATCAGACATATCTTCCTTATTTCTACTTAATTTTTTTACAATGCTTAAAACAAGCTTTAAATTACCATAAATAAGCTTTTCTTTAGCTTCATTATCTCCATTTTGATATTTAATAAATAACTCTTTCATCTCTTTAGCACTTAATACCTTTAAATTATTAGTATTAATTCCACAAATTTCTACTTTATAATTAGACAAAATAAAAAACTCCTTTCATATCTATAATGATATAAAAGAAGTTATTTTATACAATTATTCTTCTGTTGTTTCTTCAGGAATATCCATATTTAACTCTAAAGACTTAATTTTTTCTTCATCAGTTATTTGTTCTACTAAAAATTCTCCATCTTTTTCTGTTTCCTTAAAGAAAGCAAATTCACCAGTAAGATCATCTTCAGTATCAGTAATTCTAGCTGCTAAAAAGTATTTCCCATCTTTTTCATTAAATTGTTTTACTATACCATACTTTTCTCCTGTTGCAAGTTCCATCATTTGATTTTCTCTATTATCCATTTTTATTCTCCTATCTACTTTTTACTTCATTATTATTATAAGCATTTGTAAAGTCATCTATTACTAAACTATTTATATCAACTACAGGTGTTTCTATAACAGGTTCAACTGATTGTTCTACAGCTGGAGTTGATTGTGCTTGAATAGAAGGTTCTGTAATAGTTTGTTGTTGTTCTTCTTCTACTACAGGAGCAACCTCACTTTTAGTTTCTACAACTTCATCACCTAATTCTTCAGATACTTCTTCAGAAGGTCCTGTTGTAGTTTCTGGGGTTGTTTCAGGTGTAGCAGGTGTTTCTGTTTTTGTAATTACTATATATTCACCAATTTTATCAAAATCTATTGTAAGATCTGCACTTTTTTCTTCAAGTCTCCATTGCCCATTATTATCAAATGTAATAACTACTTTATTTGTATCTATTTTTCCAACTGGAGTAGACCCTTCAGGTACTAATCCATTTGCATCATTTTTATAAATGTTTCCAAGACTATCAATTGAATATTCAGCATTTGCATATAAATCAGTACTTGGTAAATAATCAGATGTTACTAATGGATTAATTACTACTTCTTCTTTAGATTCTTCTTTATTTGTTTCCTTTTGTGTTTCTATTTTTTTATCTTTAGATGAAGATGAATTATCAGCATAACTATAAGTTACTGGACCTTCAGCTGTTGGTATTGTAATTGATTGATCATCTTCTTTTGATTCTTCATTATCATTTTGATCATCATTTTCTCCTTGACCTATTTTATCAATACTTGGATCTGGTTCTGAACTATCAGTTTTATCAAATAACTTATCAGCCGTTATTCCAAGTCCACTTATTGCCACAACTCCAGCTACAATTAATCCAACAATTTGTTTTTTAGATAAATTTTTAAGTTTATTAATAATTGATTGAAATTTATTAGCAATTTTTTCTGGAATGCTTTTGTAAGTTGCTGGAATAACTGCTGGAGGAGATTTTAAACTTTCTTCTTCATCTGGCATTTCCATTCCAAATTGATTTAGTACATTTTCTTCAGGAGTATTTTCATTTATATTTTCTTCGGGAATAGCATCATTCATTAAATCTACTGAGTTATTTATTTCTAAATGATTTATGTCACTCATAATTGAATTAATTTCATCTATAATAGCAACATTTGACTTTGTATCATTAAGAGCTTGTAAAGCATCAATACTTGATTTTAATTCTTCTTTTTTTCTTAAATCAGCATTTTTATTTTCTCCACTTTTTGTCTTAGTTGTTTTATTAGATATAGCATTATTATATTTTTTATATTCTTCAATTCTTTTTTCTATTTTTGATATTTCATCTTTAAAATATACTATTTTTTCTTCATTTTTTTCTTTTAACATTTCTGTATTTAAATAATCTAATATATTTTTATTTTTATTTATTTGTGAATTAATATTATCTAAATTTTCATTTTTTTCTTCAGCAGAATATTCTTCTTTATAATTAGTTTCATATTTTAATTTATAAGATACTTCTCTTAATTCATCATTTAATTCTTTTATTTGATTATTTATTTTATCTTCATCTTTATTATATGTAACATATTCTATTTGTTTTTTTAACATAGATAAAGCATCAACTAATCCGTTTTCATCTATATTTACACCAGAATTATAATTACTCTTTATTGTATTAAGAGAATCTATTGGAGAATAATTATCCATTTTAACTATTCTTTCAAAAAATTCTTTTTCTGATTTATATGTTTCTAATAATAAACGATCTTTATCCTTTTTTTCTTCTATTAAATCATCATTTATTTTACTATTAATTAAGTTTTCTTTTTCTTCTTTTACCAAACTTAATGTTTCTTTTAGTTCTTCTATTTTAGAATCATTATTTACCTCAGTTTTGTTTTTTTCATTTTCTTTTTTTAATTCTATTTGTCTTTTAGAAATATCATTTTTTCTTTTATCTACTAAAGAAATATATTTCTTTATTTCATCAACTCCAAATGATATTGTATCTATGTTTGAATTAAATATATCTTTATCACTTTGATCTATTGGTAAAATATCAATTACATTTCTTTTATCATATAATCCTAGTTTATCAAACACAGCAATTTTAGAATTAAAATCTTTTAATTTATTATATTCTTTTTCCAAAGTAATAATTTCATCACGATTATTGTCTGCCTTAATAGCATTAGCATGTTTTTCACTTTCTATTAATTCAATTTCATCTAAACAATTTTGTTCTTTTTCTTCTAAAGCACTAAGTCTTTGTTCATCCTCTTCAGAATAGTCATAATAATTTTCATCACTTTTTAATTTTTCAGAAGTAAGCTCTATTTTTAAATCTATTTGTTCTAAAATATTTTGTTGTTCAATCATTTCTTTATTAAATAAATTTTCTTTATTATATTCTAAAATATCACTTAAATTGTTTAGTTTTTCAACTACTTCTTCTTTATCTCTAGAAACAAACGCATTACTATTAATATTAATAACTTTCTCTTTGTCATTTGTTTCATTATTATTTAAATACTTTGATAATTCTTCTAGTTCTAAAGACATTTTATCATTGTCTTTATCACTTGTTTTAGATTCATTCATATATCTAGATAATTCTTCTAGTTCTAAAGACATTTTGTCTTTTTCTTTTGCTTGGTTATTTATATAATTGTTTAATTGTAGTAGTTCGTTTGACATTTTATCTAATCCATCTGAAGAATCAACTTTTTCTACAGGATTTTCTTCATTGTAATTAGAAATGTCTTTTTCCCAATTTTGTTTTATTTCATCAGCTTTCCTGTTTTGATAATCGTTTAATTCTCTTAGTTCTTTAGTAAATTGATCACTAAGTTCTTGAAATGAAGGATAATCTTTTCTAAAATTACCACTATTTTCAATATTATTTTGAACAGGTGTTTCCTCTTTTGGTTCTGTCTCTATTACAATAGGTTCAACTTCTGGGATTGGTTCAATTGGTACTATAGGTTCAATAATAGGTGTTTCTATTTTCGTTTCTTCTTTAGGTATAGATACAGCTTCTGCGGTATCATTAGGAATAATTTGTGACGGTTCTTCAAAATTAATATCTGCAAACTCAGGAATTATTTGAGCTGGCATTTGATTAATAATATCTGGTTCTTTTTTTAGTTCATCAGAAGCATATTCAAAAGCATTTTTATCTTTTTTAATTGCCTCTAATACTAATTCTTTATCATTTTGTAATCTTTTAGATGCATATTTTAACGCCATTCCATTTTTCTTTATAGCTTCTAACATATATTGTTTATCATCTTTTAATTCGTTTTTAATGTATTTTAAATTTCTTAAATCATTTGTTTCTTCGTTCATAATATTTAACTATCCTTTCTATTCCTATAATACATTTTATATTTATATTTAACTTGTCCATTTTCATTAACGTTTTTTAATGTTGTTATGTTTTCATCATTAAATGCTTTTATTAATTGTGATTTTGAAACATAACCTTTTGTTATATCTTTCCAATCTTTACTATCAGTACCTTTAATTTGTTGTAATTTTATTTTATTTTTTGTTTCAACTTTTACACCGGAATTTTCTTTTGGTTTTGTAGTAGTCCAATCAGACCAATCTCCTAAACTATATGAATTACTCTTAGTCGCTAGTGAATCAGGGGCTGTATTTGATGCGACTGAAGATGTTCCGGTTTTAGTAAGTTTATACCATTTGTATGCAAGTGAACGTGCTGTTTTATTTGTATATCCACTGGCTGGTGAAGAAGTATAATATGTTTTTTCTCCTGAAGCACTACTTGCTCCACTAGGATAATATACATTAGTTGATACAGTTCCAGTTTTAGTTTTACAAGTTGAACCTACAGTACATTTACTTGTTGTATATGAACTCCAAACATATGAACCACATGATGTTTTAGCAGAATTTAACTCTCCACTAGAACAACACTTAGTAGCAGTTGTCGCAAATGTACCTGAACATGCTTTATATGTTGATATTGTTTTACTATAATCAGTAATTGTACTACATGCTAATAAAGATGTTCTTCTAGAAGGTTTAGTATTATTAGTTGATTCGCAAAGATATACAGTGTATGGATTAGTAGGCTTTGCACTTTCTTTCCAAGTAGCCTTACTATATAAAGTTGCTTGTTTTTTTACTGTTTTATACCATTTATATGCATATGTTCCAGAATCTTTTCTAGAATAAGTACTTGATGGAGCACTTACATAATATCCATTCCCTGGATAATATGTCTTTTTATTTAAATCCCAAACATATAACTTATTTCTAGTTCTGTAATAAGTTGTTGTTCCAAGTTTTTTATAAGCTGTGTATGGAATATCTTCTTCAAAGTATTCTTCAACTTCATTATTTTCATTTGTATCAGATGAATCTAACTTTTGTCCTAAATATGTAAATTTAACATCACTTTTATCTTTTACCAAATCTTTATATGTTCCAACTGTCCAATTATCAAATTCTGTCTTTATTTCATCACATGATAATACTGGAGTATAATGAACACTATCTTTAGTTACCTTACATACTTTAACATAAGTATTATTACCTTCACAATTAACATAATTTTTCTTTTCAATATATCCTTCAAGAATTAATGTATTTAATGAAACAGTTTCACATTGACCTTTTTCTGTAGGACTTTTTTCAAATTTTTCTTCATAATAGTTTTTTCCAGCTGCTAAAAGATTTTTTTCATTTTGAGAAACTTCTACAATATCAGTATCTGTAAAACAAGCTCTTAAAAATAAAAATACAACTACTATTACTAATATTAATAATAAAGCAATACCAATTCTTTTTCTTAATTTAACTTTTTTATCAAACTCATCTTCAAATTCATAATCAGGTACTTCTTCTTCCCCGGTATACATTGTATTAGAAAATTCATCATTCTTTTTCTTCTTCACAAATAATCCTCCTACCGTTTATAGTATAATTATACTATTATTTTTTAGTTTTTCCAAGCATAAATTGTGTTTTTTTACTTTTTAACAGTTATAAAATAAATATGAGCTTATTTTAAGCTCATATTACTTTATAAATTATAGTTTTAAATACTAAGTAAAACTGCGTTATATTATACTAAAAATAGGGGTATTTGTAAAGTGAATTACATTACTTTCATTAACTTTTCTAAATCTTTAATTACCTTCTTTTCTATTCTAGATATATATGATTGACTAATACCTAATATATTTGCTACTTCTTTTTGAGTATATTCTAATGTATTATTAAGTCCATAACGCATTATTATAATTTTTTTATCTCTTTGGTTTAATTTAGATATTTCTTCTAATAGAATCTTTTTATCTAATTTTTTTTCATATTCATTTGATACAATATCAATTTCTGTTCCTAATATATCTTCTAAGTGTAATTCATTTCCTTCATTATCAAAGTTTATTGAATCTTCAAAACTTATTTCTGTTTTTCTTTTTTTATTTTTTCTTAAAAACATTAATATTTCATTATCAATACATCTAGAAGCATAAGTTGCTAATTTAATATTTTTATCCAGCTTATACGTATTTACTCCTTTAATAAGACCTATTGTACCTATACTTACTAAATCTTCTAAATCATAATTTGTTGAATTATATTTTTTAGAAAGAAAAACAACTAATCTTAAATTATGTTCTATAAGTTTATTTTTAGCTTCAATATCTCCGTTTTTTGCCAAAACAACTAAACGTTCTTCCTCTTCTTTTTTTAAAGGAGGAGGAAGTATATCAGTTGCTCCTACATAAAATATATTTCTTTTTATTATTCTATTTAATAAAATTAAAAACTTGTTTTTCATTATTTAGCCTCCAATACTAATTTATTTAAAATACAATCTATTCCATCCATTTTAAAACTTTTATTGCTTAAAGCAACCACAACATTCTCTTTATAACCAATATCTTTTATAAAAATTCTTTTTATTATAACTGCTTTTAATAAACCATGAGAATCAATTGTGTCATATGGTATTAATATATAATTATTATTATTTATATAGTCTTTTAATACTTTAGAATTAACTATAATAACTCCTCTTTTTTTATAAGGATCTACTAACATATTAGCGGTATCTAAAAAACCATTTAAATTAATAACTCTTTTTTTTATAAATAGTTTAACTTTATATGTATTAGAATAATAATTTTTTAATTCTTTTATTTGTTTCATATAAATATATAAAATAATAGGAGAAAATATAACTAAAATATAATAATTAATTTTTAAATCATCACCATAAAAATATAATCCTATGTTACTATAACTTAAATTTATTTTTAAAAAGTATAAAAAACCACCTAATATTATACTTGTTGTATAAAAATATAAAATGTTATTAAAATTATATTTAATATCTTTAATACCAAATGTTATAAATATCATTATTATACTTAATATAAATTTTATTATAAAAAGTAATAATGAATTAATATTTATAAATAATACAAAAAGTATTAATGAGCCAAATAAGCTACCTAATATAATTTTTTTTATTTTAACGTTTCTTTTTAATATAACACTAACTGTTAATAAAAGAAAAAAATCAAAAAAGAAATTTAACATTATAATCAAATCTATATACATATTTATTCACCAAATTAAGTATATAAAAAAAACAACAAATAATTTGTCGTTTTATATTTATTTTGTTTTATTATTTTCTGGAGCATAATCTTCTACTTGACTTAAAGCATATTGTAACTGTTCTTCATTTATTAAACCATTTTTACAATCATTTTGTATTTCTTTTAACACTTTTAAATAACTTCCATTATAAAACTTACCATTCATAAAAAAACATATATAATCACTATTCTCTAAATGATCAGGAGTTGGAAATATAATTATATCTGATTCAATTGGCATATTTGGATTTTTAATATCAGGATCATCCGCGATTGTTTCAAAATCTCTAGGATATGCTTCATCTAAAAAGTTATCTTCCTTCATCCTAGCTTCTGTTAAAATATATACTTCTTCTTCATGTTTATCATTTAAAGAATTTATATCTATAAATTTTTTAAATGTACTTTGTAAGTTTGTATATTTATTAATTTCTTCTTCACTCATTTTTTCTACTTCTTTTGTATCAAAAACTACTTTTTTACGATTTGGACGTTTTAAATATCCAACCTCTAAATCTCTCATAGAAACACATCTAGTTTTAATATATTTCATAAATAAATATCTCATAAATTCTTTATTTTCATTACCTTTATATTTAGAACCTTTTTCAACAAGTCTTTTTAAGTCAGAAGATGACCATTTAATTATTTTAGGACTTGTTAAATCTCTATTTTTATGAAGTAATTCTTTATATTTATTAAATAAAGAAAACACCTCTGGGACATTAAAATCAACTATATTATCTAAATATTCATCTTCCATTAATTCTTTAATAAACTTCACTCTATTAGCTCTAATTTTAAGCCCTTCAATTAAATTATGTTTAGTAATATATTTTTCATCTTCTCCAAAAACCATTAAGTATTCTTTTGTTTTATTTGTTTGTTTATCTTCTTTTACTAATTTTATTTTTTTTACATCAAGGTGAAAATTCTTCTTAAGATAATTATTTAAATCTTTTTTAGTTTCAAATGAATTACAAAATTTTTGTGCCTGCGCGACTGTTGGAAAATCACCCGCTACAATAATACCAGAACCATTTTCTTTATTAATTCCTATTAAGTTAATACTAGTTTTTCTATCATTCATTTTATTTCTCCTTTATTATAAAAAATTATAACACATTTTATTTTATCAAACAATATTTTAACATAAAAAAACAACAATAAATTGTTGTTATTTTTTATTTGGTGATAATGTTTTTGTTAAAGGCATTTCTAATTGTTCGCTATAGTTTTGTAAATTATTTATATAATTTGAATAATTATCAACTTCTTCTAAACTAAATGAATCAACATTCTTTTTACCAATTAAAAACTTTTTATCATTTTCATCAACATATGTATCATATAAATATCTAATACAAGATGTATTTTCTTTTTTTAAATTACTTACCATATCTTTAAGCATAATTAAAGTTTGAACCTTTAATTTTTTTAAATATACACAACTATATATTAATTCAAGATCAACTAAGTTTGATTTTTCTTGTTTAGAAAGATACTTCTTATTAGCATTTGCTTTTAATATTTTATTTTTAAGTTCATATGCTTCATCTAATATTTCTAAATAAGGAAATATATAACTTTTTTTATTTATATCTTTACTTTCATTTTTTAATTTATTCTTTCTTTCATATATTTCTCTTAAATAAGAGTCATTTCTTAAATCATATAGAAACGTATAATTATTAGATTTGTTTTCAAAAACATTTTTTAAATTATGAAGTGTAACATATTTTTCTGTTTCTTTAAATCTAGGTATATATGATTCAACAGTATTATCTTCGAAATTTTCTTTTATAATTATAGTCTTTTTTATATCAATACCATATTTTGTTTTATAATACTTTTTTAACTCCTCTTCGTTTTCAAAATATAAACAAAAATCTTGTGCATCAGATACACGGGAAAAACTAGCAGTTAATCTTTTCTTCTTATTATTTCTTAAATAGCCCTCTAAATATACATCTGTCTTTCTTGGCATATTATATAACCCCCTTTTGAATGCCATATATTATACCATATTTTACTTTTTATCGCAAGTTGGACAGATATTTTTGTCTTTTTTCTCAACTAATAAGTTATTACATTTTGGACATTTTTCTCCTGTTGGTTTGTCCCAAAAAGCATTTTTACATTTAGGATAATTATTACACCCATAAAATATTTTCCCTTTTCTAGTTTTCTTTTCTACTATTTTTCCATCACATAAGTTACAGTCACACACTTCTACTACCTTCACTTCATCCTTTTTTATGTATTTACATTCAGGATATCCACTACAAGCAGTAAATTCTCCAAATTTACCATTTCTAATTATTAATTCTTTACCACATTTTGGACACATTTCCCCTGTTGTTTTAGGTGCTTCTTTTTCCATATTATCATTAGCGTCGTTTACTAATGGATCAAATTTTTTATAAAAAGAATCAAGAAGTTCATACCAAACAATTTCTCCTAGTGCTACATCATCTAAATCTTTTTCCATTTGTGCTGTATATTTAACATTTATTAAATCTTTAAAATATTCTTGAAGTCTATCAGTTGTTTTAATAGCAACTTCTGTTGGAACAAATCTCTTATTTAATATTTCAATGTATTTACGTAATTTTAATACATCAATTATTTTAGTATAAGTACTTGGTCTACCAATTCCAAGATGTTCTAGTTCTTTTATTAAACTTGCTTCAGTAAATCTTGCTGGTGGTTCAGTAAAATGTTCTGTTCCCTCTATTTTATTACTTACTATTACATTTGATTTATAACTATTAAAGTCAGGTAAAACTTTATTTTCTATATCACTATAATCTTTATATATTTCTAAATACCCTAAAAAAGTATAAACACTACCAGTAGTTTTAAATTCATAATCTCCATTTAATAAAGTGACCGCTGTTGCATTTATTTTAGCAGGAGCCATTAAAGAAGCAAGTGCTCTATAATATATAAATTTATATAATTTATATTCATCAGGAGATAAATATTTTTTTATTTTATCAGGATGTTTATTAATATCAGTTGGTCTTATTGCTTCATGAGCATCTTGTACATTATCTTTATTTTTACTCTTTTTTACAAAACCTATATATTCTTTTCCATAATTTTTAGATATATAATCTTTTGTTTCAGTTATAAAAGCATCACTTAGTCTAGTAGAATCACTTCTCATATATGTTATTAAACCTGTATATCCATCATCAACTTCAATACCTTCATATAACTTTTGAGCAATTTTCATTGTCTTAGAAGCGCTAAATCCAAGTCTATTAGATGATGCTTGAGTTAAAGTGCTTGTATAAAATGGAAGTGGGCTGTTTTTAGCTTTTTCTTTTTCTTCTATTTTATCTAAAGTAAAAGCATTACTTAAAGTATCAAGTATTTCATTTTTTTCAACTTCACTCTTTATTTCAATCTTTTTACCTTTATATTTTTCAAGGTATGCTTCAAAATCTTTAAAATATGCTTCTATTGTAAAATATTGTTCAGGATTAAAAGCTTCTATTTCCCTTTCTCTATCAACAATAAGTTTTAATGCTACACTTTGAACTCTACCTGCTGACTTACCTCCAGTTTTCTTTTGCATTAATTTACTAAGTCTAAATCCAATTATTCTATCTAATATTCTTCTAGTTTCTTGAGAATGAACTAAATTATCATCTATTTTTTTTGGATGTTTAAATGCTTCATTAATAGCTTTTTCAGTTATTTCATTAAAAACTACTCTAGAATAATCATCTTCTTTAAGCCCCATCGCATCAAAAAGATGCCAACTTATTGCCTCTCCCTCACGATCTGGGTCAGTTGCTAAAATAACTTCATCACTATTTTTAGCTTCTTTTTTAAGCTCATCTATTACTTTCTTTTTACCTTTTACTACAGTATAGTTAGGCGCAAATTTATTATCTATATCAACACCAAAACCATATTTACCTGTTGTTGCTAAATCTCTAATATGTCCTTTACTAGAAAGAACTTTATAATTACTTCCTAAATATTTTTCTATTGTTTTACACTTACTAGGTGATTCCACTATTACAAGTTTACTCACTTTATCTCCTCCTTAATTAATCTTTATATAACATATTAATTCATTTGTCAAATTATTAATAATATGTTTTACAAAATTTTCATAAACAAAAATCTATTTTTTAATAAAGAAAGAAAAACTTTTATACCAATTCACTAACTGGTTTAAAAGTTTTTCTATGTTCTTTTAATACTCCATATTTTTTAATAGCATCAATATGTTTTTTAGTACCATATCCTTTGTTTGTATCAAAACCATATTCAGTATGTTTTTTACTATCTATTATTAATTTTCTATCTCTATTTACTTTAGCAATTATACTAGCACAAGCTATTGAAAAACTTTTAGAATCTCCCTTAATAATACTAGTTGATGGTAAATCAATATCTAAAACAACAGCATCTATTAAAACATGCTCTACATTATCTAATTTAGAAATTGCTAAAATCATTGCTTTTTTACTTGCTTCTAAAATATTTATTTCATCAATTTCTTTAGCGCTTATTTCACCAATACCATAACAAACACAATTATTCAGTATTTCATCATATAGACTTTCACGTTTTTTTTCACTTAGTTTTTTACTATCATTTACTTCACTATTAAAGTATCCTTTTTTCATTACAATAGCGCAAGCTACAACCGGTCCATATAAAGGTCCCCTACCAACCTCATCAACTCCACAAATATATTTGATTCCATCTTTATATAAATTATTCTCATATTCTAACATATTATTACCTCTTTTTTACTTTAACACAAAAAATTAAAAACACCAAATTTTTGGTGTTTTATTTTTATTAGAAGCCACCGCCTCCGCCGCCTCCGCCGCCGAAGCCGCCTCCACCAGAGAATCCTCCACCAGCACCTGAGCCAGATGAAAGCTGTGTTTGAGACATTTGAGCAGCTGAGATAGATCCAACAACCGAGTCATTAAAGCTATTTAAGAAACCTGTATATCCAATATAGTATGGGAAAAATAAATTTCCAGTTGCATAATCATAGTTCGGATGCATTTCTTCAAACTTAGTTTTCATTACTTTTCCAACTTTATCCGCTATACCAAATACAGCAGCGTATACAAGTAATTTTTCCCATAGTTTAACTTCTGGGATTTTTTTTTCATCTAATCTTCCAAAATCCTCTAAGAAATTTTTATATGCTTTCCATTTAACATAGTCTTCATTACCTTTTACAGTTCTTTTCTTTATAGATGCTAAATAAAATATAAATATTACCATAAATGGAATTGACAAGTATAACCATGCTGAGTTTATTTTAAATATATAATTTAATATAACTAAAATTATTCCAAAAACAACATATACTCCTCCAATAAATTTATAAACATTATTATCTTGATAAAAATCTTGCGCTATTGAATCAGTTTCTACTTCATCTTTCCACTCAGTATAGCTTTCATAGAAAAGATTTTTATTACTTGATGTTGTTTTAGATTTTTTTCTCATTTCATCAGAATCAAATGTTTTACCATCTCCAATAAAATTAAATAGAAAATCAATAAGTTTTTCTTCTGAAGAAGATATTTTATCTTTATTTAATAATGTAAAAGTATAATTATTTTTCCCTTTAGTAGCTTTTTCTACTTTTATATTTTTCTTATTTATTAAATTTAACATAGAAGCACTTAACGCTTTACCAGTTATTTTTTTATCCATTAAATATTCTACATCTTCTGGAGCATAAGTATCTATAATTGTTCTGTTATATTTACCTACAAAAGCACTTTTATATTCTTTATCATATTTTATATAAAAGTAAATTATTAATACAATTATTCCAATAATATAAAGCACTCCTAAAACCATTGCAATAAACATTAAAGTTCTAGCAACTTCTCTTTGGTGATTAGCGTCATTCGCTCTTTTTGTTTCTACTTTTAATATTGTAGGTAACGCTTCCATATCAGAAGTTTTACTTTTATTAATACATATTGGGAACAAATCATTATTGTAAGTCATTCTCATATCTACTGGTGTATATTTTGGTAAATCAGTAGTTTTTAATACAGCTCCAGTATTATCTTTAGTTTTATATATTGTTCCATTAAGTGGTCCATGAGCCCATATTTTATAATTTTTATCTGCTTCTGGTAAAAATACTCTTATTTCTAAGTTTTCAATATTATCAACATATTCATCACCTATAAAATTATAGTAAAGTTCCGCTACATCTTTATGCTTAACAGAAATATTTGGTATAGTATATTCTAAATAAAAAGCAGTTACATCACTATATGTATAATTATACATTCTAATATCTTCTCCAGAAGCATCTTTATTTAATATTTTATATTTATTTTTATCTCCATTTTTTGGAGAAATTGCTTCATCAAAATATTTTACTTTAGAAAATAAATCATCAAATTTTGGATTATCTCCAACATTTATTTTACCAACTTTTAATTTAGTAACTTCTGTACCATTATAAATACTACTACCATAAAAATCTTTTTCTTTTCCAGTAAATTCTCTAATAGAAGTATTTTGCCACTTTAATTTTCTTTCATATCCGTTAAAATCTCCATCTAATACTATCAATTCTTTAACATTCAAAGCACCTGCTATATCAACATCTGCTTGTATATAATAATTTGTTACATCATAATCTACATCTTCACTGTCAAGTGCTTTTACATTTGTTAGTGGTATAAAAAATAATGATAATATTATTAAATATAATATTTTTTTCATATTTTCCTCCTAAAAAAGACTTACTAATGTAAGTCATTTGTTAAAACTTAACGTTTGGTGTTTCTTTATCTTTTTCGTTTGCTTCAAAAAACGCTTCTTTAGTAAACTTAAACATAGATGCTATTATATTACTAGGAAACATTTCAACCTTATTATTAAATGTTAAAACAGTATCATTATATAATTGTCTATCCATTGCAATTTTATCTTCAGTTTCTTTTAAATCAGCTTGAAGTGATAAAAAGTTTTGATTAGCCTTTAAGTCAGGATAAGCTTCTGATAAAGCAAATAATTTATTAAGAGTTCCTTCAAGAGCATTACTAGCTTTCATTTCAGCTTCAGGTGTTGATGCTGCATTAAAATCATTTCTTGCCTTAATAACATCATCTAAAGTACTTTTTTCATGTTTAGCATAACCTTTAACAGTTTCAACTAAATTAGGAATTAAATCTGCCCTTCTTTTTAATTGTACATCAATTTGAGCCCATTGATCTTTAACTCTATTTCTAAGACCAACAAGACCATTATATGCAGCAACTACCAAGATTAATAACAATACAACAACAGCAATTACCACAATCAAAATTATATTCATAAATATACCTCCTCTTTCTATAATAATTATATAACATAATTTATAAATTATAAAGACTTATTTTATATTTTAAATTATTAAAAAATATTTAAGTGTAAAGAAATAAGTAATTAATAATAATTACTTATTTCTTAGTGTTGCATTAAATTTTTTTATTACAGCGTCTATTATTCTATTAAATACATTATTTATTTCTTCATCTGTTAGAGTTTTATTTTTATCTTCAAATGTAAGGGTAAAACCTATACTTCTTTCATTTTCTTTTTCATATACATCAAATACATCTATATTTTCTAATATTTTATTTCCATTTTTATTTATTTCTTTTATTATATTACTTACATTAATATCTTTTTTAAAATAAAATGCTACATCTCTTTTAACACTAGGATATTTACTAGGTTCAGTGTATTTTAATTTTGATGTTTTTTTATTAAATAACATATCTAAATTAATTTCACAAACAAATATATCTTTACTATTTATACTAGGATGTATTTTACCAATATAACCTACTATTTCATTATCAACATTAATTACAGCACTCATTCCAGGGTGTAAAAATTTTGGTAAATCTTGATCACTAAATCTAAATCTTTTATCTAGGCCTAAATAAGAAAGTAAGTTCTCTATTATTCCCTTTATTAAATAAAAATCTGTTTTTATTATTTTACTTTCCCAAGTATTTTCTATATAATTACCACTCATTAATATAGTTAAATAAGTATTTTCTATATATTCTTTTTCTTTTTTATAATATATATTACTTATTTCATATATATTTATATCTTTTGTATTTCTTTTTGTATTATAATCAAATACTTCAAGTAAATTAGATATTAAACTTACTCTTAAATGAGTTCTATCTAAACTTATAGGATTAGGTAGTTTTATAATATCTTTATTAAAATAATTATATTTATTTATATCTTTTTCATTATTTAATGTATAAGTTCTACATTCATTAAGTCCAGAATTTCTAATAAACTTAGAAATGTCTTTTCTAAATAGTGTTTTAGGTTCATATGAACCCATTTTAATATAACCCATAGGTTTAACCGGTTTTAAATTATGAAAACCATATAACCTTCCTACTTCTTCTATTAAAGCTTCTGGAAAAGAAACATCTCTTCTTCTATTAGGTACAAATACTTTAAAAACATTATCTTTTACTTCATATTTAAAATCTAATCTTTTAATATAATTTTCTACTTCTTTTAATGTAAGAGAAGTACCTAACACACTATTTATTTTTTCTAAAGAACACTTTACAGTACTTTGTTCATTTTTTATTTTATCTTCTTCTACATAACAATCAGTTACTTCTGCATCCGCATATTTTTCAAGCAAATAACATGCTCTATTAAGTGCTTCTTTAGTATAGTCAGGATTAAGTCCTCTTTCATAACGTTGAGCTGCTTCACTTCTTAAATCTAGTTTTAAACTTGTTTTTCTTATTGATAATGGTTCAAAAATAGCACTTTCAACAAAAATATTCTTCGTATCATCTTCAACTTCACTTATTTTACATCCCATAACACCAGCGATCGCTACTACATCTTTACCATTTGTTATTACAATATCTTCTTTATTAAGAATTCTTTTTTCATTATCAAGAGTAATAACTTCTTCATTTTCTTTAGCATCTCTTACTAAAATATTATTATTTAGTTTATCAGCATCAAAGAAATGAAGAGGAGAACCATATTCAAGCATAACATAATTACTTATATCAACTACATTATTAATTGGTCTCATTCCACTTGCGATTATTCTATTTTTTATAAATGATGGGGATTGACCTATTTTAATATTTTTAACAAGTCTACCCAAGTATTTCATACATTTATCTGTCTTTACTTCTAAATTAAATTTATCACTACATTTATTTTCTTTATAAGTTGTATATGGTAATTTAATTTTTTTATCTAATACAGTACATACTTCATAAGCAAATCCTAAATAATTTGTACAATCTACTTTTCTATCACCTTTAATATCTATTTCATATATAGTATCATCTAAACCTAAATATTTAATTGGATCTTCTCCAATAGGAGCATCTTCATCCATTACATATATATGATCCATATTATCTTGTGGAAGTCCAAGTTCATATAAAGCACAAATCATTCCATTACTTTCTACTCCACGAAGCATACTTTTTTTAATTTCAATTCCACCAGGAAGTGTTGCGCCTACTGGTGAAACAATAACTTTTTGCCCAGCATCAACATTAGATGCTCCACATACTATTTGTAATACTTCACTACCAATATCAACAGTACATAAATTTAAATGATCACTATTAGGATGATCTTCTCTTGTTTTAACATATCCAATTACTAAGTTAGTTGCTTTTACTGATGTATCAACAATAGGAATATTTACCCCGGAAAGAGATATTTCTTTAGCAAGTTCATTTAAATCTTGATCTTTTAAATCTACATAATCTTTTACCCAATTAGTACTTAATCTCATTTAAATTACCTCCCTTTTATTAAATTCTTTTAATACTCTTAAATCATTTGTGTAAAATAATCTAACATCATCTATTCCATATTTAATCATTGCGATTCTTTCTATACCAAAACCAAACGCAAATCCATTCCATACTTCAGTATCATAACCACAATTATTAAGCACATTAGGATGTACCATACCAGCTCCTCCAATAGTAATCCAACCTATATTTTTACATAAAGGACAACCTTTACCATGGCATTTAAAGCATTCTATATCATATTCTACACTTGGTTCAGTAAATGGATAACCACTTGGTCTAAACCTTGTATTTACACTTCCAAATAGTTTTTCACTCATCATATCAAGAACACCTTTTAAATTTGATAATGAAACATTTTTACCAACTAATAAACTTTCCATTTGCGTAAAATTATGAGAATGTTGAGCATCATCAGTATCTCTTCTATATGCTTTACCAGGACATACTATTCTAATATAATCTTTTTCTTTATTATTAATCATAGTTCTAGCTTGAACAGGAGATGTATGAGTTCTAAGTAAATACTCACTATCAATATAAAAACTATCTTGTTCATCTCTTGCTGGGTGACCAATAGGTAAATTAAGTAGTTCGAAATTATATAAATCTTTTTCTACCTCAGGTCCTTCAACCACATCAAAACCTAAAGATATATATATACTTTCTAATTGCTCAATAATCTTTTCTATAATATGAGCAGATCCACAATTAATTTTTGTACTAGGTAAAGTTATATCAATACGTTCGTTTTCTAGTTTTTGGTTTAGTTCTTCTGTTTTAAACTTTTCTTTAGTTTCTTCTAAAATATTATTAATTTTAGTTTTACTATCATTTAATACTTTTCCAAACTCCTTTTTTTCTTCAACATTAAGTTCTTTCATTTTAGAAGCAAACTCATTCATAATTCCTTTTTTACCTAAGTATTCTACTTTTAATTCATCTATTTTTTTTAAACTATCTATTTTAATAGATTCAAATTCTTTTATTTTTTCTTCTAATATTTTTTTCATTTTTCCTCCTTTTTAATAAATAAAAAGCCATAATATAAGGACGTAATCTACGCGGTACCACCTTATTTCATGACTATCATGCTCTTTATACTTTTAACGCAAGATTTACGAATTGACATTTTATTAAGAAATGAAATTCATAAATATTTATTATTAGTTTACACCTTACACTAACTCTCTATAAAACACTATATTTACTACTTGTTTTCTTTGTCATTAAACTAATTTTAACATTTATTTATAAATAATACAATAAATATTTATACTGTCATTAACTCTTTTTCTTTTTCTTTAAATAAATCTTCAACTTGTTTATTATACTTATTTATTAATTCTTGAACATCATCTTCATAATTCTTTTTTAAGTCTTCACTTATTTCAAGTTTTTTTATATTAGAATTTTCTTCTTGTCTAATATTTCTTAAACTTATTTTTGCTTCTTCTGACATTTCTTTAGCTTGTTTAACATAAGTTTTTCTTGTATCTTCTGTTAGTTCTGGTACTGTTAATATAATAGCATCTCCTGTATTTGTAGGTGTTATTCCTAAATCAGCATCAAATAAAGCTTTTTCTATATCTTTTAAAGCATTCTTATCAAATGGTTTTATATGAAGTACTCTTGCCTCTGGTACACTTACTGTACAAAGGGATTGTATAGGAGTTAAAACATCATAATATGATACCATTATTCCACTTAACATATTTGGGTTTGCTCTTCCTGCTCTTATTGTTGTAAATCTATTATTTAATGATTCAATTGCTTTCATCATTTTTTTATTTACTTCATCTTTACTAAACATTTTATTACCACTCTCCATATATATTATACAATTAAAATATAAAAAAAAGAAGAATTATTTTATTAAATCAAATCCTTTTTGATATATAGTAATTAATTCATTCTTTTGTTTATCATTTAATTTAGTTTTTGGATCTTCTTGAGATTTTACAGTTGCTTCATGTGAATACATAACTTTACCATCTTTTACAAACAATACAAGTGGCACATATATTCTTTTTTCTCCAGCATCAACTTCTTTTCCTTCGCTATCAGTTATTGTATAAGGTGTTAAAAATCCATCTAATTCTTTTAATAATTCTCTATAAAAAGCAGTTGAGTTTTTATCCGTTATTACTTCTCCTGTAGAATTAAGTGAAAGTGTATCTCTATCATTCTTTATATTATAATAATATATTGTTTCATATTTATTTGAAACTGCTGTATCATTTAATACGCTTACCATAGATTGACACCAAGGACAATTTGGAAAACCAAAATATAATACACCAGTTTTATGATCTAATAAATCAAGTACTTCTTCTTTTGAAGAATAATCATATAAATTATTTTCTTTTATATCACTATTTTGTCCATATTCTGAATAAAACTTTAAAGCATCAGAATCTTTACTAAAAATACCCATTGACCACAAACATAATATTAATAATATTATTCCAAATATGAATACAACTAATCCTCTTTTATAATTATATTTATTTTCTTCTGTTTCTTCTTTTATGTTTTTCACAACTTTTACTCCTTAACTATTCTTTATTTGACTCATTACTTCGTCAGCAAAATTATCATTTCTCTTTTCAATACCTTCACCAACTTCATATTTAAACATATTAATTAATTTACAATCATTTTCTTTTAAATATGATGAAATAGTTAGGTTGTTATCTTTAACATATTGTTGTTCAACTAAACAAACTTCTTTATAATATTTAGCAATTCTTCCCATTACCATTTTTTCTGCTATATCAGCGGGTTTCCCTTCATTCATTGATTGTTCTTTTAAAACTTCTTTTTCATGCTCTAAAACATCCGCTGGAACGTCTTCTTTAAACATATAAAGAGGTTTCATAGCTGCTACTTGCATAGACACATTTTTAGCAACTTCTTCATTATTTCCTTCAATAACAACTAAAGAAGAAATTTTTCCTCCCATGTGTAAATATGGTCCAAATGTTTCATTATGATTTTTTTCAATACATTCAAATCTTCTAAAATTAATTTTTTCTCCAATAGTAGCAGTTTCATTAACAATTAATTCACTAATAGTTTCATCTTCTACTTTAACACTATTTGCTTCTTCCATTGTTTTAGCATCACTATTTAAAAGAGCGTTACCTATTTTTTCAACTAATTTTTGAAAATCAACATTTTTAGCAACAAAATCAGTTTCCGAATTAACTTCTAATATTATAGCTTTATTATCTTTAATAAAAATATTAGTTAATCCTTCAGCAGCAATACGGTCAGTTTTTTTAGCAGCTTTTGTAATTCCTTTTTCACGAAGGAAATCAATAGCTTTTTCCATATCAGCATCAGTTGATTCAAGTGCTTTTTTACAATCCATCATTCCAGCACCTGTTTTATCACGTAATTCCTTTACCATGCTTGCACTAATCATATTACTTCAACACCTTTACTAATTCATCTTTTTTCATAGTGCTATAACCCTTAACCTTTTGATCTTTAGCAATCTTTTTAAGTTCAGTTACAGTCATTTTAGAATAGTCTTTCTTTTCTTCGGTTTTTTCTTCTTTAACTACTTCAACTTTTTCTTCTTTTACTTCTTTTTTAATTTCTTGTTTTTCTTCTTTTTTAATTTCTTTTTTCTTTCTTTCAGGTCTAACATCTTCTTCTGTTCCAACATAATCTACAAGTGGTAAGTTATTAGCTTCACATATAGCATTTGCTAAAACACCTAATACTAATTTAACACTTCTTACAGCATCATCATTAGCAGGTATAACAAAATCCACATCATCTGGATCACAATTAGTATCAACAATACCAAATACAGGTATTTTTAATATTCTTGCTTCTCTAATAGCGCTATAATCATTCTTTGGATCTGTTACTATCATTGCTTTTGGTAGTTTTGTCATTTCTCTTATACCAGAAAGTAATTTATTTAATTTTTCATATTCTTTCTTTATTTTAGATACTTCTTTTTTTGGTAAAAGTTCAAATTTACCATCTCTTTCCATATTTTCAATTTCAATAAGTCTAGTTACTCTTGCTCTAATTGTTCTAAAGTTAGTAAGTGTTCCTCCAAGCCATCTTTCTATTACATAGTAGCTTCCACTACGTAAAGCTTCTTCTTTACTTACTTCTTGTGATTGTTTTTTTGTGCCTACAAAAAGCACCTTTCCATCAGTCGCAAGTTCCTTTAGTTCAGCATACGCTTCTTCCATTTTTTCAACTGTTTTTGCTAAATCAATAATATAAATATCATCCCTCGCAGCAAAAATATACTCTTTCATTTTTGGATTCCATCTCTTAGTTTGATGTCCAAAATGAACTCCAGCTTCTAATAAATAATTTTTTGACACTATTGCCATACATATCATCTCCTTCGTTTTCTCTTCCAAATACTTCTTCTTTACCTATCACCCACTTTTAGGCACTAGATAGATAAATCCATATTTGTGTTTTTTTTAAAAGCTAAAAATATTTTAACATATATTTATTTCAAAAACAATTGTAAAAACACTAATTTACACTAAAAATAGCTATTTATAATTAACTGTATATTAAATTTGAAAGTGCACAATTGATGTGCAGTTAGTTTTGTAATCAGT
>CAZSRL010000014.1:0-12624 GCA_964609615.1 uncultured Muribaculaceae bacterium
TGCTGTTTTGGGAGTGTTTCCATCAAAATATATCGGCACCATTCCTTCATCTAATTGAGGTACTATTGGATTTGTTCCAAATTTCACAACACAATTTGTTGGTGGGGTTCCAACGTTTGAAACGTTTGCTTCCCATTTTGTTTCATCCCATGTAATTGTTGCATCATTATCACATGTTGCAGATAGATAATCAAATTTTGATTTTGCTGGTGCTTCCGCTACAAATTGTTCATCTGCATACATTGATATTGATAAGTCTGCATCATCATGGAATATTGCACTACATATTGATGTTCCACTTATATTTGATACTGTAAGTGTACTTCTTGAACTTTCTGAACTATATGCTATTGTTGCATTATTTGTACATGTTGATGCTGTATCATCAAAAACGTATCCATTTGATTGCATTTCTGAGTAGCTTGGCATTTCTGTTACTCTTCTTCCATTTAAATATGTATATAGTGTTATATCTCCATCTGACTGAGTTGTTTCGTTGTATGTTCCACTTATTTCATATTGGCCTGAGCTTAGAGAAAGATTATTATATACATATCCCCCTTTCATTCCAAAATCTAATGTTACATCCGTGGATGAATCATTTACAACTGCCGCTCTTATAATTCTAAATGTTTCTCCTCCTATTTTACCCGATCCATAAGCAGTTGTTTGTGATGAATATTTAACACTTACATCTGTTAATGTATTTGGTGAAGTATAGTATAATAAATATTTACTTGATATTTTATTAAGTGCGTTTAGTTCAATTTCTATTATTGATGTTGAGTTTGCAGGTATTGTTACTGTAGATGTAACTGTGTTATCTATTTTTATAGAATATGTTATATTAGCCATTTTAATATCCGCTGCTTTATATGAGCTTGTTAAATAAACAAATATTGCGTATGATGTTGATAGAATTATACAAAGAACCATAATAAAACTAACACATAAAAATGCCCTGTTTTGATGAGGGTTGAATACTTTTGGATATTTTATAACTATTTTTTTAGTTTTTTGTTTTAGTTTTTTTCTTGTTTTAAAAAAAGCCATTTTTATGTTCCATAATATATTTTTTATTTGTTTTTTAAGTTTTTCTTTGTTAAATATATTATTCATTTTACCTCCATCTATTCTATATAAACACTTCTCGATATTAATTATAGTTTACAATATTTTGTAAGTATTTTCAATATAATGACATAAAAAAAATAAAGAATTTGTTATTCTTTATTTTTTTCTTTTTTTATAAGCGTATTTCCAGTCATTTCATTTGGCTTTTTTATTTCCAACATATCTATTATTGTTGGTATAACATCTTTTATACTTCCTTCTTTTTTTATAACATAATCTTTGTTGCAAATAATAAAAGGGACTTTATTGGTAGTATGTGTTGTTACTATATTATTATATTTATCTAACATATATTCTGCATTACCATGATCAGCTGTTATTATAACATCATAAAATTGATTCTCAGCGGTTTCTATAATTTTTCCTAAACATACATCAACTTTTTCAATAGCCCTTATAGTAGCCTCTAAATTGCCTGTATGACCAACCATATCTGGATTAGCAAAATTAGTTAATATAAAATCATAATTTTCTTCCATAAGGTTAAGAACTGTTTCTGTTACTTCTCCCGCATTCATTTCTGGTAATAAATCATATGTTGCTACTTTAGGAGAAGGAATTAAATAATTATCACAATTATTTAATTTTTTATCACTTAGTCCATTGAAAAAATATGTAACATGAGCATATTTTTCTGTTTCAGCTACTCTCGCTTGTTTAAAATCTAATCCACTTAAATATTCTCCAAATGTATTTTTAATATCTTCTGTTTTATATAAATAATCTAAATTTTTATATATTTTATAAAGTGATAACATTTTTAAGTTATTAAATTCTTTAACTTTAAATTCTTTAAAATTTTTCTTTGAAAATGTATCAATTAGTTGCTTCATTCTATCTGGTCTAAAGTTAATAAACACTATAGCATCATTATCTTTAACTTGTGAAAATGGTGAAATTATACTTGGATTAATAAATTCATCTGTTACTCCACTATTGTAATGCTTTTGCAAACAAACATTAGCATCTGTAAATGTAGTACCTTTTCCATATACAATAGCATCATAAGCTTTTTTAGTTCTATCCCATCTATTATCTCTATCCATTGCATAATATCTGCCACATATAGTTCCAATTTCACCTAATCCTACTTTTTTTATTTTATTTGTAAAATCTTTTATAAATTCTTTTCCACTTACAGGAGATGTATCTCTACCATCTGTAAAAAAGTGAAAATATACTTTTTTTACTTTTTTTATTTTAGCATAAGCTAAAACAGCATAAAAATGTGTAATACTAGAATGGACTCCACCATCACTTAATAGGCCCATTATATGTAATGAAGAGTCATTTTCATTTACATAATTCATTATAGAATCAAGTTGTTCTTCTTTAAAAAACTTTTTATTTCTAATCTTTTCATTTATTACAACTAATGGCTGTTTAACTGTTCTTCCACTTCCTAGTGTAATATGTCCTACTTCAGAATTACCCATTTGTCCTTTTGGAAGTCCCACTTCTGTTCCACTTGCTACTAAAGCAGCATGAGGATACTCAGCATATAGTTTATCAAATACAGGAGTGTTAGCAAGTCTTATTGCATTTCCTGTTTTTGCATCATTTATTCCAAACCCATCTAAAATTATTAATAATTTTTTTTTCATTTGTTTCACCTAAAGGTATATTATCATAAAAAACAATATTTTTAAAGTTTAGGGATTAAAAAAGATATATTTTTTTATATCTTAATTATGTATTCTTATATTATCTATTCTTAATTTATCAGCAATAGTTACAATAAATTCTGAATTAGTTGGTTTTGCTTTATCAATATCTACACTATGACCAAAAATAGATTCCATCAGTTCCCAATCTCCTCTATTCCAACTAACTTCAATAGCATGTCTTATTGCTCTTTCAACTCTTGAAACTGTTGTATCATATTTTTTAGCAATATCAGGATACAATTCTTTTGTTATACCTCCAATAAGCCCGGGGTTTTCATATATCATATAAATACTTTCTCTTATATATTGATATCCTTTTATATGAGATGGAATACCAAGTTCATGCAATAATTTAGTTATATGTGTTTGTAATTTTTTTCCAGATAGATTAATAATATCACCATTAATATTTTTTGTTACATCTTTTATTTTCTTTTCTAGAGTAGCTAAGTCAAATGGTTTTAACACAAAGTATTGTGCTCCATATTCACTTACTTTTCTTATTGTTTCTTCAGCATCATAAGATGTAATTACTATTACTTTTTTATCTATTTTATTATCATTCATACTTTCTAAGACATATAAACCATCTTTTTTAGGCATAATTATATCTAAAATAATTACATCAAATTCATCTTCTTTATTAACTATATAATCTATTGCTTCCTCTCCATCATACGCTTCTAAAGTTACTTCTATATCTTTATGATCAGAAAAATATTCTTTAATCATATTTACTACACTTACATTATCATCTACTACTAATAGTCTTGTTTTCATCTTTATTCCTTTCTTTGTCTCTATTATAGTATATATATTGTATTTTTTTCCATAGCAAAAAATAGCTAGTTTTGTCTAAAATAGCAATATTTTGTCGTAAAATGAAAGAACTAATCAATTTCTTTGATTAGTTCTTTTATTTTTTCTGCGTTTGTACTCATTTTTCCTATTAAAATACCATCTGTAACATCAATTATATCTTTAGCAGTTTCTTTATTAACACTTCCACCATAAAGTACTTTTATATCAACATTATATTTTTTATTAACATATTTTTTTATAAAAGATGTTATTTTTTCTATTTTTTTAATTGATAAAGTTTCATCTCCGCCGATTGCCCATCCTGGTTCATATGCAATTGTTAAATATTTAAAATTATCTTCTTCTACATGTTTTAATACGTAATCTAGTTCTTTTTTTATATATTTTAAAGCATTATCTTTTTGTTTGAATTCTCCAACACATAGAATAGTTTCAAACTTTGCATTTAAACTCTTAAATAGTTTTTCTTTTATCATACTATATGGTTCTAAACCAATTGATTTTCTTTCAAAATGCCCTACTAAGACTGTGTTTATATTCATGCTTTTAAGAGCTTCTAAGTTTGTTTCTCCAGTAAAGCTACCTTTTATATAACTATAGAAGTTTTGTGCTCCTATTTTTATTTTACTTGTCTTACAAAGAGATAAGTAAACCATAGGTGGCATTAAAATTAATTCATAATTCTTGGACTTTATTTTTTCTATTTCTAATTTGTATTTTTTAAATTCATCATAATCAAAATAACTTTTGTTATTTAATACTATCTGTTTCACAATACTTACCTCCTAATGCTTTTAATTCCTTACCTTCTAAATATTGAAGAGTTGCCCCTCCGCCAGTAGAAATATGATAAAAATTAAAATTATACTTATTAGCAACTGCTGAAGTGTCTCCACCTGCAATTACAGTTTTAATATTATAGTTATTTAAATGTTTTAATAACATAAGTGTTCCTTTTTCAAAGTTTTTATCTTCTACATAACCCATAGGACCATTCCATATTACTAAATCAGATTCTTCTATATTGTTTTGAAATAATTTTATAGTTTCTTTTCCGATATCAAATAATATATCACTAATAGTTATTTCTTCATTTTTTATATTATCTTGTTTTTCATTTACAAAATCAACTGGTAAAATTATTTTATTTTTGTATTTATCTAATAATTGATTTACATAATCTTTTTTTTCAGTTTCAATCAGCGATTTATCAATTTTATTACCTAATGCTTCTAGAAAAGTAAAACACATTTTTCCACCAACAATTATTTTTTTTGTTTTATTTATTAAATTGTCAATTAAATCTATCTTATCACTTACTTTTGAACCTCCTAGTATTAATACTTTATTCTTTGAGTCAATTACTTCATTTAATACTTTGATTTCTTTCTTTATTAAAAAACCATAACAAGTAGGTAAAAACTTACTTATTCCATATGTAGAAGCATGTTCTCTATGACATGTCCCGAAAGCATCCATAACAAATACATCTCCAAGTGATGCCCAATATTTACTTAATTCTGCATCACAATTACTTTCTTTTTTAGATTCTATATCCATATACCTAGTGTTTTGTACTAATAATATTTGATTTTTCTTTAAGTTTTTAACTTTATTATTTAATTGTTCTCCAAAACATTCATTAGAAAAAAATACTTTTCTTTTTGATAATGTTTTAAGTTTTTTATATACAATTTTCATATCATTATCTTTTTTGTCTTCTTCAGTTTTTACTTTTCCTAAATGACTTAGTATGATTATTTTACAATTTTGGTTTAATAAGTATCTTATAGTTTCAAAACTACTTATTATTTTAAAATTATCAGTTATGTTACCATTAATAATAGGTACATTATAATCAACTCTAAGTATAACTGTTTTATTTTTAATATTTACTTCATCAATAAATTTCATATTACCACCTATCTTTATTATATCAAATATAATGTAAAATTAAACTTTATTTTATATTGCTTGTCATAGTTTTAAAAAAATAAACTTTAAAATAGAATTTTAAAGTTTATTTAATAATCTTATCATTTGAGATGTATATCCCACTTCATTGTCATACCAAGCTACTACTTTGATTAAATGGTTGTTTCCTTCTGTTATGACACTTGTTAAAAGCCCATCTACAACAGCTCCAGTAGGTTCTCCAATTATATCACTACTTACAATTGGAGTATTTATTATTTTTATTGATTCATTAATGTTTTCCATAAATAAATCGTTAATTTCCTCAATGGAAGCTTCTCCTTGAACTTCAAGTACTAAATCTATAAGAGAACCGTCAGCAACCGGAACCCTATAAGCAGTTCCCATTAATTTTCCGTCCAATTCAGGCAATACTTTTCCTATTGCTTTGGCAGCTCCTGTTGAGGTAGGAATTATATTTTGACTTGCAGCTCTTCCTCTTCTTGATTCTATTCCTTTTTTATGTGGGATATCTAACGTTTCTTGATCGTTTGTCATTGCATGAACTGTTGTCATATATCCTTTTTTTATTTTATATTTTTTGCTTAACACAAATAAGACGGGCGCTAAACAGTTAGTTGTACAACTAGCAGCACTTATAACTTCTTCTGTTCCATCAATAGTATTATCATTAACATTATAAACAATTGTCTTACATTCATCTTTTGATGGTGCTGATATTATTACTTTTTTTGCTCCTGCTTCTATGTGAGCCATGCATTTTTCTTTAGAAGTAAAAACTCCAGTACATTCTAAGACTACGTCAACTTTAAATACCTTCCAAGGCAATTTGCTTGGTTCTTTTTCTGAAAATATAGGAATTCTTTTATTATTAATATATATTCCATCTTTATCATAAGAAACATTATCACCTAATGTTCTATGAACTGAATCATATTTTAACAAATAAGCAAGTTGCAATGAATCTGTTAAATCATTAATTGCTACAACTTCTATATCTTCACTATTCGCAAGTAATCTTAATGCTATTCTTCCAATCCTACCAAAACCATTTATTGCTACTCTTTTCATAATTCCTCCTTTTATTTAAAATAACTTTCTCCTATAAATTCTCTTAACAAACTTTCCTTTGGAACATAAGAACTTGATATAGGAAAAAATGAACTTAAGAAATTTAATAATCTTTTTGATTCTTCATAATACTTATTATCTTTTTTAATAGAATGAAGAAGTGGTTCAACATATACTTTTAATACACCTATTTCATATATCAAAATAGTATTAAATACAGCATCCATATCATTTTGATATGGAAACACATACTTTTCTTCGCCTTGTCTTACCTTTTCCCACGAGCTTAATGTATGAAGAGAATTATATCCTCTTGTTCTATTATCTCTTACTATTCTTCTTAATAATCTTACATCTGTTGTGGAAATATAATTATGTCTATCAATATTAAGAGGCGTAAATGGAGATGCATATATTTTGTATTTGTTTTCTTTTAAAATAGACTTTGTCATTTCCTCATTCATAGTATGTAACCCTTCAATAACAATTATGTCTTTTGAATGCATTTTACTTTTTTTATCAGAAAATTCTTTTTTTCCAGTTTTAAAATTAAATACAGGCATATTTACTTCTTTACCTGATATTAAATCTTTTAATTGTTCATTAAATAAATCAACTTCTATTGCATCGATAGTCTCAAAATCATAATTTCCATCTTTATCTTTTGGAGAATCTACTCTATCTTTATAATAATCATCAGTTGATATTACGAAAGGATTAAAGCCCTTTGACTTAAGACTCAAAGCAAACTTTTTAGAACTTGTTGTCTTTCCGCTAGATGATGGCCCTCCAATTAATACCATTTTAATATTTTTATCATTCACTATTTGTTCTACTATTTCATTAATCATATTATTTTGATTCATTTCATTTATCAAAATAAATTCTTCTATTTTGCTTGAAGAAACTAACTCATTAACATCACATACATAATCAACTTTTAGTTTTGTTATCCATTCTTCGTATTTGTTAAATTCTTGTAGTATTTTATCAAAATTTTGATAATTTGGTATTTCATTTGTATTACTTAGAGGATATTGTAAAACAAATGAATTGTTTTCAACATATTTTAAATCAAAGTATTTTAATACACTTGTATCACTTGGCATTTTAGTATAAAAATAATTATAATAATTTGCTAATTTATATATAGTTATTGATTCATCAACATAACTTTCATAATATTTTGTTTTTTCTTTTTCATTTATATTATTAAAATATCTTATAGCACTAGTTGTAGATGCATTTATTTTTTCAAAAGGTATTTTTTCATCAACTAGTTTTTTCATATATTCTTTTATATCATTTAGTTCTTTTTCTTTTATTGTGTTTTTACTATCTATTGTACAATATACTCCTTTTCCAAAAGAATATTTTGTTCTAACAGCTGCATCCATTCCGAATATTTCTTTTACAGCAACCATTAAAAGGAATTTAAGACCAGATATATATATTCTTAACCCTTCTCTATTTTCTAATGTAATAAACTCAACATTTAAATTTTTATTAAGTGAATAATCTAAATCTTCTATTTCATCATCTACTCTAGCAGCCACAACATTTGAAGCATGAACAAAAGACACAAGTTCTTTTAATTTAATACTTGAGACAGTTTTATAGTCATCATAACCTTTTATTTTTATAGTTATTTCATTAATCACTTGTTTACCTCTTATTCTATATATATTATTTTATCAAAATATATATATTTTGTCACATATATTTTGAATAATTTTTATTAAAATATATAAATATAATAATAGGAGGTAATATGAACATCATCCCAACAGTTATTGAAAAAGATAACAATACAGAAAGAGCATATGATTTATACTCTAGATTATTAAATGATAGAATTATTTTTATTGAAGGTGAAATTACAGATTCAAAAGCAAATATTATTGTTGGAGAACTATTATATTTAAATTCATTATGTCATGATGATATTAATATATATATTAATTCCCCTGGAGGTAGCGTCACCGCTGGTTTTGCAATATATGATACTATGAATTATATAGAAAGTGACATAAGTACAATATGTATTGGTTTGTGTGCTAGCATGGCTGCATTTTTATTATCTAGTGGTCAAAAAGGAAAGAGATATGCTTTAAAAAATAGTGAAATAATGATTCATCAACCAATAGGAGGTTGTAATGGTCAAGCAACTGAAATTAAAATAGCAGCAGAAAGAATAATCAAATTAAAAAGAAAGCTAAATAATTTGCTTTCTATTAATACTAATCAGACACTTAAAAAGATAGAAAAAGATACTGACAGAGATTATTTTATGAATTCAGATGAATCATTAAAATATGGAATAATTGATAAAATTATTTAGTTTAGCAACTTTCTCCAAATGTTGCTTTGACAAAATTGTTTGTTTCTCTCACAACAACTTTTTTAGTTTTATCAACATTATCCTTTTCATCATAATAACCATTATTTATTAAATCATTAACAGTTATTATTTTACAAGTATTATTATCTTTAAATAAAACATCTTTGCCATACATTTTAGCAGCATTTAAAATTAATTTGTTTCTTGCATCTTCATTTCTTGCTTTTATTTTTTTATTAACAAATATAATACTAGGTACAGTTATCGCGGTTATTAAAGATATAATTGCTATAGTCATTAACAGTTCAATTAAAGTAAATCCTTTTTTATTCATAATGTTCTCCTTCTATTTATAATTATCTTAACTTATATTGTGTTTTTCTACAAGTTCTTTAATTTTTCTAAATCTATGATTTATTCCACTTTTAGTGATTTTTTTTCCAGTTTCTATTGTCATAATATCCGCTAATTCTTGCATTGAAGATTCAGGATATTTTTTTTTGTATGTAATTATTTCTTTAATTTTATCATCTAATAAAATTATATCATATTTACTTAATAATTTTTCAATACTTTCCAATTGATTTTTTGACGAATTAATTGTTTTTTCAACGTTTGCTTGTTCACAATTATTAAGTCTATTAGTCATATTTTTATGATCTCTATATATTCTTATATCTTCATAGTAAAATAAGGCGTTATAAGCGTTAAGAAGTTTAATAAAATCACTTATCTTTTCACTTTCTTTAACATATACTATATAATTTTTATCTCTTTTTATTATTTTACTATTATAATTATAATTATTTAATAATTTACAAACAAATTCACTGGTTTGTTTATTTTTAATTAAAAACTCCATATGATATCTAGAAGTTTTAGGATCATTAATGCTTCCGCACACTAAATATACTCCTCTTAAATATGCTTTTTTTTCTTCATCATCTGCGATAATAAATGAACTAGGTGTTCTTTTTTTGGAATTATTATTATTTATTAAAGATAAGTCTTTTAAAATAAAATTACTTTTTTCTTCAACTATAATTTCTATTAAATAATTCTTATTTAACCTATTAATTTTTTGATTTTTCATAATTATATTAACATGATAAAGATCTTTTATTAATTTATATATTCTTCTAGCAACTGAAGGATTTTCTGTATATACTACAAAATTATTTTTATTAAACATGCCACTTATATTTAGAATAGCAGATAATTCACTCATATTTTCAGTTTTAGAATATTTAATATTACTTATTTCATTTTTTATATTTGAACCAAAAGACATATTTCCCTCCTAATAAATTATATCATATTATTTTAATATTAAAAAAACTCAATAAAAGAGTTTTTAAAATTTGATTACTGATGCCGGATTAAATGTATTGTACAAATATCCTGTTGAGTAATGTCCAGTTGCTGTTTCAAAATGAAGGTGCGCTCCAGTACTACAATAATCCCAAGGGGTTAAGCTTCTGCTTCCTCCAACAGTTCCTATTTTAGTAGCGGCGGTTACAAGACCTCCTACGCTTACATTCACAGTTGCTAAATGTTTATATACTGTAAGGTACATTTTACCCTTAACAGTATGATTAATAAACACTTGATTTCCTCCACAACTTGATTTTCTTACAATAGTAGCAACTCTACCAGTTGTTGAAGCATATACAGGTGAACCACCCACACCATTAAAAGTTATATCAACTCCTCTATGATAAGATGAGCAACCACTACAAGGGGATTTTCTGTATCCAAAATAACTTGATAAATATCCTTTGCCATGTAGAGGATGGTTAAATCCTGCAGATAAAGGAACGTCAGTACATGTATTAATATCTTGATCTGCTTTACAACCCATTTTAACATACATATTGATAATATCTTTTTGCGCTTTTACTTGGTCATTAATATCTAAAGCAGTTTCTTCTAATTTAACTAAATCAGTACCTAAATCTTTATAATCTTCTTGTAATTTAATATTTAATTTTTTTAGTTCTTCTTCTTTTTTCTTTAATTCTTCTTGTAAGCTATTATTTTCTTCAATAAGTTTATTCATTTTTTTAATATTATCTTTATTATATTTACTTAATTGTTCTACAACAGAAGCTCTATAAATAAAGTCAGTAAAATCTTTTGCTCCAAACAAATAATCCAAATATGCATTATCTCCTTGAGCTATTTGTTCAAATCTCATTAATTCCTTTATTTCTTCTTCTTTTTCATCTATTTGTTTATTTAAAACAATAATATCTTGTTTTGCTTTTTCAATTTTCTTTCTTCCTGTTATAATATCATTTTGCGTACTTTGAATTTCTTGTCTTTTTTTTACCATTTGGCTTTGAGTATTGCTTTTTCTTGCTTGTGCCGCAGATGCCTTTGATTGAAGTGAACCTAATTCACTTCTTAAATCATTTAATGTAGTCGCATCTGCCTTTATTGGAGTAAAAGCAATGATTAGAAAGAAGAAAATTGTATAACATAAAAACTTCTTCATCATATCTTCAAAAACTTCCTTACAGCTCTATAACTACCAAATGCTCCTACTACAATTCCTATTGCAAATATTATAGCAATCAATTGAAAGATAACGTCATCTGGTTTAGTTAAAGAAATAAGTGGAGTAAATAAATTACCATTAAATTTATCATAAAAGAAAATATATCCATAACAACAGGCAAACAATGGAATTATACTACCTAAAAATCCTAATACAATTCCTTCAACAAAAAATGGTCTTCTAATATATGAATTACTTGCTCCTACTAACCTCATAATTTCAATTTGTCTTTTTCTAGATGATATAGCAATTTTTATTGTATTAGATATTAGAAATACAGTTACAAGTACTAATGCTATAACTATTGCAATAGTTACTTTTTTCACAGTATCAAAAATATTTACTAGAGTTTCAACCATTCCTTCTCCATATTTAACAACATCAACACCATCTATTTTTTTTATTGCAGCAGCAGTAGTCCCAATACTCTCGATATCTTTCACTTTAACTGTATATGTGTCTTGTAATGGATTACTACTTTCATCCCATTGAGACATAATTGTATCGAATATTTCTGATTCTCCCTGCATATCTTTTTTAACTTGTTCTTTACTTTCAAATTTTATTGAGTTAATATTACCAACATTATTAATTTTTTGCTCTATATCTTTAGCTGACTGAGCATCTATTTGTTTATCTAAAAATATAACAATGCTTACATCACTTTCAATTTGTTTTGTAAAATTATTAACATTATAAGATAAGATTATACTTACACCAACTAATATTAATGTAATTGTAATACATGAAATTGAAGCTAAACTTAAACTAAAATTTCTAAATACGCTTTTAATTCCATCTTTAATGTTATTTTTTAATATTCTAAAGGGACTCATGTTTATAACTTCCTTTCATCTTATCTTTAACAAGCATACCTTTATCTAAAATAAGTACCCTTTTCTTTAATTTATTAACCATTTCTTTATCATGGGTTGCCATTATTATTGTTGTACCCATTTCTTTATTAATAACTTGTAACACTTGCATTATTTCCCAAGATGTATCAGGATCCAAGTTTCCTGTTGGTTCATCACAAATTAACAACTTAGGTTTATTAACAATCGCTCTTGCGATTGAAACTCTTTGTTGTTCTC
>CAZSRL010000014.1:12634-18253 GCA_964609615.1 uncultured Muribaculaceae bacterium
CAGATAATTTATCTGGATAACTTCTTACTTTTTCTTTTAGTCCGACTTGTTCTAATGCTTTTAAAACTTTTGGTTTGATTTTGCTTTCTTTCATTCCTAAACATTGAAGTGCAAAAGCAACATTTTCATATACAGTAAGTTTTGGTAATAATTTATAATCTTGGAAAACTATACCAAGTTTTCTTCTGTATTTATAAATCTTTCTATTCTTTAATTTAGCAACATTTACTCCACCTACAAATACTTCTCCTTTTGTAGGCTTTTCCTCTCTATATAAAAGCTTAATTAATGTACTTTTACCACTTCCACTTGCTCCTATAACAAATACAAAATCTCCTTTAGATATTTCTAAATTCAAATCACATAAAGCGGTTACACCATTTTTATATGTTTTAAAAATATTCTTCATTTTTATTAATTCCATTACTTCTTCACTTCTTTCTAAAACGGTATTACTTTTTTCTTTGTGCCACCATGTACTTCATAACAATCACTAACCATTATAAATGCATTTGGATCAATTTGTTTTATACTTTCTTTTAATTTAAAATAATTTGTAGTAGATACAACACACATTAACATCTCTTTTTTATCATTTTTATATCCACCTTTGGCTTTAAAAATAGTAACTCCACTTTGCATTATTTCCATAATAAATCTTGTTATTTCTTCATCTTTTTCAGTATCAATTAAAAACATTTTTGAATCACTTATACCAAGTACTATTTTATCTACAAGTAAAGTTGATAAATACACAATTATGATAGAATATAAGATCATTGTGTATCCAAAAGTAAATGCTCCTAATAAAATTACCATTCCATTAGCAATTAACAATGATTTCCCTATGGGTTTATGTGTGTATTTACTAATAATAAGTCCTAGAATATCTGTTCCTCCTGTACTAAATCCAACTCTTAATACTAAACCAGTTCCCAAGCCATACAATACTGCACCACATAAAACATATAGCAAATCATTTTCAAAACTTATATTTAATAATGAATTAATATCTTGAGTAAAAAAAACAAATACAGAATAGGTTAAAGAACCAATTATACCTATTATAGATTTTTGTCCACCTAGCAATATTAAACTTAATCCTATTAAAAATAAATTAGCATAAAATATAAAACTAGCAGCACTCAAATTACTTACATGTGCGACTAAAATAGCTAATCCACTAACACCAGGGGTCACTAAATTTTGAGGAGCAAAACAAATGTTAAATGCCAAAGCTGTTAATAAAACTCCTATCAAAAAAATAAAAACACGAGAAAACAAATTACCTTTGTTTACCCTTTTAACCACGTCTTGTGGATTAAATGTTAAATTTTTTAAAGCTCCTATTAATCCCATATCTTATCCTCCTTAAAATTATATCAAATTTTTTTAGTTTTTCAAAGGAAAAACTATTACTTTTTGCTAAAAATGTAAATCAAATATTATCGCTTCCAATTACTTCATGTGTATCATTAATTATTAAAAATGCTTTTGAATCAATTTGTTCAATTCCTTTTTTTATTTTATAATACTCTCTTGTTTTTACAACACATAGCAAAACATCTTCATCATACCCTGTATGAAAACCTTTTCCTTCTAATTCTGTGACTGATTTATTTAAACCTTCAATTAGATATTTTTTTATAAGTTCCTTTTTTTTGCTTATTATGTAAAAAGCTTTTTGTTCTTTAATTCCAAGAATTATTTTATCAGAAATAACAGATATTAACACTAATGTTATTATTGCATAAATCATTAATTCATAACCAAATATTAAACCTCCGGCCACAACAATCGATCCATCAATTAATAGTACCGCCCATCCAAAAGGTACTTTTATATACTTACAAAATATTAATTCAAGCAAATCGGTTCCTCCAGTATTAAAATTACTTCTAAAAACCAAACCGTTTCCAATACCAGTTGTAACACCAGCAAATAATGCGACAACTAACATATCTACTTCATTTACTGCCACATAATCACTTACATTTTTTGTTATTTCTACAAAAAAGGGATAAATAACAGAAGCTATTATAGCGTTTTTAGTATCTTTGAATCCAAGAAAAATAAATCCAAATATTAAACACAATACAGAAAATGCAAAAATAATTGTGGATGGTTTTACATCTATAAAATTATTAATAATAACCGCAAGTCCGTTTGAGTCATATACAACTAAATCATATGGCAAAAAAAACAAATTAAAAGAAATAGCAATTATAAATAATCCTACTATTATTAATAAATATTTCTTAATTATTTCAAAATTTATTCTTTTTATTTTTTCCATTTCAAATATCCTTCTATAAATATATCTAAATCTCCATCAAGTACTTTTTTTACATTACTTGTTTCAACATTCGTTCTATGGTCTTTAACCATATTATATGGATGAAGAACGTAACTTCTTATTTGGCTACCAAAATTTACATCCATTACTTTTCCTTTTAAATCACTTAATTTATCATTTAGTTTACTTTCTTCTAATAAATATAGTTTAGCTTTTAGAATTTCTAACGCTTTGTCTTTGTTTTGTAATTGACTTCTTTCATTTTGACAAGTAACTACAATACCAGATGGTAAATGAGTTATTCTAACTGCGCTATCTGTTGTATTAACGCTTTGTCCGCCGGCTCCTCCACTATGATAAACATCTATTTTTAAATCTTTTTCATTTATTTCTACATTAATTTCTTTATTGATTTCAGGAGTTATTAAAACTGAAGCAAATGATGTGTGTCTTCTTTTAGCACTATCAAATGGACTTATTCTTACCAATCGATGTACTCCTGTTTCTCCTTTTAATTTACCATATGCATTTTTTCCTTTTACATGCAACAGTTTCCCTTTGATACCCACTTCTTCACCAGGCTGTTCATCAATTATTTGATAATTAAAACCGGATTTTTCAAAATATTTTTCATACATATGCGCAACCATATCAGCCCAATCATTACTTTCAGTTCCACCTGCACCTGAATGAATTTCCACATATATATTGTGAGAATCATATTTTCCATTAAATAATGTTTCTTGTTCTAATATCATTATATTCTTTTCCAAATATTTAACATTTGATTCAAATTCCTTAATCAATAATTCATCTTTGCTATTAAGCTCTAAAAACACTTTAACATCGTCAAGTGTTTTACGAAATTCTAAAAAAGAATTTACACTTTCATTTAAATTAGATAACTCTTCCATTATGGTGTTAGCATTCTCTTGGTTTTGCCAAAAGTCTACTTTTTGTGTCAAATTTTCCTTTTCTTTAATTGATGCCAATTTATTATCTAAGTCAAAGAGACCTCCATAAATCATTAAATTTCTCTTCAATTGTTTTTATTTCTTCATTCATTTTATCATCCTCAATAAAATTGTATCACACATTTTTATAAATTTAAAACTTTACTTTAAAAAATGCATTTGTTAATGCATTTTTTTATTTTTTCTTTTTTTCAAAACAATAAATGTAACAACAATAATTATTACTAACAATATTCCACCTAATGCATAATATAAATGACTATTATTTATTAAATTATCATCATTGCTCACTTCTTTTGTTTCTTTTTTATTATTATCTTCACTATAGGTTCCGTTATTTGCTGTTATTGTTTTTCCATTTACATAAAATTTATTACCATTTAAATATATATTAGAATTATCACTTACTTCATTATCTAACTTATCAACATATGTATCTTTGTCTAAAGAAATAATTGAATCACTTGAAACATTCAATGATATTTTTTTTGCTTGATTATTAAAATCAATGTTTCCAAAATATTTACTTCCATCATTTAATGACATTTTTAATGTTGAGATATTATCAACAATAATCGCACCTTCAATTCTTTGATTTTTTAAATTCAATGTAAGATTTCCACCATTTGATCCTGATGTTCCCCATTTACCTTTTTGAATTCTTAAAAAATCACCATCTAAGTTTGTAAAAGAATTATTTTCTAAATTTATTGAGGCTGTAGTATTAGTAATAAAAAATGTATCCCCTTTTTTTGTATTAATTGTTGAGTTTTTGGCTTCAAATGAAGCATTTCCTTCATTTGCATCGCCACTCATTGATTGATATAAGAAGATATTTTTATATGTTTCAGAATTTCCATTAAGTTTTGTATTATTATCCACTAAATTAACATTTTCAAGTGAAATCGAATTTGCTCCTTCAACAACTGCTCCTTCTGATACGTTAGAAGTTAATGTTGCATCCTTTACAATTATATTTGCGGTAGAATAAATTGCTGGAGAACCAACACCATTTGTTTCATATGTTCCTTTGTCAACTGTTAATGTTCCTCCTCCTCTATCACTTCTTATTGCTGCTGCTGAATTACCACTTGTTTTTATTGTTAAATTTGTAGCATTTAATGTTCCTCCTCCGGTAACCATTATTCCACCAGAAGTGCCTTTTGTAGTAGTGATTTTTGAATCGCTTATATTAACAATACCTGTTTCATATGCAAAAACAGCATTAGCGTGAGTACCATTTGTAGATATTGTAGAACTTTTTATATTTAATGTTGCTCCATTATATACAAATATCGCTGCATTAGTTCCATAAAAATCCGCATTTTCATCAGTGCTATCTCCGCTTTTAGTTATTTTGCAATTAGTTAATATGCTAGTTCCTTTTGATGCTAAAATTGCGTTTTGTCCCGCTGCAGCACTTGAATAACTTTTTTCTTTTACTGTGGTGTCACTTGAGATAGTTGTTTTCCCTTTATGAGTTACACTTGAAGATGAACTATTTTCCCCTCCACTTCCTTCCGGAGGCGCAGCAGGTACCGCAGCATATACTACGATTGGAAAAATAATTCCCAAAACAACCAAAACAATCCCAATAGTTTTTTTCATATCTATCACCCATTATAATATTAACAAAATCTTATAAAAATTTCAACAAAAGCAAAATTATAGATTGTCCTTTGCAAAACAAAACTTGCATAAATAGCAAGCTTAATTTATTCATCTAAGAACTACTTTAAATTATCTCTTATTTTCATCCATAATTTTCCAAGATTGTTTTCTCCATTTCTGTTTTCTCCCCAGCCCCAATAATTATCTTTTGGAGAATCCTCTACTATAATATAATCCTTAGTTTCAAGTAGTTTCTTTTTTACATATGGATTTTGTTCAACTTTTGCCATTAGTAATTCTTCCATCACGGATAATTTTATTTTTTCCCAATCTTTTCTTCTTTTATTCTTATTTGCATACGCAATTTTTTGAGCTTCATGTGCAGAATGTGATTTTTTTATTTGTTCGGCTATTTCGGGTGCGCTTTCTATAAATCACAATGCTTGATAAGCTTCTTCATTAGAAGAATATAAATAACCATTACATTCAACTTTAAAAGAACTGAAATTGTCTAAACAGTAAAACTCGCGTGGATAAAACCCAATCACCTCTTTGAATCTTTCCCCTAACCATATATCTCTATATTGCTCTAATTTTATCATTTTATCACGCCTATATTCATTATATCATGTTTTATCTTTTTATTACTTTTAAAAAATAAAAATCTACCCTTTTAAAGGGTGGTTTTTCAGAAACCCTATAAGGGTATATTACTGGCTAGCACCACATGGTGCTTTT